>QHWQ01000415.1 GCA_003222635.1 Acidobacteriota bacterium | reverse complement strand
CTCCGTTCCGCTCGGCGAACCGGGACTGCACGAGCGGCGTGACGCGCCGCGTCCCGTCCAGCGCCATCTGCATGACGTCCTCGCCCGCGTTCGGTGCCGCTTCGTTGAAGAGGAGGAGGCGGCCGTCTGGCGAGATGGCCGTCGCGCTCTGGAGGTTGGGACTTTCGGTGAGTCGTTCGACCGCGCCGGTGCCGTCGGCTGCCTGCCAGAAGAGATTCATTGCGCCCGCCCGCGCCGACGAGAAGATCAATCGGCGGCCGTCGGGCGTCCACACCGGAAAGAGATCGCTACCAGGATCGAACGTGGCGCGGGTGAGCGTCGCGCGGCCCAGATCCCAAAGCCAGACGTCCGCCTCCTGATCTTGTGCGTACACGGCGATGCGGGTGCCATCGGGTGACACCCGCGGGAAGACGTACGGGCGCGGCGGCGCCGGAATCGGCGTCTCGCGACCCTGGCGGTCCACCCACACGAGCGTGCGCGGCGCAATAACGCCCGTCACGCTGCCCCCCGACACGTAGGCCAGGGTGCCGTCGCCCGCCACCACCGCGTCCACGGCGCCGCCGGGCGTTGTCACCACCGCAGGGACGACCGACACCGGCGTCCCGCGCGTCTCCAAACGGGCCAGGTCGAATGCCACCGCCCGCAAGGAACCGGCCGCCGCGTACACGAGATGGCCACTCGACACGTAGTGCGCGTGACTGCCGCCGCGCATGAGAATCTTTCTCGTCCCGGTCTGCAGATCCAGAAGGGCCACCTGCGCGGCATCGAGGCCCCCGGTGGCCGCCGTGATCGTAAACAGCACGGCACGGCCGCCTGGCAGCGGTTCCGGCCACAGGTGATCGAGTTCTCCCTGCGCGAGGTCGGGCCGTGTGAGCACCGTCGTTGTTCCCCCCGCCGCCCCGACCCGCTGCAGGCCGGTCGCCCCGTTGCTGGTCGCGACGATGATCGTGTTATCCGGTCCCCATGTGGCACCGCGAGCGGTGCCATCGAGCCTCGCCAGCGTGACCGCCGGCCCGCCGGTGACCGCCACTTTCTTCAACTCGTTGGCTACGTCCACGAACCCGATCCATTGGCCGTCGGGGGAGACGAACGGTCCGCGCGACCCGCCTGTGAACACCGTCACCGGCTCGAGGGCGTCGAGCGCGCGGATGAAGAGTTGCGTCCCGTGGTTGCCGACATAGATGACACGGGAGCCGTCCGGCGTGATCGCCAGGTCGCGGTCGAAGCCGTCGATGCTCAGCGCGGCGGTACCGGACGCCGCGATTGGCAGGCGCGAGACGCGATGGCAGCGGCGCCGATGCCGTGACCGGCGCCGCGAGGCTTGCCTGCTCCTTGAGCACGAACAACGCGGTCGAAATGTCCGCGACCCGTTCGCGGCGATTCTTCTCGAGACACCGGCGAAGCAATGCGCGCAGTGCGGGCGGCACCTCCGCCGGCAACGCCAGCCAGTTCGGTTCGCGCTTCAGCACATTGGCGAGCGTGTCGGTCACATCGTCGCCCGCAAGCGGACCCTTGCCCGTCAGCATCTCGAAGAGCACGCACCCGAAGGCCCAGATGTCGCAACGCTTGTCGGCCTCGCGTCCCTTCGCTTGTTCCGGCGACATGTACGCCGCCGTCCCGAGCAGCACACCCACGCCGGTCATCATCGCGGGCGACGTGATGGTCGGCGACATCGTAAGGTCCGCCTGAAGGCGGACACTACCGTCAGGAGGGTAGTGTCCGGCTTTAGCCGGACCCCTATCCGCGAGCTTTGCGAGCCCGAAATCCAGGACCTTCACCACTCCGTCGGACGTGATGTTGATATTCGCCGGCTTGAGATCGCGATGGATGATGCCCTGCTCGTGGGCCGCTTCGAGCGCCTCGCAGATCTGCTTCGCGATCGGCAGCGCTTCGTCCAGCGGAAGGGCGCCGCGCGCGATCCGATCGGCCAGCGTCTCGCCTTCCACCAGTTCGAGTACGAGCGCGTGGGTCTCACCGCTGTCCTCGAAACCGTAGATCGCGGCAATGTGCGGATGATTGAGCGAGGCCAGCACCTGCGCCTCGCGCTGAAAGCGTGCGAGGCGATCGGGATCGAGCGCGAACGTGTCGGGGATGACCTTCAGCGCGACGTCGCGACCGAGCTTCGTATCGCGCGCGCGATACACCTCGCCCATGCCGCCGACGCCGATGGCAGAGAGGATCTCGTAAGGACCGAGATGGGTGCCTTGATTCAACGGCATCGTGGCATCACTTCTTCAGTCCCGCAGTCCAGTTGAACGTCACTTCGAGGGGCACATTGTTGCTGTCGCCCACAATCGCGTTGACCAGAAATTTCTGCCCGTGCGCGGCCACTTCGACGTTGTGCGGATAATTGGCCACGAGCCCCTGCGTCCGCAGCGCAAACAGTTTCTGCGGCCGGCCGGCTTCCAGTGCACCGGCGCGTTCGCTTAGTGGGACCGCCATCAGCCCCTCTCGCCCCTCGTAGTACAGCTCCCGGCTGTCATCGCGCCAGATCGCACCAATTCCGCCGTTTGTCGACACCTGGATCCGATCGCCGGGCCGATCGAACGGCTGCACGAAAACCTCCGGTCCTGGAGGAAGCTGCAGCATGAACGCGAGCCACCGGCCGTCCGGCGAGACGCGCGCCTGGCCAGCGTTGAACTGACCCTGGACGAGCGGCCGCCGGGTGTTCGGGTCGTCAACGCGCTGGATCCACACCGCCGATCCCAGCGCCGCCAACGACTTGAGCACGAAATAGCGGCCGTCCCTGGTCTCGTCATCGAAATGCACGAGCCCGCCTGGATTCTCGAAGGGCGCCGCCTCCGGAGCCCCGAGCGTGAGGACGCGGAGCTGAAAGTTTGGCTGGCCCGTCAGGTAGATGTGACGGCCGTCAAGCGCCCACATCGGTCGGCTTATGCCCCCCTGATACGAGAGTCGCGTTCCACTTTCGCGCTGCGGGTCGAACACCCAGAGATCGCTTTTCAGCGATTCCGGATCCCGAATGTCCGCGGCGACGCGCGCGCCATCCTGTGCAAGCGCGAAATCGTAGATGTCTGCAGGCGGGCCGATCGTCCCCACGGTCTGCCCACCTCGGTCCACCCACGTGAGCTGATGCACGATGGGAGGAGGCCGATTGACGACGAGCACGCCACCGGAGGAGACGGAGAACCCCGGTTCACCAGCCGAAGTCGCGGCAGCCAACCGATCTCGCACGGGCTGCGGGTCACCACTAAGGGTCAGGCGGTCCGGATCGAACCGCTGCGCCACCAGGCTGCGCTGTGCTCCTGCCGTCGACAGCAGCCACCCATTGGCGTATTGCGCGCCACCGCTGCTCTCGACAATCCGAGTCCGAGCCGGACTGTCGATCGAGACCGCCCACACGACGCCCGTCGTCCTTGCGGCCGCGAGAGCAAGG
>QHWQ01000191.1 GCA_003222635.1 Acidobacteriota bacterium | reverse complement strand
GTCTCGTCAAGCGTGTCGCGCATGCGCAGCTGCCGACCGAGCATGGCGACTTCGAGATCTTCGCCTACGACAACATGGTGGACAGTATGACGCACGTCGCGCTGGTGCGCGGCGACATCGCCGACGGCAAGGACGTCCTCGTGCGCGTGCACTCGAAGTGCCTGACCGGCGACGTGTTCCATTCCGCGCGGTGCGACTGCGGCGCGCAGCTGGAGACCGCGATGGCGCGCATCGCGCAGGAAGGGCGCGGTGTGCTCCTGTATCTCAATCAGGAGGGGCGCGGCATCGGGCTGGCGAACAAGATTCGTGCGTACGAACTGCAGGATGAGGGGTTCGATACGGTCGAGGCGAACGAACGCCTCGGCTTCAAGCCCGATCAGCGCGACTACGGCATCGGCGCCCAGATTCTGACGGACCTCGGCGTCAAGACGATGCGCCTGCTGACGAACAACCCGCGGAAGTTCGTCGGCCTGCAGGGCTACGGTCTCTCCGTTTCAGAAGCGGTCCCGCTCGAAATCCCCGCGTCGGAATCGACGCGCAAGTACCTCAAGACCAAGAAGGACAAGCTCGGGCACAAGCTCTCCTCGGTGTAGGGCGGCCCCTCGCGGGCCGCCATCAGGATCGCTGGACCCGCCGTGGTAGCATAAGAGTTTGCGCCCGTTGGGGTTAGGCCCCGCGTGGCCCGTTTCCCCATGTTCGAGTCGCTGAGCACGCGCATCCAGGATGTCTTCAAGTCGCTGCGCGGCGAGGTCCGGCTCACGCCCGAGCATGTCGAAACGGCGCTGCGGGAGATCCGGCTGGCGCTGCTCGAAGCCGACGTCAACTTCAAGGTCGTCAAGGCGTTCATCGATCGCGTCCGCGACCAGGCGATGGAACAGACGGTCCTGAAGAGCCTGTCACCCGGACAGCAGGTCATCAAGATCGTCCGCGACGAGATGCTGGCGCTCTTCGGCGACACGGAAGGCGGCCTGAGCAAGGTCGCGCCGACGCCGCGCGTCGTCCTGCTGCTTGGCCTGCAGGGTTCGGGCAAGACGACGACGTCAGGGAAGTTGGGGAAGTGGCTCGCGCGGCAGGGCAAGCATCCGTTGATGGTTTCAACGGACGTTCGGCGGCCGGCGGCGATTCAGCAGCTCTCGATCGTCGGCGAGAAGGCCGACGTGAAGGTCTACGAGCCGGAGACGATGGATCCGGTGACGCGCGCCAGCGGGGCGCTCGCCGAAGCGAAGGCCAAAGGGTTTGACACGGTCATCGTCGATACCGCGGGGCGGCTGCACATCGACGATGAGTTGATGGACGAACTGCAGGCGATCAAGTCCGCCGTGCAGCCGTCCGACCTGCTCTACGTCGCGGATGCGATGACGGGGCAGGATGCAATCAAGAGCGCCGGCGAGTTCAACCGGCGCGTCGGCGTCACCGGCGTCGTGCTGACCAAGCTCGATGGCGACGCGCGCGGCGGCGCGGCGCTCTCGGTGGTCTCGGTCGTCGGTGTCCCGATCGCGTTTGTCGGCAGCGGCGAGCAGATCACGGATCTGGAGCTGTTCCACCCCGACCGAATCGTGTCGCGGATGCTCGGCATGGGCGACGTGCTGTCGCTCATCGAGAAGGCCGAGCAGGCGATCGATCAGGACGAAGCGGCGGATCTCGAAGAGAAGCTGCGGAAGAACGAGTTCACGCTCGACGACTTCCGCAAGCAGCTCAAGACGATCAAGCGCATGGGGCCGCTCGAGAGCATCCTCGGGATGATCCCGGGGCTGGGCAACATCAAGCAGCTCGCGGAGAACAAGCCCGACGAGAAGCAGATGGGGCGCGTCGAAGCGATCATCTCGTCGATGACGCCGGACGAGCGGCGCAACGACAAGATCATCAACGGCAGCCGCCGGAAACGGATCGCGAAGGGAAGCGGCACGACGGTCGAAGAGGTCAACCGGCTGTTGAAGCAGTTCGTCGAGATGCGCAAGGTGCTGGCGATGATGACGGGCGGCGGCATGCCGAACCTGAAGAACATGAAGAAGCTGCCGAACATGCCGCACGGTGGCGGCGGGCTCGCGGCGCCCGGTGGCAAGAAGCGGAAAAAGGGTGGGCCCTGGGGGCTCATTAAAACGAGGTAGAGATGCTCACGATTCGTTTACGGCGAATGGGGTCCACGAAAAAGCCCCATTTCCGCGTGGTGGTCACCGAGGCGCGTTCGGCGCGCGACAGCAGCTTCGTCGAGAACGTGGGGACGTATCACCCGCGCAGCAAGCCGGCGCAGGTGAACTTGAACAAGGCGCGCATCGAGCACTGGTTGAAGCAGGGCGCCAAGCCGTCCGACTCCGTGCGCACGCTGCTCGGCAAGCACCTGTCGCGCGATCTCTCCGCGGCGCCGGTCGTCGAAGCGCAGTAAATGGCCCCCTCGACTGAGCTCGGGGCGACTGATCCGATCAAGACGGTCGTCGAGGTCATCGCGAAAGCGCTCGTCGATCATCCCGACGCGGTGAAGGTGACGGAGAACGAGCGGCGCGGCCTGAAGGTCTACTCGCTGACGACGGCGCCCGGCGACATGGGCAAGATCATCGGGCGGCAGGGACGGACGGCGGCGGCGTTGCGAACGCTGGTCGCGCTGACCGCGGAGAAGCACGGCCAGCGCGCGCAGCTCGATATCAGGGACTAAGGGACGAGGGGACTTGGGGACTTGGGAGGAGATGGCGCTCGTGGGGCGCATCGGCCGGCCCCACGGCCTGAAAGGCCAGGTCGTCATCAATCCCGAAACGGATTTCATCGAGGAGCGATTCGCCGCAGGCGCCATCGTCTGGATCAAGTCGGATGGCGGCGAGCAGCAGTTGACGGTCGCCTCGATGCGCGTGCAGAACGGGCGTCCGATCGTCGGCTTCGCCGGGTTCAATCGGATTGAGGACGTCGAGCGGCTCGCGGGGCAGGAGCTGAGGGTTCCGGAAGACGCGCTGCAGCCGCTCGGGGCCGGCACCTACTACGAGCATCAGCTCGTCGGGTGCGCGGTCGAAACGACCGACGGTGGGTCCGTCGGCGAGGTGGCGAAGGTCGAAGGAGGCGCGGGCGGAAGCCGGCTGGTGATCGACGGGCCGCGCGGCGAGATCCTGATTCCGCTGGCCGTTGATATCTGCGTCGATATCGACGTCGCGAACCGGAAGATCCGGATCAATCCCCCGGAGGGATTGCTGGAATTGAATGAAGTTCGACATCGTCACCATCTTTCCGCGGATGATCGAAGCCGCGCTCGCGGAAGGGGTCGTTAGCCGGGGGATCGCGAACGGCGTACTCGACGTGAAGGTCCACGACCTTCGCGACCACACGACGGACCGGCATCGCAGCGTGGACGATGTGCCGTATGGCGGCGGGCCGGGCATGGTGATGAAGCCCGAGCCGCTGGTGAAGGCGGTCGAGGAGATTCGAAGCCGCCGCGGGACGCCGGAAGCGGTGATCCTGCTCTCCCCGCAGGGTGAGCGGTTCACGCAGGCCGAAGCGGCGCGGCTGAGCCAGCTCTCCCATATCGGGCTGCTCTGCGGCCGATACGAGGGAATGGACGAGCGGGTGCCGGAATTGGTGGGCGCACGGGAGATTTCGCTCGCCGCCGCTCACCACACGCGGCCGGCGGAGTTCGCCGGCCTGAAGGTGCCCGACGTGCTCTTGTCGGGGCATCACGCGGACGTGCGGCGGTGGCGGAAGAAGACGGCGCTGGCGCGAACGCTGGAACGCCGGCCGGATTTGATCGAGCGCGCCTCCTTGGACGAGGAGGACCGGGCGCTGCTCGACGAGATTGTGAAAGAACGCAAACGGTAGTGCACGCCGGGTCCTTTCGGACCCGGGCAAATGGAGAGGATCCAATGAGTGCCATAGACCAGGTCGAGAAGTCGCAGCTGACGGATCGGCCCCGCATGAAGTCTGGCGACACCGTGCGCGTGCACGTGAAGGTGCGCGAGGGCGACAAGGAACGCATTCAGATCTTCGAAGGGATCATCATCGGGCTGCATCGCGGCGGCGCGCGCGCGTCGTTCACGGTCCGCAAGGTCTCCTTCGGGCAGGGCGTCGAGCGCATCTTCCCGCTGCACTCGCCCACGATCGCCAAGGTCGACGTCGTCCGCTCGGCGCGCGTCCGCCGCGCGAAGCTGTATTACCTGCGCGACCTCAAGGGGAAGGCCGCGAGGATGAAGGAAACCACGACGAAGAAACAGTAATGCTCACGGGGGCGGTCTATGGCCAAAGTCCGCGCGATGCGCACGCTCGAGAACGCCTTGCGGCGTTTCGGGTTCCAGCGCATCGCGGGCGTTGACGAAGTGGGCCGCGGCTGCCTGGCTGGCCCCGTCATGGCCGCCGCCGTCGTCCTCGATCCCGACCGCTACATTCCCGGCATCCACGATTCCAAGATGGTGACGGCGCTCGAGCGCGAGCGGCTCTACACGGTGATCACGCGCAAGGCGCTGGCGTGGTCGGTCGCCTCGGCGCAGCCGGAGGAGATCGACGTGATGAACATCCACCGCGCGTCGCTCGAAGCGATGCGGCGGGCGGTGATGGCGCTCGCGCCGCTGCCGGACCTGGTGCTCGTGGACGCCTTCCGTATTCCGGAGCTGTTCATGGCGCAGCGCGGCGTGCTGCATGGCGACCGCCGCTGCACCGCCATTGCGGCGGCGTCGATCATCGCGAAAGTGACGCGCGACCGCGAAATGCTGGCGTATCACGCCGCCGACCCCCGCTACGGCTACGACCGTCATAAGGGGTATGCGACTGCCGATCATCTGGCCGCCGTCGCGCAGCACGGGTATTCGCCGCTGCACCGGCGTTCCTTCAGGCCACCGTCCCTGTTTGATACGATGGACGAGTAAGTCCCTCCCATTTTTCCAGTGGCAATCGACCGGGAAGCGACACTGAAGCAGGCGGAGAAGCTACTCCGCGCGGGAAAGCTCGACGGAGCGATCGCGGAATACGTGCGCCTGGTCGAGAACTATCCGCAGGACTGGAACGCCGTCAACGCGCTCGGCGACCTGTACTCGAGGGCCGGCAAGAACGACAAGGCGATCGAGCAATACCTCCGGGTCGCGGATCATCAATTCTCCGAAGGCTTCTTCCCCAAGGCCGCCGCGCTCTACAAGAAGGCGCTGAAGCTGCAACCCGATCACGAGCACATCCTGATGCAGCTGGCCGGGATCGGCGAGCGGCAGGGGAAATTCGTCGACGCGAAGCAGTACCTGAAGCAGGTCGCCAGGCAACGGGAAGCGCGCGGCGAGCAGCGCGCGGCCGCCGAGTGCATCCTGCGCCTCGGCTCACTGCCCGAGGCCGACGTCGAATCGAGAATCGCCGCGGCGCACGCCGCGCAATCGCTGGGCGACGGGTTCCGTGCGGTGGAGCTGCTGAAGGAAGCGGCGCAGACGCTCGAGAAGGCGCAGAAGCGCAACGAAGCGCTGCAGCTGCTGGCCGAGGCCGCGGAGATCGATCCGTTCGATTCCGAGCTGCGCATCCGGCTCGCGCGTGAATTCCTGTCGGCGGGACTGCCGAAGCAAGCGCGGGTCTACCTCAGCTTCGACACCGCCGGAGACGATGTCGAGCTGCTGCTCGCGCTGGCGACGCTGGAGTTCGCCGACGGCCGCGAGGAGGACGCGCGCGTCGCCATGGGGCGCGTGCTCGCGCTGGCGCCGGATCGCGAGCCGGATATCGTCAAGCTTGCCGACCATCTCATCGCGAACGGGCGCATCGACTCCGCGTTTGCCTGTGTGGACGCGATTACCGATGCGGCGCTGCTGCAGGGCGAGACGGCGGCTGCGGCCACGGCACTCCAGAGATTCGTGACGCAGACGCCGCATCTTCCGGCGGTGAACAAACTGGTGGACATCGCAACGGATCTCGTTCGCGGCGAGCCCGGCAACGACGCGCATGCCGATCTGCTGCGGGAGGCGTTCACGCTTCGCGGCATGCCCGACCCGGAGAAGGCCGTCGCGCGCGTCCGCGCGGGTGAGCCGGCGGAAGAGCCGACGGGCCCGGTCGTCGACGCGCTGTCGATCGACGATCTGAACTTCACGGCGTCGGCTGCGGAGGCCGAGGCGACGGAAGAAATTCCGGAGTTCGACGTCTTCGTGTATCCCGAGAAGGAAACGCCGCACGCACCCGAAGTTCCAGTGGAGATTCCGATTGAGCCGCCTGTCGTGGCGCAGACGCCGATTCCGGATCCGCCGATCGTCGCGGACGAGGAAGACGACACCGTCATGCTGGAGATGGCGGAGATCGATCTGAGCACCGCGCTGTCGGGGTTGATGTCGGCTGGTGCGGGCTTGCCGCCCGTCGCCTGGAAGGCGCCGGGGCCAGAGCCCCCAGCCGACGTGCCGCCGCCGCAAGCCGCAGCGCCATCATCGCCACCGCCGCAGCCCGCGGCTGCCGATGAGCCCCCTCCCGACATCGAGGACGTCTTCGCGCAGATGCGCGCCAAAACCGCTCGCGAGCAGCAGGCGTCGGCCGCGCTGCAGCACTACGAGGAGGCACTGCAGTTCATCGAGCAGGGGCTCGACAAGGAAGCCATCGCCGCGCTTCAAGCCGCCGCACGCGTGCCCATGCTGCGGTTCAAGGCGGCCACGCGCCTCGGCCGCCTGATGATCGACCGCGGCGAGCTCAACGAAGGCGTCGAATGGCTCGAGCGGGCGGCCGAAGCGCCGGCGCCATCACCCGACGAAGGCTACGACCTGCTGTACGAGCTCGCCGGGGCCCTCGAGGCGCAGGGTGAGCTCGCGCGCGCGCTGGCCATTCTCATCGAGCTCGAAGCCGAGACGAGCGGGTACCGCGACGTGAGCACGCGCATCATGTACCTCTCACGCGTGCAGCAGACGGAGAGCCCCCGCTCATGAAACGGCTGCTCATCGTCGCCTTCTTCTTCGAGTTCGGCTTCGCGCTGCTGATCGTGCCGTGGTCGGCATTCTGGGACCGCAACTACTTCGCCGGGATGGTGCCGGCGATCCACATGGTCATCACGAACAACTTCGTGCGCGGCGCGGTCTCGGGCCTCGGCATCATCAACCTGCTGTCGGGCATCAGCGAACTGGTGTCGATTCTCCTCGGGCGGAGAACGCCTCGTGCAGATTCGCGAGCGCGACCTCGATGGCGGTCCGCTGACGCGCCTGGTCGCCGCGTGTGTCGCCGCCGTTCGCGGCACGCGCACGCGCATCCTCGTCAACGATCGACTGGATATCGCGCTGGCGGCGGGCGCCCACGGCGTTCACCTCCGAGCGGATTCTTTCGGCGCGTGTCGCGTGCGGTCGATGGCGCCACGGCCCTTTCTCGTCGGCCGTTCGGTGCATTCGGTCGAGGAAGCGGTCGCCGCGGCAGACGAGGGCGGTCTCGATTACCTCATCTTTGGAACCGTATTCGAGAGTGCGTCGAAGCCCGGCCACGCTGCGGCGGGGGTCGCCGGGCTGGCAGCCGTATCGGGCGCGACGCGGCTACCGGTGCTGGCCATCGGCGGCATGACGCGCGAGCGGATACCCGATGTGATGGCCGCCGGCGCGAGCGGCGTTGCGGCGATCAGCATGTTCGGGTATTGACGAATTTACGAATGTACGAATTTACGAATTTACGAATTGCATTGATCAATTGAAAAAATCAAATTCGTAAATTCGTAAATCCGTAAATTGCATTAACATTCCGCGATCCATGGCAGTGACCAAGGCGCCAGAGGGCGATTTCGGCTCACGGATGAGACACGCACGCGAGCAGCGTGGCGTCTCGCTGCGCCAGATTGCCGAGGCGACGAAGATCGGGATCAGCGCGCTCGAGGCGCTCGAGCGCAACGATATCTCGCGGCTGCCCGGCGGCATCTTCTCGCGCGCATTCGTCCGCTCCTACGCGGCCGAGATTGGCGTCGACCCGGAACAGACCGTTCGGAAGTAACAAGTAGCAAGTAGCAAGTAGGCAGGGCCCTTTGAACTTACTTTTCCACGTTTCCAGTTTTCAAGTTTTCCACTTATGCCCGATCCAGGCTTCAGAACTCCACTTCTAGATTTCTTCCGCCGCGGCGACGTGGCGCGCGACATCCGTCTGCAGGCGGCGCAGGGCGGCATGGCGCCGCGCGCGCACGAGCAGATCGCGCTGCTGATGCTTCTCGTCGACGATCAGGATCCGGATATCAGCTCCGCCGCCAACGCGACGATCGAGATGATCCCGCAGCCCGCGCTCGAAGCGTTTCTCGCCCGCTCGGATGCATCGACGGAGATGCGCGAGTTCTTCGCCGCCCGCGGCATTGCCCCGGCCGCGGTGGCCGCGCACGAAGCCGACGAGCCGCTCGTTGATCGTGCCGGTCCGCCGCCCGACACGCTGGACCTGCCCGACGAGGAGGCGCCGGAGGGTCAGATACGCGAATCGACCGTGACGAAGATTGCCAACTTGAACGTGGCGCAGCGTATGTCGCTGGCGATGAAAGGGTCGCGCGAGGAACGCGCGGTGCTCGTCCGGGATCCGAACAAGATCGTCGGCGCCGCGGTGCTGAGCAGCCCGAAGTTGAATGAAACCGAGGTCGAGGCGATCGCCAAGATGGCGAACGTGTCGGAAGACATCCTGCGGATGATCGCCTTTTCGCGCGCCTGGACGAAAAGCTACGCGATCGTCCACGCCCTGGTGAGAAATCCGAAGACGCCGGTGGCGATGTCGATGAACTTCCTCCAGCGCCTCAACGAAAAGGATCTGAAGGTCCTGTCGACCAACCGCAACGTCCCCGAGGTGGTGCGCGTCACCGCGCGCAAGAAGGTCGTGATCGACAAGTAGGGTCCGGCGTCAGCCGGCCCGTTGCAGCAACGGCCGCAGCTCGTTCACGTTCTTCACGTTCTCGATCGCGAAAATCGTATCCGACAGTCTCTGGAACGTTGGCGCGCCCAGCACCGGCGCGATCAGGTCGCGTGCCTTGCCGATGACTTCGTCCTTCGTCATCGGGTTCGCCGCCGTCCCGCGCACGGTACCGACGCGCTCGCGGACGGTTCTGCCATCCAGCAGCGTGACTTCGACGATGGCGGTGCGCTGCGGCATCAGCTTTTCGAGCTCGGCGTCCGGAACCAGTTGCACCTTCTTGCGCTCGCCCAGCACGGCCGGATCCTTCATCCGCGCGACGTCGTGCGCCGCCTTGAACGAGACCGTCTTGTCGAGCAGCATCACGGCGATCAGATGCTGCAGATTGATGTCCGAGATCTCGCGGTTGTTGACGATGGCCGCCTCGTCGGTGGCCACGCGGACGACGACCTGCTTCACCTGGGAAGCGTCGAAGCGCTCGCGTTTGATGAGCGTGTCGAGCGCATCGAGCGGTGCCTGGATGGGCGCGCCAACGGTCCACTTCTTGATGTCGGTACGCATCACCTCGAAGCGCGTGCCAAGCTCCTCGACCACCATCCGCGGATTGTTCTTCGGGACGAATCCCTGGAAGAAGCTGTCGGTGCCCGAGAGGATGTCGTCGACGCCGGTGCCGCCGGCCTGAACCAGCAGCGCCGCCGTCACGCCGTTGCGCGCGGCCATGCCGCCGAAGTCGAACGCCTTCTCGATGTGATCGATGTCGCGCTGCCACGAGGCCAGCCCTGACGCCTGCTGCGCGGCGTAGGAGAGCAGCCAGCGCATCTGTTGTGTCGTGAGGCTGGCGGCGCATCCCGCAGCGGCGGCCGCGACGAAGTTGCCCGCAATGCCGTGGGTGCTGCGGTGGCTCTCGAACATGTACTGGAGCTTGCCGAGCGTCGCGGTCACCCGCGTGCCGATGTCGTAGCCGAGCGCCACGGACCGGAGCACATGCGTGCCCGAGATGCCGAACTTCTCGCCCGCGGCCAGCGCCGCCGGAATGGCGGCGCAGCCGGGATGCGATTGCGAGGGCGGATGCGTGTCGTCGGTCTCGTCCGAATGAGCAAGGATGCCGTTGGCGAGCGCGGCTTCAATCGGGCCGCACCGCACGTTGGAACCGGCGACCGTGCCGCTGCGCCGCGCCCGCCATGAACGTGCTCAGCGTCGTCATCACGTCGCTGACGTCGGCGGCCTCCGCCGGTTTGACCCCGAACGCGGGCGGGAACGCCGCCGCGGCGAACACGCCGCCCGTCGACTGCACGATGAAATCGCGTCGCCGCATCAGATCTCTACCTCGTGCTGTTGGAGCTCGTCTTCGGGGCGAGGTCGTTCTTGATCACCTGTCCGCCCTTCATCACGAACTTCACGTTCTGAATCTCCGTGATGTCCAGCAGCGGATCGCCGTCGGTCGCGATGATGTCGGCGTACTTGCCTTTCTCGACCGACCCGAGGTCCTTGTCCTTCTTCAGAATCTGCGCGTTGACGCCCGTCGCCATCTTCAGCACGTAGGCCGGCGTGGCGCCCCACTGCGTGAGGACGACGAAGTGTTCGGGCTGGACGCCGTGCGAGCACTGGCACGCGGTGTCGAAGATGCGTCCGGCGCCGTTGGTCACGGGCGTCGCGCCGCTGCCGAAGCCAAGGATGACCCCCGCCTTCATCATCTTCACCCACGTCTTCTGCATCTCGCGGAACTTGCTGAACGGCGCCCACTTGATCAGATCGGCGGGCTCGTCCTGCCGGAGATCGAGGATCGTGGATGTCACGGGCATGTGCTTCGCCACCAGCGCCTTGATGTCGTCGTCATCGGCCGCCGTCGCGTGCTGGATGTCGTCGACGCCCGCGGCAATCGCATCCTTCAGTCCGGGCCCGCCGTAGGAATGCGTGGCGACGAACATCCCGTTCTTGTGCGCCTCGTCAACCGCCGCCTTCAACTCGTCGAGCGAGACGACGGCGGTGTTGGACATCTTGCCCTGCTTGTCCCAGCTGTAGGTGGTGTTGGGGACGATCTTCGCGTGCATCGCGCCATGCGCGTGCAGCTCGTCGAGCGCCTTGCGGAACTGATCCGCTCCCTTGGCGGCCAGTTCCTGGCCGACGATCGGTCCGGCGGTGATGAGACGAGGGCCGACCGCCTTGCCGCTGTCGATTTGCTTCTGCAGGTCGACGTCCGTGTAGGCGCCGCCGTGGGACCCCTGCGGTACGAGCGTGGTGAAACCGGCGTGCAGGCTGGCGTCGGCCATCTTCCGGGCCTCGGCCATCTGATCGCCCTTGCCGTCGGTGAGATGCACGTGTCCATCGATGAGCCCGGGGAGGACCGTCGCGAAGCTGAGGTCGATGACGCGGGCGCCCGCGGGAACCTTCACGGTGGCTGCGGGGCCGACGTCGGTGATGCGCTCGCCGCTGACGAGAATCACCTGGTTCTGGAGGTTGGTGCCGGTCTTCGGGTCGAACAGCCGGCCGGCGCGGATGGCGGTCGTTTGCGCCTGCGCGGCGTGCGCGACCGCAAGGGTCAGGACGAAGAGAAGCGTGCGAAGGAATTTAGGATGCATGGGATAAGACTCCTCGCCGACTCTTATACACTCACAGGGAGCACATGGCCAGTCAGATTCAGGCAATTGACGTCAAGCGCAAGATGTTCTTCGAGCACGAGGGCGCGCCGTAC
>QHWQ01000190.1 GCA_003222635.1 Acidobacteriota bacterium | reverse complement strand
AGGCCCCACTCCTTGCCGGCGCCGACCGTAACGGAGCGCGAGCCCGGCACGACGACCGCGCCTTCGGGAACGATGAGCGGCTGCCCCGCCTCGGGCTTGATGATGCGGCCGTTCGGCAGGTCGTAGATCGGCGTCGAGCCGGTGATGATCGTGCCGGAGGCGAGCACCGCGCGCCTGCGGATGATCGCCCCCTCGTACACGCCGCAGTTGCCGCCGACGAGCACCTCGTCCTCGACGATGACGGGTACCGCCCCGACCGGTTCGAGCACGCCGCCAATCTGCGCCGCCGCGCTCAAGTGGACCTTCCTTCCGATCTGCGCGCACGAGCCGACGAGTGCGTGCGAGTCGACGAGCGTCCCGTCGCCGACATACGCGCCGACGTTGATGTACATCGGCGGCATGCAGATGACGCCCGGCGCCAGATATGCGCCTTCACGGATAGACGATCCGCCAGGCACGACGCGCACGCCGCTGGCCGGATCGATCCGCTTCATCGGCAGCGTGTCCTTGTCGAAGAACTGCCAGCGTCCCTTCGCGACGCCCATGTCGACGACATCGCCGAAGCGGAAGCCAAGCAGGATGCCCTGCTTCACCCACACGTTGACGCGCCAGCCGGTTGGCGAGGACGCGTCCGGCTCGGCTGCGCGTACCTTGCCGAGCGAGAGCTCGTCGCGCAGGCGCAGGAAGGCATCACGCGCCTCGTCGCGCGGTGCGTTGGCGCCCTGCTCGAACAGTCGTGTGATGGTTTCCTGAAGCGACATCTAGACTCGTGCCGCCGCTCCAAGCATCTTCAGGGTCTGCAGCACGCGCAGCACCTTGTCGCGTGACGCGGCGCTCGGCGGCACGAGCGGCAGCCGGTAGTTCTCCTCGAGCAGCCCCATCGCCGCCATCGCCGCCTTCACGGGAATGGGATTGGATTCGACGAAGTTCACCTGGCAGAGCGGCAGCAGCCACGAGTGCAGCTTGCGCGCGCCGGCGTAATCGCCGTTCTCCACCATCTCGACGATCGACGCCATCTCGGACGGCGCGACGTTGCTGGCGACGGAAATCACGCCGCGGCCCCCCACCGCCATCGCGGCGACCGTCAGCGGATCGTCGCCGCTCAAGAGGAGGAAGCCGCTCGGCGTCTGCGCGAAGATCTCCGACATCTGCACGACGTTGCCGGACGCTTCCTTCACGCCGACGATGGTCTCGATCGCGGAGAGGCGCACCGTGGTTGCGACGTCGATGTTCACGCCGGTGCGGCCGGGGACGTTGTAGAGAATGATCGGCAGCCGCGTCGATTCGGCAATCGCCTTGTAGTGCTGATACAAGCCCTCCTGCGTCGGCTTGTTGTAGTAGGGCGTCACCGACAGGATGCCGTCGGCGCCCACCTTCTCGATGTCGCGAATGAGCGCGATGGTCTCGCGCGTGTCGTAGCCGCCCGCGCCCGCGAGCACGGGCAGGCGGCCGTTGTTCTCCTCGACGACCAGCTCGATGACGCGCAGCTTCTCGCTGTGCGAGAGCGTCGGCGCCTCGCCCGTCGTGCCGACCGGCGAGAGGAAATGGACGCCGCCGTCGATCTGCCGCCGCGCGAGCGTGCGCACGGCGGCTTCGTCGACCGACCCGTCCTTCCTGAACGGCGTGACGAGCGCGGTCCCGACCCCGGTAAAACGAGTTCTCATCGCAGCACATCCATCATGGAAAACCACCCGCGCCTGCCCTGAATCCACTGCGCCGCCAGCAGCGCGCCCGACGCGAAGCCGCGGCGGTCGCGCGCCGTGTGCGTCAGCTCGATCGTATCCGACGGGCCGTCGAATCCGACGGTATGAATCCCCGGAATGGCGCCGGCACGCGTCGCCGAGATGTCGATGCGCCGATCGTATCCGGCCCCCGTCATCACGTCACGCAGAAGCAGCGCGGTGCCGGAGGGAGCGTCGCGCTTGGTCGAATGATGCGCTTCGTGAATCCACGCGCCGTACTGCGGATGCTGCCGCATCACCCGCGCGGCCTCGGCGACCACCATCTCGAACAGGTTCACCCCGATCGAAAAGTTCGCCGATGCCACGATGCCGAGGCCGGCCCGCTCCGCTTCGGCGCGGAAGGTGGGCACGAGCTCCGGCCAGCCGGTCGTGCCAATGACCGCCGGCAGCTTGCGCTGGACGTAGCGCGGAAAGTTGTCTGTCAACGCGGCTGCCGTGGAGAAATCGATGGCGACATCAGCGGGCGCGGTCCAGTTGCCTGTGCCGACATCAATACGTGACGCAATCTCCATCCCCTGGGCCAGCGCGAGCTCCTCGACGAGCTGCCCCATCTTGCCGTAGCCAACGAGGAGGATTCTCATGCGCGGCCCGTCATCATCAGCCGAAGAACTCGTCGTGCAGCCGGTTCATCGCGTGTGGAAGATCGACCTGCCGCAGGATCACGGTGATGTTCCGGCGCGACGCCGCCTGCGAAATCATCCGCAGCGGCACCTCCTCGAGCACGCCGACGGCGCGCGCGGCGATCGCCGGCTCGTTGCGCAGACGATCGCCGACCGCGCACAGCAGCGCCATCTCGTGATCGACCGTCACCTGCGAGAACTCCGACAGCGCTTCGACGATCGCCTCCAGATGCCGCCGGTCATCGACCGTGACCGAGACCGTCACCTCCGACGTCGTCACGACGTCGACGGCGGTCGTGTAGCGCTCGAACACCTCGAACACGCGCCGAAGGAAGCCGTAGGCCATCAGCATGCGGCTCGAGGTGATGTCCACCACCGTCACGTCGCGCTTGCACGCGAGCGCGGTCAGGGGCATCGAGTTCGGCGGCGGCTCCGCCGTAATCATCGTGCCGGTGCCATCGGCCTTCCTGGAATTGAGAATGCGAACCGGAATGTTCCGCTCGACGGCCGGGAGAATCGTGCTCGGATGCAGCACCTTGGCGCCGAAGTAGGCAAGCTCGGCGGCCTCCGAGAACGAGAGCTGCGGCACCAGGCGCGCCGAGGAGATGACGCGTGGATCCGCGGTGAGCATGCCGTCGACATCCGTCCAGATCTGAATCTCGCGCGCGCCGATGCCGGCGCCGACGATGGCACCCGAATAGTCCGATCCGCCGCGGCCGAGCGTCGTCGTGTGACCGTCGACCGTTGAGCCGACGAAGCCGCCGAGCACCGGCACGCGCCCGGCGTCGATGACCGACAGCACGGATGCGCGCAGCGCGGCGTCGGTCTCCGCCGCCAGCGGCAGCGCGCGCGTGTGATCGCCGTTGGTGATAATCGCGCGCCGCGCATCCACCCACTCGGATTGGATGCCCGCTTCGTTGAGCGCCGCCGTCACGATGCGCGAGCTGAGAAGCTCGCCGGCGGCGGCAGACACGTCGAGCGTGCGCGGCGAGACCTCACGCAGCACGCCGAGGGCGCGCACCAGCGCGCCAAGGTCGTCGAACTGCATGCGAATCTGCTCGCTGAGCGCGCCTTTCGCCTCTTTGCGCGCCAGCGCGCACGCGGCCCCGAGATGCCGCTCGCGCAGCTGTTCGAGACGCGACAGCGCGTCGTCCACGCGCCCGGCGCCCGCGGCCGACGCGATCGCGAGCAGCGCATCGGTCACGCCGCTCATCGCGGACACGACGACCGCGGGACCGCGCCCATCGCGCGTCCGGGCCGTCCGAACGATGTGAATCAGTCGTTGAATCGCTTCAGGGTCAGCGACAGAGGTACCGCCGAATTTCTGGACAACCACAAACAGCAGATTCTATACGGAAAGGCTGGGGTTGTTCCTGTATCAGCGTTCGTGCTCGTCGCGCGTGCGTCCGACGATGCGATCATTGCGGCGGGAATTCGTGATGATCTCGCGATAACGCCGACCGAGTTCGTGCGCTTCCTCGCGTTCGCGATCGAAGGCGGCGATCGTTTCTTCGTGCTCGTATGACAGCGTCTTGCTTCGCTCTCCCATTGCCTTCTTCGTCCGTCCTGGCCTCGATACGGTCTCGGTCGCATCAAGTGCAAGCCTGACGCCAGTCCACGTAATTTCTACTTCCTCATCCGTAGGAACTCGACTGACCTTGGCGGGCTGTTTTGGCGCGGCACTTCCCTTGGACTGTGTACGGGCGGAGCTGAACTGCTATGACGACGCCCGTTGTGCTGATTATCGAACCACGGAAAGAAGTTGCCGCCGCGCTCGCATCGACGATCGCGTTATCCAATCTTTCCCCTGTGGTCGTTCCGCATCTCGAGCGCCTGAACGATATCCCGCATCCGATTGCCGCCATTGTCGTGCGCGTCTCGTTCGAAGGTGTCGGCGATCCCCCGCACAGCGCCATTTTGCGCCTGCCGCACGACCATCCGCCTGTCATCGCCATTGCGTGGGAGGAGGACGAGCTCGAGGAGGCGCGACGGCTGAAGTGCGATGTCGTGCTGCACGCGCCGCATGAGATCGGCCGCCTCTGCGAAGCGCTGTTGAGGGTCGTCGGAACTTAACGCTTGTGCCGGGGTTTCTTGCGTTTGCGCGCGGGGGCGGAGGGCCGCGCCGACAGATGCTGCTGTTGATCCGCGCGCTGCTCGCCGAGCTGACGGATGACTTCTTTCCGAAGCCGCGCCGCTTCGGAAAGGACTTCATCCAACCGGTCGAGCACTTGTTTCAGATTTTCTGCGCTGATTGGGGTTCCGTCGGCCATTCGTTCCGTAAAGATTACGGAATGCGGGTCGCAGCGTAAAGCTCAGCGGCTAGAACTCCAGCACAGTAGCTTTCGTGTGCTTCCCTTCTTCGAGCGCACGGCGGAGCTCACGAATCAGCTCGTCGAAGTGAAAGGGCTTGCCGAACACGGTGACGTCGCCGAGCTCGCGCTGCCGGCGCTTCGCGTCCGAGACGCCGGTGACGACGATGGTCGGGATGTCGCTCACCGCCGGATCCTTGCGCCGCTCCGCGAGAAACTGCCAGCCGTCCATGACGGGCATGGCCAGGTCGAGCACGATCGCGGCAACGTTGCCCGCGTGCGTCTGGAGGTACTTCAACGCGTCGCGTCCGTTCTCCGCGTCGACCACGTCGTAGCCCTCCACTTCGAGGAGGACCGCGATCGCGTCACGCAGATCGATCTGATCGTCGACGACGAGGATCGTCGGCCGGATGGCAACGTCGGGGGTCCTGGCGTACAGGCGTTGGTAGTCCATAGGGAGCGTAAGAGAATAACACGGTAAACTGATCACCATCATGAACGTAGGGCTCATTGGGTGGCGCGGAATGGTGGGGTCTGTCCTCGTGCAGCGCATGCGCGAGGAGCACGACTTCGACTCGATCGAACCGGTGTTCTTCTCGACCTCGCAGGCCGGAGCAGCCGGGCCGCCGATTGGTAAACGCGTCGGCCCCGTCAAGAACGCGAAAGACCTCGCGGAGCTCATGAAGATGGACGTCCTGGTCTCGTGTCAGGGCGGCGACTACACGTCGGAGTTCTATCCAAAGCTGCGCCAGGCCGGCTGGCAGGGCTACTGGATCGACGCCGCCTCCACGCTGCGCATGAAAGACGACGCGGTGATCATCCTCGATCCGGTGAACCGCGACGTCATCGACACAGCGCTCGAGCGCGGCATCAAGAACTACATCGGCGGCAACTGCACGGTCAGCCTGATGCTGATGGCCACGGCGCCGCTCTTTCGCGAGAACCTCATCGAGTGGATGACGCCGATGACGTATCAGGCGGCGTCTGGCGCCGGCGCGCAGAACATGCGCGAGCTCGTCGCGCAAATGGGATACGTGCACGCCTCGGCGCGGTCACTGCTCGACGATCCCGCATCCACGATCCTCGACATCGATCGCACGGTTGCCGACGCGCTGCGGAACCCCGGCCTTCCGACGTCGCACTTCGGCCATCCGCTGGCGGGCAGCCTGCTGCCGTGGATCTATACGGATCTCGGCAACGGGCAGAGCAAGGAAGAATGGAAGGCCGAGGCTGAAGGCAACAAGATCCTCGGCCGATCGAAGAGTCCGATCCCCATCGACGGTTTGTGCGTTCGCATTGGCGCGATGCGTTGCCATAGCCAGGCGCTTACCATCAAACTGCGGCGCGACGTGCCGCTCGCCGAGATCGAGTCGATGCTCGCGTCGGCGCACGAATGGATCCGCGTGGTGCCGAACGAGAAGGAAGCCTCGCTGCGCGAGTTGACGCCGGCGGCGATCACCGGGAGGCTGACGGTCGCGATCGGCCGCCTGCGCAAGCTCTCGATGGGCGGCGAGTACCTCGGCGCCTTCACCGTCGGCGATCAGCTGCTGTGGGGCGCCGCCGAGCCGCTGCGCCGGATGCTCCGTATCCTGCAGAGCGCCGACGTCTCGTCAGCCGCGCCCGCCGCCGCCGGCGCCCGCGCCTAAGACAACGTTTCACCTTCATTCCTCGTCTCTCCTATAGCCAGCGCTTTTGGAGGGACGAGGATGCGAGCCGCACTCTTCGCAATCCTGTTAGCTGTTACGACCGCCGCGTGTGCGACCGCCGCACCGCGAGGCCGCGTGTATCTGCGCGTCGGACCGCCGGCGCCGATTGTCGAGACGCGAATCGTCTCACCAGGTCCTGGGTTCGTCTGGGTTCCAGGCTTCTATCGCCCGGAGCGCGGCGCGTATGTCTGGGTGCCGGGACGTTGGGACCGCCCGCCGCGCGCACGCGCGGTCTGGGTGCCGGCGCGATGGGTCCGCGATCGGCGCGGCTGGTACGTCGTCGAAGGACATTGGAGGTAGCCGAGATTGGAGGTAGTGTCCGGCTTTAGCCGGACCTTCAGCTGCCGGCGAGCGCATCCAATGCACTGCCGAGCGCGCCGATCCATCTTCGTCAGGCCGGTCGCGATCACGATCGCCGTCTGCGGGAACTGCGCGCGCAGCTGATCGATCAGCCAGACGAGGACGGAACGGCCGAGGCGGCAGCCGCGTTGCCTATGATAACTTCGGCTGCCGTTTTTCAGAACCGTTACCGACCGAACCCGAGATTGGCGCCGCTGTTGTGGAGGCCGGCGCCCCTCCAAATCTGCAGGCGGCTGCGGACGTCGCGGAAGCTCTCGATGCGTGCCTGGACGGCGGGCCGCAGCAGGTACGTCTGGAGCGCGGTCGCGCCGGCGACGTTGACCGCCGCCACCTGCTGCGGATTGACGACCATCGACACCATCACACGCGCAGGCATCGGCAGCACGACCAGCGGCTGCATGTCGCACGGCGGCGG
>QHWQ01000189.1 GCA_003222635.1 Acidobacteriota bacterium | reverse complement strand
GCGCAGCGCGATCTCCTGCAGGCGCAGGTGAATCTGCTGCAGACGACGCTCGACTACGAGTCGGCGGTGGTGAGCTTCGAGGCGGTGGAGCAGGCGCCCGCGGGCCTCTCGGGCGACACGCTCGGCGTGCGCGGCGCCGCCATCGTCGCGGTGCCGACGCCGTCACCGCGCGGCCTGTTCCGCCAGGGATCGGGCCTCGGGTTCTGACCGTGGCGATCAGGCAGTCAGCAATCCACGACGAGCCGCGGCGACGATCGCTTCGGCGCGGCTCGTCACGCCCATCCGCGCGAAGAGCGTGGCGAGCGACGATTCGATCTCGCGATCGTTGAGACCAAGCTGGCGGGCGATCTCGGTCGTGGCCGCGCCGGCCGCCAGCTGCTCGAGCACGCCGCGCTCCCAAGGAGTAATGTGCAACACCCTCATGCTCCCTACGGATACCGCTCGATTGTGAACAAATTGTGTGCTGTTCAACCTACGAGCGCGCGTGTTGCACGGTTTCAGCTCCACACCGGCTGGTAGCGGTAGAGCCGGTCGGTTGACCACCGAATCACGCTCGGCAGCACGAGGCTGACGAACCGATCGCGCGCCCACGCGCCTATGACGCCGAGTTCCCGCTTCTGGTTGCCGCTGCGCCGTCCCGCCTCGACCACCTGTTCGGCGCGTGCGCGGCGGTCGGCCTCGAACCGCGAGAACGCCTCCTCGGGCGACTGCAGGTGATCGCGCAGATGTCGCGCGAGGACCATCGCGTCCTCGAGCGCCATCGACGCCCCCTGTCCCGCATGCGGGCTGACCGCATGCGCGGCATCGCCGATCAGGCCGATGCGCCCGCGATGCCAGATCGGCAGCCGGCGGATGTCGAAGATGTTGTCCATGAAGATCGGGGTCGCGCTGCGCCTGATCGCCGTCTCGACGGGCGCGCACCAGCCGCGATGGACCTGCAGCAGCATCGCGCGGCGCTCCTCGTCGCCCATCCCGGCGAGACGATGGCGCGGAATGGCGCCGCGCGGAATGGCGTTCCACCACATGATCGACCGATCGTCGCCGCGCTCGTTGACGAAGCCGAAGCCGAAGAATCCAACCTTGCCGTAGATCATTTCGAGCGTCGCGCGCGGAGGCAGCCGCTCGAGCGCTGCGGGATCGACGAACCCTCCGCCGGTGACGAGCCCCGTGAATTCCGGCGCCGGTCCGTCCGGCATCAGCGCCGCGCGCACGCGCGAATGAATGCCGTCGGCGCCGATGACGACGCCGGCCTCGACGTCGCTGCCGTCCTCGAAGCGGCAGATGGCGGCGGAGGTCCGGTCGTCGATCGCGCGGAGCCGCCGGCCCCAGTGGATCGCCACGCCGCGGCGCCGCAGCTCGCCGACGAGGAGGTCGTGCACGGCGTGGCGTGTCGCGTTGACCGCCGAAGAGCCGTATCGCGCGGCGAGCTGGAACTCGACGCGGCTCAGGAGCGTGCCGCGGGCGTTGCGGAACTGCATGGTGGTCGCGGCGGCGCCGCGCGCGGCGAGGGCGTCCGCCAGGCCGAGCTGTGCCAGGATGTGCATGCCGTTGGGGGCCATCTGCAGCGCGCCGCCGGCGGGGCCCGCGTCCGCCGGCGCGGCGTCGTAGAGGGCCGCGCCGATGCCGGCCTTGTCGAGGAACAGGGCAAGCGCGGCGCCGCCGATGCCGGCGCCGATGATGAGGATGCGGGGCCGTGCGAGCATGCGATGATTAGAACACTATATGGTTAGAAAATCAAATCAATCCGGCCGCCGCGCCGTCGTCGCGCGCCTGGCCCGCGAGGTGATGTCGGCGCAGGAGGCCACCGACGAAGTCGATGAGGCCGCCGCGCGCCTGCTCGGGTTGAACCGGACCGACATGCGCGCGCTGAGCGCGCTCGTCCGCGACGCGCTCACGCCGAGCGACCTGGCACGCGCCGCCGGCCTCACGCGCGGCGCCACCACCACCGTGGTCGACCGCCTCGAGGACGCGGGCTACGTGAGGCGCAGCCGGGATCTCGAGGACCGGCGCGGCGTGCGGGTGGAAATGACGGACGCGGCCAGGCGCGACGTCGATCGCATCTGGGGACCCATTGCCCGCGAGGGCGCACGGCTCATCGCGAAGTACTCGACGCGCGAGCTCGAGGCCATCTGCCGCTTTCTCGAAGGGAGCCGCGTGCTGCAGAGGAAGCACGCGCAGCGCATCAGGAGCATGGCAGACGCAGGCGCAAGGCGCCGAAAGGAACGGCCGTGATGAAAACGCTGGCCTCCATCCTGTTTCTGCTCGACGCCGTCATCATCGGCCTCGGCGCCTTCGGCCACGGACTGCAGGCGCAGCACGTGCATCAGGTGCTCGACCCGTTTCCCATCGAGTCCGACCTCGGCTCGATGATCTATGTCGTCTGGTACTTCGTGAGCGGATGCATGCTCACGTTCGGCATCACGCTCGTCTGGGTGTGGCAGCGGTTGCGCTCGGGCGACGCGCGCCCGTGGTTCGCCGCGGTGCTCATCGGACTGCTCTATGCGGGCATCGGCGTTTTCGGCCTCATCTATCGCCACGGCGACCCGTTCATGGGACTTTTTCTGGTTCTCGGAATTGTCCTTCTGGTCTCGGGCCAGCTGCTTGTGCGGACCGCTCAATCCCGATCCTGATCGCCGGGCGAGCCACCCGACGCGCTCAGGCACAGTCGCGGATGCGCTTCTCCAGAAAGCGGCGCTCCGCATCGTTGCGCGCGAGCGCCGCCGCCGTCGCGAAGTGACCGCTCGCCGCGCCGAGGTTGCCGCGGCGCCGTTCGAGCTCGCCGAGCGCGGCTGGATAGAACGGATAGCTGCGCAGCCGCTCGAGATCGCCAATCGCTCGGAGCGCATCAATGCCCGCATCCGGCCCGTCGCGCTGGCCGATCGCAATCGCGCGATTGAGCGCGACGATGGGTGACGGCGCGATCGTCATCAATCGATCGTAGAGACCCACGATGGTGTTCCAGTCGGTCTCATCGATGCTCTGCGCCGTCGCGTGCACCGCGGCAATCGCCGCCTCGACGTGAAACGCGGAGATGACGTCGCCGGACGCGGACCGATCGAGCAGCTCGAGACCCTGCTGCACGAGCCGCGTGTCCCACCGCGCTCGATCGTGCTCGACGAGTGGATTGAGATCGCCGGCGGTGTCGAGCCGGGCCGGCAGCTTCGCCGCGTTGAGATACATCAGCGCCGCCAGCGCAAACGTTTCCGGCGACGCCGTCTGCGACGCCTCGATCAGCAGCAGCGTCAACCGGATGGCCTCGGTGCAGAGCTCCGTGCGCACCGCGCCTTGGGCGGATGCGCCGTGATACCCCTCGTTGAACAGCAGATAGAGCGCGCGGCGGACGGCCGACAGTCGCGGGGCGAACTCCGCGTCGGCCAGATCGAAGAGCCGCGCCGAGGCGGCCAGTGTCTTCTTGCCGCGCGTGATCCGCTTCTCCATCGCCGCGCGGCTGACCAGAAACGCGCTCGCGATCTCGCCGGCGCCGAAGCCGCAGAGGATGTTGAGGACGAGCGCGACCTGCGCCTCCTCGGGCAGCCGCGGGTCGCAGCACGAGAACATCATGCGCAGCTGCTCGTCGCGGATCGTCGAGCCCGCGAACGCTTCCTCGACGGCCGGCGCCAGCGTCCACTCCGACTCGAGCACGCGCGTCAGTTCGGGCGCGAACGTGCGAGCGGTGCGTTCCCGGCGGACGATGTCGAGCGCGCGGTGCTTGGCGACGGCCATCAGCCACGCGCCCGGGTTGTCGGGGATGCCGCGCACCTTCCACACCTCCAGCGCGCGGCAGAAGGCGTCCTGCACGACGTCTTCCGCCAGCGCGAGGTTGTGCACGCCGAAGATGCGCGTGAGCGCCGCCACCAGGCGTCCGGACTCGCGGCGGAACAGATGCTCGCTCAGCTCAGGCTTCACATGTCCATCTTCATGATCGGCCGCACTTCGACCGATCCGCCGCCCTCGAAGATCGGGCATCCGCGCGACAGCTCCACGGCCTGGTCGATGTCGCGCGCCTCGACGAGTGTGAACCCGCCGACGAGATCCTTCGCTTCGGTGAACGGGCCGTCCGTCACGGTCTTCTGCTGGCCGCGAACGACCTTGCCGGTGCGCTCGAGCGGCTGGCCGCGGTCCTTGAGATGGCCCTTCTTGTCGAGATCGCTGAACCACGCCACCCAGCGCTGCATGCTCTGCTGCGCCTGCTCCGGCGTGCCCATGTTCTGCTGCCGCGAGGCCTCGGTCATCCGATAGAGGTAGAGAAACTGGCTCATTGGCTGCTCCTTCTGCTGCACCCGTCACGATACTTCGGGTATTTATCTCTACGACGTGTGAGGAGCCTCCGGCCGGACATCGCTCTCTGCGCACGTGTGACACCGATGAGGTAACCTTCCCTGCTGATGGCGACGCCAAACACTCAAACTGCAGCCCAGACCGCGATGGAACGCGTGCGTACCGCGGAACGGGCCCTCAACGACGCCGCTGCGACCGCGAAACGGCTGAAAGCGCAATCGCGCGACGCGAAGCAGAAACTCAAACTGGCGAAGAAGACCGCCAAGCAGGCGGCCAAAGCGGCGAAGGCGGCGCGAAAGACCGAGAAAGACGCGCGTCGCACGTACAAGAAAGCCACCAGGCGTGCCGCCAAGGCGCGCGACAAGTCGGCGAAGAAGGCGCGAGGCGAGAAAAAAATCGTCACACCGCGCCGGCGCGGTCGATGAGCGCCGCCGCATAATCAGCCGCGATCAGCGCGCCGACGCACGCAGGCCGTTGAACGCGCGCGACCCCGCGTCTGGGAAGTCGGTGAAGATACCGTCGACGCCCAGGTCCCCGAACTGCCGGAATTCGTTCCCGATGTCGCCCCGATAAGAGGGTGACAGGAACACCGGCTCGCTGCGCAGCGTCCAGACGTGGACGAGCAGGCCGATCGCGTGCGCGCGCGCGACGAGGTCGGTCGGCGGCAGCAGCGTTCCGTCCGCCATCGCCGGAATGACGAGCCGCGTGTTCGGACCGATGCCGTCCGCGTAGCTCTTGATCGTGCGCAGCTCCCCGTCGGTCGGCACCTTCCGCTCGAGCAGCTGAATCAGCTTGATCTTCGTCTTCGGACGGATCTCGCGCAGGTTGGTCTCGAACGACTGGATGAAGACGGGCGCGTCCGCCGCGTTCCAGCCGTGACGGCCGAGCGACGCGAGCATCCGCTCCTCGAGCGGCAGGCCGATGCCGCGGAAGTAGGTCGGATGCTTGGTCTCCGGATAGATGCCGATCGGCCGACCGAGCTCGTGTCCCAGCTGCTGCGCGAGCGCGATCACCTCGTCGAAGGTCGGCACCTCGAACTGTCGGTCCCAGGCATGCGATCGGAACGCCAGCCGCTCGCGCGCGCGCAGCGTCTTGATTTCGGCGAGCGTGAAGTCCTCGGAGAACCATCCGGTGATCGACATCCCATCGACCGTCTTCGTCCGCTTGCGGTCCGGGAACTTCATCGCGGCGTCCGTGGTGCTGCCGATCTCGTTCTCATGGCGCGCGATGAGCACGCCGTCCTTCGTCGAGACGAGATCGGGTTCGATGTAGTCGGCGCCCATCTCGGCGGCGAGCCGATAGCCGGCGAGCGTGTGCTCGGGCCGATGCCCGGCTGCACCTCGGTGTCCGATGATGACCGGCGTCTGCACTGCCGCCGACATGGTAATCGCCACACTTGCAGCCGCGAGCATGGCAATTCCTGCAACCTTGAGTCGCCCCATCACCCGACTCTGACTCGGGTACAGGTCATCACCCGAGTCTGACTCCGCGCACTCATGCCGCCATGTCGGCGGCATCATGTCTTTGTGGCAGATAACCTTACGGTCGCGGCCGCGCCCCACTTCCCGATATTCCACAGATATTCGCGCACCATCATGAGACCTGCTGAGCTGATGGTCGCGATATGAAAGGAGAGCTTCGTCTCGTCCGTCGCGGATTGCGCACCTTTCATCTGTACTCCGGGCTGAGCGACTGCGCCGAGCGCGCCATCAACGACGACTGCGACGGCGCCGCGACCGCGGCCTCGGGGAGCGCCGCGGATACGGTGACGGTCTCCGCGATGTTGGCGACGGTCAACCGAATCGAAAGATCGACGACGACCGTGCCGAGCTCGACGCCCGAAGGTCGGCGCTGGATTCATTCCGGACGAGCACGGTCGCGTTGACAACCGCCTTCCCTTCCGGATCGATGACGCTGCCGCCGAGCGTGGCGGCAGATTGCGCGGCGGCGACCGCCGCGAAGACGAGGACGAACAAACACAGAAACGCGTTGCGCATATCGCAACGCTAGAGGTCAGCTGATCACGCCGAGCAACGGCCGTGCGAATTCCGTGTAACGCGCGTTCAGGAATCGCGGAGCAACAACATTGACAGCGCGAGCATGACCGCTGCGATGGCGATGACCAGCCAGAACTGCAGCGGAAGATGCTCGAAGGCCGACAATTTCGCGGCTCGCTTCTTCGAGCCTCGATAGAGGTACCCGGGCTTCGGGTTGCGCGTATGCGGGCCGATGGCGGACGGCACGGCGCGAACCTACAAGCCGCCGGCGCCGGACCGCCGCTGATTTTCAACGAACGGGCGCGATTAGAGCTTGAGCAGCCGTTCCCGCAGGATGCGTGACTGAATGCGGCTGACGGGCAGCTTCTGCCCATTGGCCAGAATCGCCATGTGCGTGCCGCCGGGCATGACCGCGACCTTCCCGATCTGATCGACATTCGCCAGCGTGCCGCGGCCGAGGCGAATGAACTTGCCCGGATCGAGCATCCGCTCGAGATCCTTCAGCCGATACGTAATCGTGTGCCGTTCATTGCGCATGGTGGTGATGTTCAGCAGCTCACCGTCGGCGACGATCGAAGCGATCTGCTGGACGGGAACGATGACGACCTCTTCGCGGTGGCGGACCGGAATCCGCTCGAGGAACGGCCCGACTGACGTCGGCTGCTCGGCCGCGATCTCGGCATGCTCGATCCGGTCCTGCGCACGGTTCAGCGTCTCGCGCAGCCGCGATTTGTCCACGGGTTTGAGCAGGTAATCAACGGCGTTCACCTCGAAGGCGCGCACGGCATACTCGTCGTACGCGGTGACGAACTTCCTTGCCGGATGCGGCTTCGCCGACGACGGTGACGTCCTCGAACGATCGCAGCAGCGCGACGAGGAACGATCGCGCCGGCCGTTCATCGTCGACGACCACGACGCGAAGCGGCGCGCTCATACGGCAACGCGGTCGCGCGCCGCCTCGTGCGGGGTCGTCGTGACGGGCAGACGAACTTCGGCCGTCGTGCCCCGGCCCGGTGTGCTGGTGATGACGAGCGACGCGGCGGACCCGTACTGCCCCTGGAGGCGGCGTTCGACGTTGCGGAGGCCGACCCCCTCCTCACGGCCGCGGCGAAGCTGCTCGGGCTCGACGCCCGCGCCCGTATCGCGAATCGTCACGGTGAGCTGCCTCGCTCCTGGCTCGCACGCATCGATGCGCGCGTGAATATCGACCTCGCCTCCCGCCGCCATCGGCGCGACGCCGTGCTTGACGGCGTTTTCGACCAGCGGCTGGAGCACCAGCGCGGGCACGCGCACGTGGCGCAGCCGCGCGGGCACGTCGATCGACACGCGCAGCCGCTGCTCGAACCGGGCGCGCTCGATGTCCAGATACGCCTCGATGATGTCGACCTCGCGGCCGAGCGTCGTGAACTCCCCTTCCGATCGCAGCACCCCGCGGAGCAGCGACGTCAACCGCAGCAATGTCTGCAACGCGCGAGGCGGTGCGGTCTGAATGAGATAGCCGATCGTCGTCAGCGCGTTGAAGAGGAAGTGCGGATTGATCTGTGCGCGCAGCGCCCGCAGCTCCGCCTCGGTGGCGAGACGTCCCATCTCCCGCTCGCGGATCTCGCGCTCGTGCCGCTCCTGCGTGACGCGGATGCCGTCGATGCGGCGGGCGCCAACCGTGGCGATTGTTTCCAGCATCGCCACATCATCCGACAGCAGCCGGCGGCCGCCGGTCAGCGGTGCGATCGCGAGCGTGTACCGCGGCGCCTCGGCGGTCGGAATCGTCAGGATGGTCATCCCGTCTCTCCCGGCCGCCACCAGCGCGGCGGGCGCCTCGTGCGCCCGCGACTCATCGAGTGGTTCCCACGTCACGCGCGGCGAGTTGAGCGAAGTGCCGACGACGTCCGAGATCGCCTCGAGCACGAGTGGGACCGCATCGAGCGTCTGCACCACGCGGCTCACCGAGGCTCGCAGCGCGCGGTAGTTCGGACGATGGAGCAGAACCGCGTCGACGAACCAGGCCGTGGCCGCACGCAGCGACGGGTACAGCAACGCGGTCGCCGCCCACAACGTGATCAACAGCGCGAACTGCTGCGGATCGCGTTCGATGAATTGCGCAAAGGCGGCCGATCGATCGGCGAACGCGGCGACGGCCACAAAGGCGATGGCCACGACGACAAGAAGCGCGAGCGCGCGCTTCAGAAAGAGATCCGCCAGCGCGAACGGATAGTCCTGATAGAGGATGGCGAACGCCAGCGGCAGCGACGCGTGATGGCCGAGCAGTTCGACGAGCCACGACGGGTTGCCGCTATGCAGCTGGCTGAGATGGAGCGCCGAGACCGCAAAGACCGCGAGCGCGGTGACCCAGAGCGCGCGGCGCGAGCCCGGTTGTCCCCGCGTCGCAGCGGCGAGCGGAATCACGAGCGCCACGAACGCGTAGGTGAGCAGACGCATCGCATCCGCGGACGGCACGGATGCACCGCGAAGCGCCGCGGCCAGATGGAGCGCTGCGGCAAACAGGCTGACCGCATAGGCGGCGGTTCCGATGATGCGTTTGATGACGCCGGCAACGCCTTCGTCGCCGCCGCGCAGCACGGAATGGACGACCGCCGCCGGCAGCAGACCCAGCGCGCCGAAGCCGATCGCCGAGATCAGCGAGAACGGTCCGGCAACTCCGAATTTCGGGAGCACGTAGGCAGGCAGCGCGCACAGGTTCCAGATCAATCCGAGGACGGACGTGAGCAGCAGCAACGGATCGAAGGCGCCGCCACCGGCCACGCGCCGGCGTGCGCGGATCACCATCGCGAGCAGCATCGCGTAGAGCACCACGCCGATGCTCAGGCCGACGAGATTCAGCAGCTCGCCGAGATTCACCGGCGACACGGTACGCATCTCCTCTGGCTGCCCAAATCGGAACCCCGCGAATGGTTGTTTTTGACCAACGAATGGCCCCTCGGCGCCAACAGCGGCGCGAGCCACTCATTGTGTCCCAGCTTGCGTTCGCCACTCCGCAGCGACCGCTCGTTCTTTCTGTTCCATTCGTCAGCGACGTGGCCGTTTGGTACGGTGCGGCGACGAGGAGCCTCATGAACGCAAAGCTGATACTGGCACTTCTAATCCTCATGGCGCTGGCCGCCGTGACGCCTGCGCGCGCCCAGGAGCTGGGCGGAGCCGGCACCATCCTGGGCACGATCAAAGACCCGACAGGCGGCGTCCTTCGCGCGGCGACTGTCACGCTCTCCAACCCCGTCTCCGGCCTGCGGCGAGAGACGACGACGGACGAGATGGGTCGCTTCACCTTCCGCAACCTGCCGCCGAACCCGTATCACGTCACGGTTGCGGTGCAGGGGTTCCAGACGCTCGCGCGGGACGTCGATGTCCGCTCGGCGGTCCCGATCACGCTCGAGTTGACGCTGAACCTTGCGGCAACGACGCAGAGCGTGGAAGTCATCGGCACAGTCGATCTGCTCGAAGCGAACCCTTCTGCGCACACCGACGTCGATCAGAGCCTGGTCGAAAAACTGCCGCTCGAAGCGGTCGGCGGACTGAATCAGGCCATCACGCTCGCCGCGCCCGGCGTCGTCGCCGACTCGAACGGCTTCTTCCACCCGCAAGGCGATCACGCGGAAGTTTCATACTCGGTTGACAATCAACCCGTCTCCGATCAGCAGAGCAAAGCCTTCTCCACGCAACTGCCGCCGAGCGCCATTCAGTCGCTTGAGATCATCACGGGCGCGACACCCGCAGAGTTTGGCGACAAGACAAGTCTGGTCGTCAATGCGATCACCAAGTCGGGTTTGAATCAAAAGAAGCCGACCGGCAACATCACTTTCACCTACGGCACGTTCGGCACGGTCAATCAGGAGACTTCGCTCGCTTACGGCAATGCCAAGGCGGGCAACTTCGTTGACTTCAACTTTGATCGGTCGGGCCGTTTTCTCGACGCGCCCGAATTCACCGTGCTCCATGATCGCGGCACGTCCTTCAACCTCTTCGACCGCTTCGACTACGCGCTCTCGCCCAAAGACACGTTCCACGTGAACCTGTTTTTGGCGCGCAACAAGTTCCAGCAGCCGAACACGTTCGACCAGCAGGCGCTCGGTCAAGATCAACATCAGCTTGTGCATTCGCTCAACATCGCGCCCGGTCTCGTCCATGTCTTCAACCCGCACACGATCTTGACGATCAATCCGTACTATCGGCTCGACATCGTCAAATATTTTCCGAGCGCCAATCCGTTCTCCGACGAGACGACGACGATCAATCAACAGCGCCGGCTCAACAACGTCGGCGTCAAGGCCGATGTGGCCTACGTCAACGGCATTCACAACGCTAAGTTCGGCGTGCAGCTATCGCACACGTTCCTGACGGAGAATTTCCAGTTCGGCATCACCGATCCGAACTTCAACGATCCGGCCAGTCCCGACTTCCTGCCCGGCCTCTTGCAGTTCGATCTAACGCGCGGCGGGCATCTGTTCAATTTTCACGGCCACACAGACATCAAACAGGAAGCCGCCTACGCACAGGACAACATCACGCTCCACAATCTGACGCTCAACTTGGGCTTGCGCTTCGACAACTACGACGGCATCAGCCACGATCATTCGTTCCAACCGCGACTCGGCGCGTCTTATCTCGTCAAACGCACGAACACCGTGCTGCGCGCTTCCTACACGCACAACTTCGAGACGCCTTACAACGAGAACCTGATCCTGTCGAGCGCGACGGGTGCGGGCGGTCTCGCCGATGGCGTGCTTGGCAGCGCGATCAGTCAGCCCTTGAAACCGGGCCGGCGCAATCAGTTCGATGTCGGTTTTCAACAAGGCTTCGGCAAGCTCGTCGTCTTCGACATTGACTACTTCAATAAGCGCACGACGAAC
>QHWQ01000188.1 GCA_003222635.1 Acidobacteriota bacterium | reverse complement strand
CCGCTGCCGCCGGGGCTGCGCGAATCGGATCGCCTCCCCGCGCCGATCTTCACGCCCGCCACGAAGGCCACGAGCGGACATGACGTGAACGTCAGCCAGGTCGAAGCGGGCCGCATCATCGGCGATCAGCTGGTGGCGACGCTTCGCGAGCTGACGCTCGAGCTCTACGCGTTCGGTGCGGCCCACGCGGAGGCGCACGGCATCATCCTCGCCGACACCAAGTTCGAGTTCGGCCTGATCGGCGACGGCGGCGTGCTGCTCATCGACGAGGTGATGACGCCCGACTCGTCGCGCTACTGGCCGAAAGATCACTACACGCCTGGCGGCCCCCAGCCAAGTTTCGACAAGCAGTACGTGCGCGACTACCTCGAGCAGATCAAGTGGAACAAGCAGCCCCCGGTTCCCTCGCTGCCGGACGATGTGGTGACGCGCACGCGCGACAAGTATCTCGAGGCATTCCGCCGCCTGACCGGAAAAGAGGTTGGCTAATGGCGCTGCGCGATCAGCTCGAACGGCTCGTCGACGAGATGGTGACCAAGGGGATCCGCTACGACGAAGCGCAGCGCGAGTTCGAGAAGAAATTCATCGTGCAGGTGCTGGCCAAGGCTGACGGCAACCTGTGCAAGGCCGCGGACCTGCTGGGCATCCACCGCAATACTCTCTCGCGAAAAATGACGGAGTACCGTCTGCGCCAGTCCGCCTAAAGGCGGACACTACCGACGACAACGGTAGCGTCCGGCTTCAGCCGGACCGCCCGCCCTTGACACGGTTTTTTTGCGTCTACTAGACTTAGCAGTTGTCCACGTCGAGTGCTAAGGCACTGTCTGTGGACGCCTCAAATCCAGTAGGAATTGCGCGGGGCTTCCAGCCCGGCGCCAGACACCAGCCAGTTGGAGTCGACGCACATGAAAGTCAGACCGCTACACGACCGCATCATCGTCCAGAGGATCGACGAAGGCGAACAGAAGATCGGCGGAATCATCATTCCGGACACCGCCAAGGAGAAGCCGCAGCAGGGCAAGGTCATCGCCGTCGGCCTCGGCAAGAAAGAGAAGAACGAGCGCGTGCCGCTCGACGTGAAGGAAGGGGAGACGATCCTCTTCGGCAAGTACTCCGGACAGGACATCAAGATCGATGGGGAGGAATACCTCATCATGCGCGAGGACGAAGTGCTCGCGGTCCTCGATTCGAAATAGAGGTCAACGAACATGGCAAAACAGATCATTTACGGCGAGCAGTCGCGGCAGGCGATCCTGCGCGGCGTCAATCAGCTCGCGGATGCGGTCAAGGTCACCCTCGGCCCGAAGGGACGGAACGTCGTCCTCGACAAGAAGTTCGGCTCCCCCACGATCACCAAGGACGGCGATCTACCGCGAGGGCGCGAAGAACGTCGTCGCCGGCGCCAATCCGATGGAGCTCAAGCGCGGCATCGAGAAGGCCGTCGAGGCCGTCGTCCAGAACATCAAGAAGATGAAGCGCGACGTCAAGGGCAACATGATCGCGCAGGTCGGCACGATTTCCGCCAACGGCGACGAGACCATCGGCACGATCATCGCGCAGGCGATGGAGAAGGTCGGCAAGGACGGCGTCATCACGGTCGAAGAGGCGAAGACGCTCGAGACGACGCTGGAGGTGGTCGAGGGCATGCAGTTCGACCGCGGCTACCTCTCGCCGTACTTCGTGACCGATGCCGAGCGGATGGAAGTCGTGCTCGAGAATCCGGTGATCCTCATTCACGAGAAGAAGATCAGCTCGATGAAGGATCTGCTCCCCGTGCTCGAGCAGGTCGCGCGCATGAGCCGTCCACTGCTCATCATCGCGGAGGATGTCGAGGGTGAAGCGCTGGCGACGCTCGTCGTCAACAAGCTGCGCGGCACGCTGCAGGCGGCCGCGGTGAAGGCCCCCGGCTTCGGCGATCGCCGCAAGGCGATGCTCGAGGACATCGCCATCCTCACCGGCGGACGCGCCATCACCGAGGACCTCGGCATCAAGCTCGAGAACATCAAGATGGAAGACCTCGGCAAGGCGAAGAAGATCACGATCGACAAGGACAACACGACGATCGTCGAGGGCTCGGGCACGACCGGAGCCATCGAAGGGCGCGTGAAGCAGATCCGCACGCAGGTCGAGGACACCACCTCGGACTACGACCGCGAGAAGCTGCAGGAGCGGCTCGCCAAGCTGGTCGGCGGCGTCGCGGTCATCAAGGTCGGCGCGGCCACCGAGACCGAGATGAAGGAGAAGAAGGCGCGCGTCGAGGACGCGATGCACGCGACGAAGGCGGCGGTCGAGGAAGGCATCGTGCCCGGAGGCGGCGTCGCGCTGCTCCGCGGGCAGGACGCGCTCAAGGACCTCAAACTCGACGGCGATCAGAAGGTCGGCGTCGACATCATCCGGCGCGCCCTCGAGGAGCCGATGCGTCACATCGCGACCAACGCGGGTCATGAGGGTTCGATCGTCGTCTCGAAGGTCAGGGACATGAAACAGGACGAAGGCTTCAACGCGGCGTCCGAGGCGTACGAGGATCTCGTGAAGGCGGGCGTCATCGACCCGGCGAAAGTCGTTCGCAACGCGCTGCAGAACGCGTCATCGATCGCCTCGCTGCTGCTCACCACGGAAGCGCTGGTCTCCGAGATTCCCGAGGAGAAGAAGGACGCGCCCGCGATGCCGCACGGTGGCGGCATGGGCGGCATGTACTAGGTTCGGTAGGTTCGAGGGTTCGTGGTTCGGGCCGGCGTGGCAACACGCCGGCTTCCCCTCCGCATCTTTCGAAACAAAAGTCAGTGTCTTGCCATCCGCAGACACGGTGTGAGTGAACGTGCCGGTGACCTTCCCATTTGCCTTAACGACGCCTTCGATGATCCGCGCATCAACGAAGCGCTGGGTAACCGTGCTCGTCGTCTCGGCACCTCGCGGCACCTGCGCGTACTCCTTCCCGTCGACCTTGTAAAGAACGTAGCGCACGATCATCTCGCCCGACGCGAGGGTGGTTGTCAGTGTGGACAGTACGATGCCGCCGCCCCGATCCTCATAGAGACGGGCTTCTCCTTTCGGAGGCGTTCCCGTGAACTTCGACTTCGCGACATTGAGCTGCCAACGACCGATTCGAGGATCGTTGGTCTGGCCTGAAATGTTGAGAGTGCCGCCCAGGGTCACACCGACTACGACACACGCCGCCAGGGTGATTGCTCTCTTCATGGCGTCCGCCTGCCTTTCTCCCCTCGGGGAGCGGTCGATTCCCGTGGCCTAGGAAAGGATGGAGCGTCAGGGCGCTTTACACGTGAAGCTCGCCGCGTCCTTCGCGCTCCCGGCGCCGTTGTAGACCGCCACCTGCGGATACGGGCAGAGCGGCCGTGCGTTGTCGACCGCGCCGTTGGCGACGTGTGTCGCGAGGATCTGCGTCGGAGCGACGTTCGCCTCGCGCCAGCGCTCGAGCGCCGCCATCGCGTTGAACTGATTCGGTCCGTCGCCGCCGCCGCAGTGCATCATGCCGGGCGCCATGAAGAGGCGGTACGACTTGCCGACTTCGTCGCGACCGAGCTTGGCTTCGACGCTCTTGTAGTAGTTGACGCTGTTGAATGGAGAGATCTGCTGGTCGTTCCACCCGTGATACTGAATCAGCTTCCCGCCGCGCGCGAAGAAGGGACGCAGGTTCGGATCGGTCGCGTTCATCAACGCCGCGTGCGCGGCGTCGGCCTTCGCGACGTCGCTGTCCACATTGAAGCGTGTGTAGTCCCAGCTGCTGTCCTGCAGCACCACGTCCTTGAAATAGCTCTCGGCAATCGGCAACGGCTGCAATCCGTTCACGGGATCCCATCCGAGTTCGCTGCCAAACGCCAACCCTGGATAGACCTGCTCTTGGCTCTGCGATCTCTTTGTGCCGCCGTACATGTCCTGCGCTGCCGCGACCTGGGCCGGCGTCAGGCACGACGCGATGTCGCTGCCCTTGCAGGCCAACTGCTTCACATCGAAGCTGCAGCGAGTGGGGTCCTGCAGCAGACCGTCGCGCACGCCATCGAGCGCGTCGCATGCACGCACGACGCTGTCATGGAGAAGGCGCAGCTTGTCCATCGGCACGTTGCCGGGTTGTCCCTGATGCGTCGCCTGCGCGGCCGCGACGATGCCGGCCGTCAGGTGCGTCCAGAAATTGGCGGGCGCGCCGGCGACGATGCCGTCGAAATCCTCCGGAAACCGCTGCGCCTCGATGAGCGCCTGGCGTCCGCCGGTCGAACATCCATTCCAGTACGACAGCCGCGGCCCGGTTCCGTAGAACGCCGCGATGATCGCCTTCGATGCGAGCGTCATCTCGTGAACGGCGCGATACGCGAAATCGGTCAGCTTCTCCGGATGACCCACCGCAAACCGCCCCTGCGTGCCGTCGTTGACGTGTCCGGTGTCCGTCGATGCCGTCGCGTAGCCTTCAGCGAGCGCGAACGCCATGTTGCGTGGAATGGCCTGCGGTCCGACATAGGTGATCACGCCCGCCCATCCGCCGTTGCCCACCGCTTCGAACTTGCCGTTCCAGTTGTCGGCAGGCATCCAGACTTCCATCTCGATGCGCGAGTCGGACGATGGCGTGAGGGTGGCGGCAACGCGGCAATGCTCCGGCAGCATCACGGGAGCCGGCGCCGGCGTACCCGGCGCCTGAAACGGGCCGGCCGGGACGAGCGTGGCCGTCGCAATCGCGGTATGGGGAAGCCCCAGCGTCCTGAGGCTTTCACACGACGCGGCCGACGCGCTTCCCGGCGTCACAGCAACCGCACCGACAACCATCATCGCGAACACCATGGTCGCCTTCATATGCGAGCTCCTGCGGGTGGAAGAGAGTTGCGCGGATTCTAGCGCGAAGCAATGTAGGACGTAACCGGGTTCGCTTCGTGCGAGCCTCTTTGTTTTCGGCTCAGTTCGGTTTGACGTGCCGCGTACCGCGGCTCAGTATCGCTACGGCACAACTCCACCCAGGCCGCCGGTGAGTCCGCCGAGCAGACCGGTGAGCAGCCCGAGGATACTGTTCAACAAATTGACGATGCCAGCGACGTTGCCGAGCAGGTCCGACGCGGCACACACGAGCTCGCCGAGCGGACCTGGTTGCCCGCTGAGCGAGAGCGAGACAGGGCTGAGCGCCACCTGCGCGCCGAGCAGGTTGACGGTCAACGCCCCGAGGGAGACGTCGAGAACGGGACATGGTGGCGTCGATTGCGCGAGCATCAGCGGCGGGGAGTATGCGCGTGTGAACGCGACGAGCGTGGGAGCAGGTCTCCGTAATTGCTGACTCCGCGCCAGGTCGATCCCTCCGGATTTGATCGAGACTGGCCACGCGACCTCGCCGGTCACCGCGGTGCCGACCGTATGGTTCCCGCGGGTCAACACACCCGACACGAATCCGATCGCCGTCACCTGCGCGTCGCGGACTTCGAAACGGTTGATGCTGATGGTTCCCGTGAAATCGCCACCGCCGCGGAATGATCCAACGACGGGCAGCCGCAGCACTGCGTTCGCGCTCGTCTGGGCCGCCGCCGGCGGCGCGTGGAGAACAGCCAGAAGTAGAACCGCGGGCACACCTCGAGCACACACCTTCTTCATACACTTCATACGGGTTCCCTCGTCAGAACGTCAGCCGCTTATTCGGCCGAGGAGCGCGTGGCCGCCTGCAATGGACCTGCCGCGGATGCGTTATGTGCGCGAGATCAAACTTCTGGTGCTGCGCGTAGGACGAACGCCGACGATCGGCGTCATCCTGTACCGACTCGTTCGGATCGTTCGAGTCGTTCGAACCGTTCGGATCGTTCTTCGTGTAGCTCGCGGGATCCGCGGTCGTCGCACGAACATTCGATGTGAACAATCCCATGATGCGCGAGAAGTTCGCGGCCGGCGCGCCCGCGATGATGCCGTCATAGTCCGAAGGAAACCGCTGCGTTTTTCGGGTTCGCCGTAGAACGCGCGAATGATCACTACTTGTTGACGACCCCACACGCGATGCGGCCGCCGGCGTTGCCCGCGGGATCGGTCATGTAGTCATCCGCCATCGCGTGCAGCACGATCGCCGAGCCATCGGCATCGAGCAGCGAGCGCGGGCCCGCGGCGAGCGTGACGTTCGGCTCCAGGATTTCCACCGACAGCTTGCCGTCCGCCGGCACGTAGATGTTTGGCAGATCGCCGGCGTGCGGCCCGCCGGCGGCGAGCATCCCGTGCTTGGTCATGCCGGGCGCGAAGTGACCGCCCGCCGTCATGAACATCGGCGCGTCGCACTTCCCCGTCGTGTGCACGTGCAGCGCATGCGTGCCCGCCGGCGCCGCCGTGAGATCGAGCTTGATCAGCACGCCGCTGTTGGTCTCGCGCAGCGTCGCCGTGCCGATCGTCTTGCCCATCGCATCGTTAATCGTTGCGGATGCGGTCGCCCCCGACTGCGCAACGGCAACAGAAACGAACAGCACCAGTCCGGACATCGTCGCAAAGATTTTCATGAAGCGAAGACTATCAAAACCATGAAGACTTTTTAAACCGCGACCTTCGTGGTTAAAAAGAAATTCGCAATCTTGTCAGCGAAGGGTGAACTCGATCTCGAACGAGACGAGGACGGCCACGGGTTCGCCGAACCGCGTGCCGGGAACGAAGCGGAACTGCTTGGCGGCTTTGATCGCTTCCTGATCCAGGCCGAAGACCGGATCGAGCGACCGCGTGACCTTCACGTCACCGACGGTGCCGTCCGGCAGCACGACACCCTCGAGCCGGACGATGCCCTGCATCTTCGCGCGCATCGCTTCAGCGGTGTAATTCGGACGGACACTGCGCAGCAGGCGCGGCGACTCGACGCCGTTGCCGGGGCGATACACGCCGCCGCCGGTGCCGCCGCCGCTGCCTTCACCAAGTCCCGAACCCTGACCGTTGCCGATGCCCGTACCTGAACCAGTGCCGGCGCCGCCGTTGGTCCCTTCGCCCTGCGACTTGGTGTCTTCCTTCGATTCGATCAAGCCCGGCGATGTCTCGTTTGCCGCGCTCATCGTCACCGCCGGAATGTTGACCTTCTCTTCCTCGGGCGGCTTCACTTCTGGCGTCGGCGTCGGGACGGGCGGCTTCTCGACGGGAACGGTGATCTTTTCCTTGCCCGGCAACTCCGCCTTCTTGATCGGCTCTTTCTGCTGATTGCCCCCACCACCACCACCGCCGCCGGCGCCGGGCTCGGCGAGCCAGACGATCTCGGACGGCGCCCGAGAGATCAGCATCGCGTTGCTGCTGTAATCGGGCTTGTAACTCATAATCAGGAGCGCGACCACCAGCATCAGGCCGTGGGTCACGACCGAGGCGGCCATCGAGCCGCCGAGCCGCTTTTCCTGCTGCTCGAAGAGGAAATGCACCTCGGCCGGACTCGCACCGGCACGAACGTAGAGATGTCCCTGTGCTGGAGCGCGTTCTTTTTCAGGCGTGCTCTGCGGTGCAGTGGGCGGCGGCATTACGGCTGCGTCTGTATGGCTCATTCTCCCCGAGCCCGCTGAGGGACCGCAACTGCAAAACGGGTACCTCAACAGCGGCGGACAAATTACGAATCACTCCATGTTCCCACCGCAACTGGCGACCCGCCATTGCGTAATAACACGTCACGAGCCGTCTCAATGGGTGGACGGTCGACATGCGCGCCGACCAGGAACGAGCCGCCCTCGATTCGCTTTTCCCATCGCGCGGCTTCGCCGGCCTCGAGCCCCGCGTGCTGCAGCGCGCGCGAAATATCGCCGGCCGCGTGCCCTGCCGCTTCTCCGAGCGCGGCCGCGAGCGGTCCATCCGCGACGATAGGGCCAACGCCCGGAATGACGACGGCGACGGCGGCCGCCAGGTGCGCCGCCAGCTCGCCGAGCCGCGACGCCGGACGCGAATCCTCGATTTCCGATCCCGGCGATGCGCCCGACGCCTGCGCGAGCGTACCCTCCTCGTCGTGCGTGCGCGCGACGATCGAGACGCGCTCGCGTGGAATTCCGAGCGTGCGCAGATCTTTCGCCGCCGCGGCCGCGGCGGACGCCTCGTGAAAGAGCGCCATCACCAGAGCGTGTGCCATCAATCGGTCGTGTAACCGTCCCTCGCCCGCACGCGCAGCCCCGGATGGTTACCCGTGAGCGTCACGCGAATGGACCTCCACTCATGCGTCCCTTCCTGAATCGGATCGGAAGGTGCGTAGCCTAGCAGGTATTGATACCGGAGTTCGCGCGCAATGGTCGAAAGCGTTTTTTCGAGTTCCGTCGCATCCTTGAGGATGAACGTCCGGCCCCCGGTGAGCACGGCGAGCTCCGGGAGAAACGACGGACGCTCCTTACCGATAGTGATTGGATAAATCAGCGCGTTGCTGCCGCGGGCCCGCGCGATCACTTCAGCCTCGGTCGCGGCGCTGTACCGATCGTTCCCGTCGGAAAAGAGCACCAGCGCCTGGCGGCCCGGCTCGCGCTCGAGACGATCGAGCGAGGCGATAATCGCGTCGCGCAGCGCGGTGGTGCTCCACGGATCCAGCGCGGAAATCGCGCGCGCCTGGTTGAAGCGATCGGCCGAGAGCGGCGCGATGACATCCGCGGTGCTGCTGATCGCCACGACCATCGAGCGGTCGCCCGTCTTCAGTTGATTGAGAAACGACTTCGAGGCCTGCTTGGCGAGCTCGAGCGGCTTGCCGGCCATGCTCCAGCTCCGATCGACACCGAGCGCCACCGTGAGCGGAAACTCACCAAACGCGAACTGCTCCACGTTCTGAAGCTGATTGTTTTCGGACACCTGGAAGTCATTTCGACGCAGTCCTGTGACGAGCTCACCTTTGTCATCGGTCACGGTCGCGTAGACCTCGACGAGCTGCGCTTGCGACGAAAACGTCGCGAGCGGGCCTTCTTGCCCTTGATCCGCCTGCTGCCTCTGTTCCTGCTGCTGCGCAGCGGCCGCCGCCGCCACGCTGCCGCACAGGGCCAGCGTCACCGCACCGATGAGCCGCCTCATTTTTGAGAACCTCCGGGTGGTCGGCTTCAAAAGGCGTTCCGGCACAACAGCATGGTACAATTCGGCCTTTCCCGTACAACCGCTTGCTTGAGGTGACCTTATGGGCCGGA
>QHWQ01000187.1 GCA_003222635.1 Acidobacteriota bacterium | reverse complement strand
GTTGCCCATCGCCTTGTTGACGCCGGTCTGCGCGGACGTCGGGGGCACGTACATCAGGCTGATCGTGTCGGCGCGGTAGAACACGCCCTTGGACGGGTCGGAGTTCGTGTCGCCCGAACGGTAGGGCATGATCGGCGCGAAGTAGTTGTAGAGGGCGCCGGCGTTGGCGCCCATGTAGGTGCCCGCGCCCGCCATGATGATGTCCTTCGTCAGCGAATCGACGCCGATGCGCATCCGCTGCTGCATGTCGGACACTTCGGGCTGCGTCTGGTAGGTCCCCTGCGCCGGATTCATCACCGAGAAGATGGCACCGGTGACGGCGACCATGATGAGCGTCGCCACCAGCATTTCGACGAGCGTAAAACCGGCTCGCGACGTGCGCTGTACCGCCATTACTGCGCCTTCCTTGTCCGGACCGCAATCATGCGCGCCTCTTCCGGCAGGCGCGCCACGTCGCCCTGATCGGCCTGGCCGCGATCCTTGTTGCGCGTGACCAGTACCTGAATGACCAGCGTGTTGTTCGGGTTCGTCGGCAGCGGCGTGATCGACCACCGCCGTGTGTAGACGATGGACGACGACGTCTGATTGCCGCCCGCGCCCGGCTGCACCTTCGTGCCGTAGGCGTCGACGTAATCGACGTAGCCGACGGTGTTCTCCGACAGCGCCGCGCTCGGCGACGGCTGCAATCCGGTTCCGCCGATCGCCGTCTCCGGCGATACCGTGGTGTCGGTGCTCGTATCGCTCATGGGCAGACCCTGCGTGTCGAATCCCCACGACAGCGCGCGGAGCTCTTCCAGCTTCTGCTCTGCGAGCACGGCCGCGAAGGTCGTGTAGTGCGCCGACACGTTCGTCCTCGTGGAGAGCGCGAACAGCTGCGCGAGCGTGGCGATGGCGCCGGCCATCAGCATCACGGCGATCAGCGATTCGATGAGCGAGAACCCAGCGTTACTGGACGAGTTGAATTTTGCCAAGGCCATTCACCGAGATCATTTTTTCAACGCCGCTTTTCTGTACTTTGATCGTGGCGCCCGTCGTCGTGTCGAGCACCGACCATGGGTTTTCACCGGCGAGCTGCCGATGCACGCTGCCGTCGGGCCAGAACTCGAGCGTCGGCGAGGCCGTGAAGGTCACGCTCGAGGGCAGCCACCGCACCGGACCGTCGTGGTTAGGACGCGTCACGGGCTCGTTGTCGTTCGCGGGGTACTTCCACTTGGTGTCGCTGCAGCGATCGCCCGCGCCGTCGTCCGTCGTGGGGCTGCTCGGCGTTCCGATCAACTCCACGACGCGGTACTGACCCGTCGCCGGGCAGTTGAAGCGAATGCGCATCGGGCGGTTCGCCGTCACCGCGACCAGCCGCGCGCTGTTCATCTCGACGAGCACCTGGCGCTGCGCCTGGCCAAGCTTCATCTGCTGCGCAACGTCAATCAGCTCGGGCACCGCGGCGGCCGCCAGGATCGTGAGGAGTCCCATCGTTACCACCATGTCGACGAGCGTGAAACCGTCGCGTTCGTGTGTCTTCAACATCGTCATTTCTGATTTGGAGGGTTCGAGGATGTTCGAACCGTCCGCCGACCGGATCGGGCGCAACGGCTCTGCCATGTGACCGTCCTCGAAAGTTACACCCGTCGTATCGGCGTAAGTGACTGAATTCTTAATGGGTTGCGATGCGATAACGGTCCTGGTTGGGGCTTTCTCGGGCACCTGCCTGTGTTGCGATACGGGACCCGATCTTACAAGGATGAAATTGATTTCGGGGGGACGAGTCGGAACGTCACCTCAATCCGCGCACCACCAGCGGCGCTGACGCCGACCGAGACGCGGCCATGGTGGGTCAGGACGATCTTCTGAACGATGGCGAGCCCTAATCCCGTGCCTCTAATTGTGACAACCGCCCCGATCCCCTTGGCTTCACAGGCCTCGACAGCGTTCCGAATGAGGTTGCCGAACACCTGTCGCAGCAGGACTTCGTCCCCGTTGATTTCGGCAAACTCCCCGGCCACGTCAACTCGGCTCCCGGCAGGCAACTCGTGCCGCAGCTCATCCGCGGCGCGACGGACGACCCGCCCGAGGTCGACCGGGGCGAACGAGACCTGTTGAGGCCGCGCGAAGTTCAGGAAATTGGTAACGACCGCCCCGAGCGCTTCGGCCTCCTGCCGGATCCCTTCGACATATGGCCGGTACTTGGCGGGCAGCGCCTCCGGATCGATCAGACGGCCATAGCCGTGAATCGTCGCGAGCCCGTTCCGGAACTCGTGCGCGATGCCGGCGGTCAGCTCGCCGAGGCGCGCCAGCGTTTCCTTGAGCCGCAGCTGCTCCTCGAGCTCGATGATGCTGGTGAGATCGGTAAAGAGGCAGATCGCGCCGCGCGTGTCGCCGGCGCGCTCGAGCGGCGACACCGTCACGCCGAAATGCATTCCCTTCATCGCCCCCTGCATTTCGACCGACCGCCGCACGATTGGCTGGCCGGTCGCCAGACACTCGGCCACGACGTCGGCGAGCGGCGCGGCGCCGGCAAGCACGTCGACATACGCGTCGCCGACGTGCTCGGACGCAAGCGCCAGCAAACGGCGCCCGGCGGGATTGAGCACTTCGACGCGTCTCGCGCCATCGACGACCATCAGACCCGAGGTGAGGCTGTCGGCGATCTGGCCGCGCAGCAGGTCGGACGCCTGCGCGCGCGCGCTCGTCGCCTGCTCCTGCGCCTTGAGCTTGCCGACGGCCTCCTGCAGCGCCGCCGACAGGATCGCGGCGTCGGCGCCTCCGCTGCGCAGCGCGCGCTGCGTATCGCGCGCGCCGGCAAACACACGCAACAGCGCGAACGTCATCACCGCGACGAGCATGGCGATGAACGCGGTGAGGCCGATGAGCGCGTAGCCGAACCGCGTCACGAGGCGAGCCCTACCCAGGTGAGATATGCCCGAATGGCCTGGCCGTAGAGCCGCAACACCGGCGCTTCCGCGTACGCGCAGAGCAGCGCGGCCGCCGCGATGAAGGTCCCGAACGGGATGCGCGTCCCCAGACCGCGTCTCGACAGCAGCAGCGCGCCGCCGCCGATCACGGTGCCGAGGACGCACGAGATGATCAGCGCCACCCAGACGAGCGGCCATCCGAGGAACGCACCGACCATCGCCAGCATCTTGAAGTCGCCCATCCCCATCCCTTCGCGTCCGCGCACGCGGAAGTAGATCTCCGCGATGAGAAACGGAAAGACGCCGCCGACGACCAGCCCGAGCAGCGAGCTCTTCCATCCGGGCGGCAGCAGGAAACTGAGCGCGAAGCCAACGACGACGCCGGACAGCGTGATCTCGTTGGGAAGAATCTGATGCTCGAGATCGATCGCGAACAGCACGATCATCGCGCAGGCGAAGGCGAGGCGCACGGCGAGCAGCGGCGTCACGCCAAACGCGTAGTACCCCGCGAGGAACAGCAGGCCCGTCACCGCTTCGACGATCGGATACTGCGGCGAAATGCGCGCGCGGCAGGTGCGGCAGCGGCCGCCGAGCGCCAGCCAGCCCGCGAGCGGCACGTTCTCGTACCAGCTCAGTGGCCGGTTGCAGGACGTGCAGTGCGATGCCGGCCAGGCGAGCGACGCGCCGCGCGGCAGGCGGTAGATGACGACATTCAGGAAGCTGCCGACCACGAGGCCGAGCACGAACAGAAACCCCGCGCCAAGGCCGCTCGTCAACGCGCCTGCTCGATGGCCGGCAACGGATTGAGCGACGAGGCCGGATCGAGCGTCACCTTGCCGTTCGAGGCGTCGAGCCGAAACGGCAGGCCTGTCGGATCGGCGGGAATTCGTCGAACCAATCCGGCGCGGATCAGGTCCGGCCACGAGGCGGGATACGCGCCGGCGCGTTCGCGGTACATCTGCACGGCGCGCTCGAGGACGTCGATGCCGTCCATCGCATCGAGCTGTTTGAGCCGGAAGTCTGCCTGCCTGCGGAACCATTCGACCTCGGCGGTGCGGCCGATCTCCCTCCAGAGCCGGCGCGATGACTCACGATTCGATCCCTCCGCCAGCGTCACCGCCGCCAACGGCTTCAACCATTCCGCCGCACCGGGCATGTCGCCGGCCCGATTGAACCAGTCCGCGGCGGTCGTGGGGTCGTGCAGCCACCAGTAGTGGACGAAACCGACGTCTTCAGCGAACTGCCACTTGCCTGGCTGTGCGCGCAGCCCCTTCTGCAGCAGGGCGATGGCCAGGTCGGGACGGCCGGCGCCGCCCGGATAGTCCTCCGCGAGAAAAATCGCGCCGAAGCGGTAGGCGATGTCGAAACGCGGATCCAGCGACGTGGTCAGGTCGAGCAGCGGATACAGGAGATCGTACTTCTTCTCGCCGTTCGACAGCCGCATCCCGCCGTAGTACTGGACCGCGCGAATCCAGTACAGATCGGCCACGAGCGCGGTGTACGAGAGCGACGCGCGCGTCAGCACGTCGGGCGACTGGACGTAGAGCAGATCGGCCGCCGCCTCCTGCGGCACGAGCGCCGCGCGGGCACGATCGTCGAGCGCCTGCAGGCCCACCACCGCGACGCCGAGCAACACCATCGCCGCGATGGCGGCACGCATCGTCACTTGAAGTCGCGCCTCGCAAAGATGGCGGCCGCGCCGACCAGCACCAGCGCGATGTAGGTGAGGCCATAGGCGCAGGTCAGCGCCACATAGCTGGCGGGCACGGCCTGCGCATGCACGACCTGCGACTTGACGTCGAAGGCGGAGAAGTTCGGCAGCACGTAATACATCGCACGCGTCAGCTGCGCCAGCGTCGGCGATGCCACCACGGCGCCGAAGTTGCGCAGGTCGCTGTTGAAGTGGCCGGCCACCCACAGGCCCGCCGTCAGCAGCGCGGAGAGGAACGGGCTCGAGAACGTCGAGAAGAAGAGCGCAATCGCCGTGACGAGCATCAGCTCCACCACGACCAGCGCAATCGCCTTCAGCATGGCGGCATCGGTGGCCGGCGCCGCCGACACGGCGTCGATCCCCGGTTCGAGCAGCCGCATCAACGCGAGCACCAGGTAAAAGGCGGCCGTCATCACGGCGATGTTGATGACGAGCGTCAGCACCAGGCCGAAGTACTTGCCGAGCAGGAATTCCTGCCGCCGCATCGGTTTGGGCAGCAGCGTGTAGATGCTGCGCTTCTCGACCTCCTTCCACACCAGCCCGATGCCGATGAAGATCGCGATGAGCAGGCCGAAGATGGAAATCGACGCGAGGCCGAGGTCCTTGATGATTTTGATGTCCTGACCGGCCGTCAGCTGTCCGATCAAGTAGGTCGTGGACATCAGCATCACCGCGAAGGCGACGATGCTGTAGAGCACCTTGTCGCGCACCGACTCCTTGAAGACGTTGACCGCGACGAGGCCGATCACTTTCATGCGGACTCCCGGAAGCGCGAGCCGCCCGCGCCGCTCACCTGCTGGACGAAGAAGTCCTCGAGCGTATCGCGGATCGGCGTGAGCGACACCAGACATGCGCCCTGCGCGATGAGCGCGGCCAGTGTCTTCTCGGGTGGCGGATCGAGCGGCAGGTCGAGCGCGTGGCGCGCGGGGCCGACCATCGTCACGCGCATCACATCGCCGCGCGCTTTCGCCGCGGCGAGCACCGCGTCGGTCAGGCCGCTGACCACCAGCTCCCACCCGCGCACCTGGAAGGCGAGCATGTCCGAGAGCGCGCCGGCGGTGACCAGACGTCCTTTCGCCATGATCGCGACGCGGCTGCAGAGCGTCTCCGCGTCCGCCAGCACGTGCGAGCTGAAGAACACGGTGCAGCCGCGATCGCGCAGGCGCAGAATCATCTCGCGAATCTCGCGGCGCCCGATCGGATCGAGGCCCGACATCGGCTCGTCGAGAAACACCACCTCCGGTTCGTTGATCAGCGCCTGCGCGATGCCGACGCGCTGGAGCATCCCCTTCGAGAACTTCCGCAGCTGCAGCCGGCGTTCGGCGCCGATGCCGACCTCGTCGAGCAGCCGGCTCGCGCGCGTGCGGCGCTCCGCCGGCGAATAGCCGAAGAGCGACGCGAAGTATTCGAGCAGCTCCTGCGCCGTGAGGTAGTCGTAGAAGTACGGATTTTCGGGAAGGTAGCCGATGCGGCGCTTGACGTCGATGTCGCCGGCCGGCTTGCCGAGAATGTCGGCGCGTCCCGACGTCGGGAAGATCAGCTGCATCAGCAGCTTCAACGTCGTCGTCTTGCCGGCGCCGTTGGGGCCGAGGAAGCCGAACACCTCTCCCGTCTGCACCTGCAGGGTCAGCCCGTCGAGGGCGACGTACGGCCGCGGACGCCAGAACCCGACCGTGTAGTGCTTGGTAAGTGCTTCGGTCCTAATCGCGTCCATTCACATTAGGAAGCGCCCGCCTTCTTGAGCTCGTGCTCGATGAGCGCTTCGAAAAAAACCGGACGCAGCGCGTTCACCTTGATGCCGTTGACGAAAAAGGTCGGCGTCCCCTGCACGTCGAGCTGACGCCCGAGCGCCGCGTCGGCGCGCACCTGGTCCAGTACCTTCGGATACTCCGCGTCGAAGTCCGTGATGCCCGCGACCTGCTTCGCGCTGTCCTTGACCCACGTCGGCGTCATCTTCTCCTGGTTCGAGAAGAGATAGTCCGCCATCTCCGCGCCCTTCCCCTTTGCCTTCGCCATGCGGACAGCCGCGGCCCCTTCGCACGCCGCTGGATGGATGCCCGCCGTGTTGCACTCCGAGTCGAGCGGAAAGTCCATCGACACGAATCGCACCTTCGCATCGTTCTGATACTTGGCGACGATGCCCTTGTACTCGAGGTACGCCTGGCGGCACGACGGACACTGGTAGTCGAGGAACTCGACGATGAGCACCTGCGCGCCGTTGGCCGGCACGGGCACGTTCACGCGCGGCTGCGAATCGATCCACTTGTTGAATTCCGCGAGCTGATCGGGATCGATCGTCTCGGTCGGCGGCGTGTACACTTCGCCGCTCGCCGTGACCGTCTGCTCCTCGGCGTGCGGGAAGAACGCGAGCAGCGAGACCGATCCGATGATGAAGAGGATCGCCAGGACCGCGGCCGTCGGGCTTCCCGCAATCGAGCGCACGTCGCGCGGCAGCCGTGCCGGCAGCGCGCTGAGCGTCATCGAGATGCCGCCGGAGATCAGGAAGATGCCGACGACCGCGACGTACATCGTCATGCACAGCGGACATGCCTTGCCGATGACGAAGAACGACGCGTACCCGAGATACAGGACCGCGGACAGCGCCACGGTTGCCAGCACGAAGATGTAGCCCGCGGCGGCCGCATAGGCATCCGCATTGTCGCGACGCATCCCCCGCGCGGCGATGAGGAGGATCAGCACCGACCACATGACGCCGCCGGCGGCGACCGGCATGCCGCGCACCGTCGCGTACGAGCTCTGCAGCACGGCCTCGCAGCTCACCGTCTCGCTGATGTCGCAGAAGCTGCTATAAGTCGGGTCTTTAAGGATGCGGTAGTGCACGTAGAGTGCGGCAATCGACGCGCCGAGCGCCGCCAGCGCGAGGACCAGGATGATGGGCCGTGCGTACTTCGTCATAGGAGCGTGAGCCTCGGGGGCATCCTACCAGATTGCCCCGGCTCGACGGACCGTCAGTTGATGGGAATCGTCCCGGCGGCGCCGCCTGCCGGATCCTGGAAGATCGTGCCGGATGCAGTCAGGTTGAAACCGCGCTGTCCCGTCGCTCCGGTGGTCTGGGGAACCGCTGTGACCAGGTAGTCGTTATTGGTCGCTTTGCCGGTCCCGTCGATCGGACCCGGTCCGCCAGTGCCCGCCAAATCGATGTTATATCCGCTCTTCAACACTCCAGTCCCCCCCGCGTTTTTCGTCACACCGACGGCGATGGGGTTGAGGTCCGGGGAAATGAATCCCGTGCCGGCATTGCAGGGAGACGCAAGGACGGTGAGGCTTGTCGCATATCCGCCCTGGCCACAACTCGACGAGTAGGTCGACTGGGCGCTGTGGAGGGCGCGAAGCGATGCGATAGCCGAGGCTTCATTGGCCGACATGCGGGCGCGAAGCAGGCCCGGCACCGCGATGGCGGCGATGATGCCAATGATCGCCACCACGATGATCAGCTCGATAAGCGTGAAGCCTTCATCCGACCGTATCTTCTGCACTGCTCAGCCATCTATAAGAAGAGGTGCCCGTTGGTTACCCGGGCACCTCATTGTGGTCAAACGCGTCGAGATGGTGACTTACTGAAGCGGCGTCGTGCCCGTGGCGGTGCCGTTCGGGTCAACGAAGATCGTGCCAGCCGCGTTGGTGTTGAAGCCGCGCTGGCCGGTTGATCCCAGGTTCGTCGGGACGGAAGTGGCAGTGTAATCGGTGAAGGTCCCTACGCCGTTTCCGTCGTTCGGGCCGGCCGCGCCGGCCTTGACCATGTCGGTGTCATACCCGCTCTTGCTGACGCCCGAGCCCTTGACGGTGACGCCCTTCGTCGCAGGATTCATGTCCGGCGAAATGAACCCCTGCGTGCCGCCGGCGCCGCACGCCGTACCGAGAATCGTGAGGGTGGCGGCGTATCCGCCCTGACCGCACGCCGACGAGTAGCTGGCCTGCGCGCTGTTGATCGCGCGCATCGAACCGATCGCCGACGACTCGTTGCCCGACATACGCGCACGAAGCAGGCCGGGAACGGCGATCGCCGCGATGATGCCGATGATCGCCACGACGATCAGCAGCTCGATAAGGGTGAAGCCCTCGTTCTTGCTCATTCTCTTCACTGTGTTCTCTCCTTGAAAGCGCTCGGGCCGGATGGCCCGCCCTTGAATTTCCGTTCGCCGCTCCGACACGGCGCCTCCGGGAACCGTCGGGCTAGAAGGCAACGCCGGTGCCAACCACAGCCATGAACCGTTATCGGTACCTAAGCTCTTGAACTTCAATGGCTTAGTTCGTTGATCCCCGACTCTTCAAACTACGAATGCTGACAAAGATTGTCAAATCCGGAGATCAGAAATTTGCGGATTACTGCAAATTGTCAGGTCGGCCAAAGCGCGCACCTTGGCCTAGAAACTTTGGAGCATCGCCCCTGGCTCACCGTTTAGTTGATGTCGCAGAAGCTTGCTGGGTCCTTCATCCGACCGTATCTTCTGCACTGCTCAACCATGTATAAGAAGAGGTGCCCGTTGGTTACGGGCACCTCATTGTGGTCAAACGCGCCGAGAT
>QHWQ01000186.1 GCA_003222635.1 Acidobacteriota bacterium | reverse complement strand
CGCCCGACAGCGCGCTGATGATCATGTCGGTGTCCTCGAGTGCGGCCTGCCGTCCGATGTTCGGATCCGCGCCGGCGCCGAGCCCCTTGGTCAGCTTCTGACCGAGCTGCAGCTTCATCGCCGCCCTGCTGTGGTCGAGCGCCTGCGCGTCCGTGTTGGCGACGATGAACTCGACGCCGGTGAGGCCGACCTCCACCATGCGGTTCACGGCATTGCTGCCGCCGCCGCCGACGCCGATCACCTTGATCTTCGCGCCGCGCCGCGCGGCGGGGTCGAGCGTCAGCCGGAGCTCCTGTGCCTCGCGCTCCTCGGATTTCTTCATGTCGCCTCCGTTAAAAGAACTCCTTGAAAATTCCTCTGAGCTTCCCAGCCATCCGGCCGAACGCGCCGGCTCCCACGCGCGCCGCCTCCGGCTCGCGGTTGCGATGTGCATACAGCACCAGTCCAACCGGCGTCGCAAACGCCGGACTGCTGACGTGATCCGCCAGGCCGCCGACCTCCATCGGCGCGCCGCGGCGAATCGGCAGATCGAAGATCTGCTCGGCGATCTCGGGCATCCCTTCGAGAATCGATCCGCCGCCGGTGAGCACGATGCCGGAGTTGAGCGCCTTTTCGTATCCCGCGCGGCGAATCTCGTCCCACACCAGGTGAAAGATTTCCTCGGCGCGCGGCTGCAGAATCTCCGACAGGATGCGCCGCGCCATCAGCCGCGGCTTGCGTCCGCCGACGCTCGCGACCTCGATGGTGTCTTCTTCGTCCACCATCGACGAGAGCGCGCATCCGCTCTTGCGCTTCACCTTCTCCGCGTCGGGAATCGGCGTGCGCAGGCCGACCGCGATGTCGCTGGTGAAGTGATCGCCGCCGACCGCGACGACGCCCGTGTGCCACAGGCTGCCGCGCTCGAAGATCGCCAGGTCCGCGGTGCCGCCGCCGATGTCGACGAGCGCGACGCCCAGCTCCTTCTCGTCCTGCGTCAGCACCGACTCCGACGCCGCGAGCTGCTCGATCACGGTGTCGGTCACCGTCACGCCGGCGCGGTTCACGCAGGCGACGAGGTTTTGCGTCGACGAGATCGCGCCCGTGACGATGTGCACGTTCACCTCGAGGCGGGCACCGGTCATGCCGACCGGCGCGCCGATGCCATCCTGCTCGTCGACGACGAAGTCCTGCGGCAGGACGTGCAGAATCTCGCGGCCCGTCGGCAGCGCGACCGCCTTGGCCGCATCGATCGCCCGCCGCACATCGTCACGCGTGATCTCCCGGTTCTTGCCGGCCACGGCGATGACGCCGCGGCTGTTGAACCCCTTGATGTGTGGCCCTGACAGCGCGAGGTGGACCGAATCGATCTCGACGCCCGCCATCAGCTCCGCTTCCTCGATCGCCTTCTTGATCGAATCGACCGTCGCGTCGACGTTGACGACCACGCCGCGCTTGATGCCGCGCGACTCCGCTCCGCCGATACCGACGACGTCGAGCGTGCCGTCGTCCATGCTTTCGCCGACGACGGCGGTGACGCGCGAGGTGCCGACGTCAAGGCCCACGAGATAGCGTTCTCTGCGCGCCAATGAGTTCCCCTTCATCTGCCGGGTCCGAAAGGACCCGGCCTGCCCGGTCCGGCCCTACCCTGCGCAGGCCTGACATAGACGCGCTCGTCGAACCGCAGATCGACGTAATCGATCGCCGCGACGCGTTCGCGCAGCGCCGGCGCGAGATCGAGATACGACTGCAGCCGCTCGGCGAACTGCTCGGAGCCGACGCGCACCAGCGCCGTGTCGCCCTTGAGAATGAGCGCCGCGTCACGCACATCGCTCACGTCGATCTCGGAGACACGCCTGGCGAGCGCCGGCCGCGCCTGCAGTGCCGTCAGCACGCGCGCGGCGAGCGCGGCGCGCGCCTCGTCGATGAGCAGACCGCTGTCGCGCGGCGCGGCGGCAAGCCCGTCGATCACCGGCAGGTCGAGCTCGGCGTAGTTCGGTCCGTACTGATCGATGATGCCGCCGCGATCGTCGATGAGATACAGGTCGTCGTTGACGCGCCCGATGCCCGTCGGCTGCCGCTCGGAGATGACGACGTTCACCGTGCCGGGCAGCACGCGGCGAATCGTCGCATCGGCGACCCAGGGCGAGCTCAGAAGCTTCTGCCGCCACGATTCGATGTCGACCGTGAGCATGCTGGCGCCGCGGATGCCGTCGAGGAGCGCGACGACCTCTCCCTTCGACAGACGCGAGTTGCCGCTCACGGTGATGCGCGTGATGGTGAGCGCGTCCGCGTGCAGCACGTCCCGCACCCCGCGGTAGCCGACAGACAGCAGCAGCGCGGCCAGCAGCGCCGCCCGGCCCACCTTCCACCGCGAGAAGACGAGCCACCGCCGCCTGCGCGCGGGCGTGACGTGCGCGCGGCGGAAGCGGCGATCGGCTGGTGCGGAGACCGGCATCAGCGTTTCCCCTCGCGCCGCCTCAGCGCATCGACGAGCTGCACCGGCAGCGTCCCGATCGATCCGGCGCCGAGCATGATGACCGCATCGCCAGGGCGCGCGAGCTTCAACACCTCTGGAATCACGTCCTCCAGGCGCCTGGCGAGATGAACCGCGCGGCCCGACGCACGTCGCACCGCCTCGGCGAGCGCGTCGATCGTGACACCGGCGATCGGCTCCTCGCTCGCGGCGTAGATGTCCGTGAGCACGATCTCGTCCGCATCGCGCAGCGCCGGGCCGAACGCCTCCATCAGCTGCTGCGTCCGCGTATAGCGGTGCGGTTGGAACGCGACGACCAGACGGCGATTCAACGTCGCGCGGGCGGCCGCGAGTACCGCCGCGATCTCGGTCGGGTGATGACCGTAGTCGTCAACGACGAGCACGCGATCGGCCTCACCGTGCTGTTCGAACCGGCGCTCGGCGCCCATGAAATCCGCCAGCGCCGACGCGACCGTCTTGAAATCGATGCCGAGTCGATCGGCCACGGCAACGACGGCCAGCGCGTTCTGCAGGTTGTGACGTCCAGGCGTGCGCAGCCGCAGCTCGCCGAGCCGCTCGCGGCGATCGCGATCGCTCAGCACGACCACGCACCTGCCGCCGAACGCACCGATCTCGATCTCGCTCGCCTCGATGTGAACCCCCTTGCGCCGCTCTTCGTGCTCTTCCCCCACCGGTCCCGCCCGCCTTACCCGCCCTTCCAGCCCATAGGTGACGAGCGGACGGTTCAAACGCGGCAAGATCGACGCAACGGCCTCGTCGTCCGAACAGGCAATGACGGTCCCGTAGAAGGGAACTTTGTTGCCGAAGTCGACGAATGCCTGCTGCAAGTCTTCGAAGCTCCCGTAGCTCTCCATGTGTTCGCGATCGATGTTGGTCAGCACCGCGATCGTCGGATACAGCACCAGGAACGACCGATCGCTCTCATCCGCCTCCGCGACGAGGTATTCGCCCTTCCCCAGCCGCGCGTTGCTGCCGAACGCGCTCAACCGGCCGCCAATAACCGCCGTCGGATCCACGCCCGCCCGCTCGAGCGCCACCGCAATCATCGAGGTCGTCGTCGTCTTGCCGTGCGAGCCGGCGACCGCGATCGAGAACCGCAGCCGCATCAGCTCGGCGAGCATCTCGGCGCGCGGAATCACCGGGATACCGCGCCGCTTCGCCTCGACGATCTCGGGGTTGCCCGGCTTCACCGCCGACGAGAAGACCACCACCTGCGCCTCGCCGACGTTGTCCGCGCGGTGCCCCTCGTGCACCTGTACGCCGAACCGCTCTTCCAGCCGCGCCGCCGATCGACGATGACCTTTGCCGCATCGGGCCTGGCCATCCGCCGCGCTGCCGCGCTCATCGCGACGCGATCCGCCGCGTTGCGCGCGAGCGCGACAATCTCCGTCGCCAGCAGCTCGCCCGACAGCGATCCCTGCTCGATCATTCGCGCCGCGCCTTTGACGACCAGCGCCTCGGCGTTCTTGCGCTGGTGATCGTCGGTCGCGGTCGGCAGCGGAATCAGGATCGACGGCCGTCCCGCCGCGGTGAGCTCCGCGAGCGTCGTCGCGCCGGCACGGCTGACGACCAGATCCGCTTCTCTCATCTCCCGGTCCATGGCGTACAGAAACGGTTCGACGCGAGCCTGGAGGCCTGCGCGCCGGTATCCGTCCCTGACCATTTCCAGATCCCGCTCCCCGGTTTGATGCGTAATCGCCAGACCTGGTGCGGCGGCAACCAGCCGCGGCGCTGCCTCCACCATGGCCATGTTGATCGCGTGCGCGCCCTGAGAGCCGCCAAAGACTAGGACCCGAGCCGCACTGCCCTCGCGCGGCGAACCATGTTCGTCATGCATCCCTCCGAGAAACTCCGGCCGCACCGGATTGCCCGCCAGAAAGGCCCGTCCCGCAAAGAACCGCGAACTCTCGTCGTAGGTCACCGCCGCCGCCTTCACGAACCGCGCGAGCAGGCGATTGGTCACGCCCGGCATCGCGTTCTGCTCCATCAACAGCGTCGGGATGCCGCGCAGCGCCGCCAGCAGCACGACCGGCCCCGAGCTGTAGCCGCCCACGCCGATCACGATCGACGGATGACGCCGCGACACCACGCTCCACGCATCCATCGCGCTCAGAGGCAGAAGACCGACGCCGCGCGCGAGCGATGCGACCGATTTGCCTTTCAGCCCCGCGCTGCGAATCGTCTCGAGCGTGAATCCCTCGCGCGGCACGACGCGCGACTCGATGCCCGCCGCGGTTCCGACGAATGCAATCTGCGCGTCCGGTACGCGCGCCCTGATTTCGCGCGCCACCGCAATTCCCGGATACAGATGCCCGCCCGTCCCACCGCCCGCGATCAGGACCGACAGGCTCACTGACGCTGCTCCGGTGCGACCGTGCGAATGTTCGAACCTTCGCACCCTCGGACGCACCGTCGCACCCTTCGCACCCTTCGCACCCTTCGCACCCTTCGCACCCTTCGCACTCCCTCATGCCTCAGCCGACTCGTGCTGTGAAATGTTCAACAACACACCCATTCCGAGCAGGTTGATCAGCAGCGACGATCCCCCAAAGCTGACGAGCGGCAGCGGAATTCCTTTCGTCGGCATCAGCCCGAGCACCACGCTGATGTTCACGAACGCCTGCGCCGCAATCATCGTCGTCAGCCCGAGCGCGACGAACGATCCAAACGTGTCCTCCGCGCGCGCGGCGATGCGCAGTCCGCGCCACGCGATCACGCAGAAACAGAGAAGGATCGCGGTCGCGCCAATCAGTCCGAGCTCCTCGCTGATGACGGCATAGATGAAGTCCGTGTGCGGTTCGGGCAGGTAGAACAGCTTCTGCACGCCGCCCATCAGACCGCGGCCGAACACGCCGCCCGTGCCGACCGCGACGAGCGACTGAATGATCTGAAAGCCATCGCCGAGCGGATCGGCCCACGGATCCCAGAACGCGAGCAGGCGGCGACGGCGATAGGGCGCGGCGACGAGGACGAGATAGATCGCCGGCAGCGCGACGAGCGCGAGCCCGACGAAGTATCGATAGTGAAGGCCCGCGGCGAAGATCATCACCGCGACGACCAGCGCGAGCGCGATCGAGGTGCCGAAGTCGGGCTGCAGCAGGATCAGCGCGACGATGAGGCCGATGATCAGCCCGATCGGCAGCAGCGAGTACGAGAGGTCGTCGATGCGGTGCATGCGGCGCTCGAGGATCAGCGCCGTGAAGAAGACGCACGCGATCTTCGCGAGCTCCGACGGCTGGATGCCGAGGCCGCCGACGCCGAACCAGCGACGCGTCCCGTTGACCGGCGCGCTGAAGAGCACCGCAACGAGCATCAACACGACCACGCCGAGCAGCGACCAGATGAACGCCTCGTTGCGATAGGTGCGGTAGTCGACGCGAGTCGAGACGAGGAGCACCGCGAGGCCGAGGACGCTCCAGAGCGCCTGCTTGGTGAGGAAGAGATACGGCTGCTGGAAGCGTTCGAGCGCGACGACCGCCGACGCACTGTAGACCATCACGACGCTGACGCAGACGAGCAGCAGCGTCGCGGTGAAGAGGACTCTGTCGATCTTCAGCTTCCGGGCCAATCAGTCCTTCCGGGGTTCCATAAAGGAACACCCTGTATCGACCGAAAACACGTGCGCGCGGTTTCGACCGCGATCCGTTAGGATCCGGAGAGCAGTCAGCAGTCGCCAGTGCGGCTCGTGGAATGGGACACCCACCTCGCAGACCGGGGTAGTCTGCGTTCCCAGCGGTAGGCTCCCACTCGCTCGAGCCGACTGACGACAGCTCACTGCTCCCGCAGCCGTTTCACTTCCTCCTGAAAAGCCTCTCCACGTTCCGCGTAGTCTCGAAACCAGTCGAAGCTCGAACAGGCCGGCGCCAGCAGCACGACCCCATCAGGCTTCGCGGCTTCGTAGCCCCGCTCCACCGCTTCGCGCATCGACTTCGCTTCGATGACGGGCACCGTTGAGGCGAGCGCGTCGCGCACGCGTGATGCGGCCTCGCCGATCGCGATCACCGCGCGACCGCGCGTCTCGAGCGCATCGGCAAGCTCGCCGAAATTGCCGCCCTTGTAGCGCCCACCGATAATCGCCACCACGCCGCGGTCGAAGCTCTCGATGGAACGGCGCGCGGCCTCGACGTTGGTGGCCTTCGAGTCGTTCACGAACCTGACGCCACGCACGGTCGCGACCGGCTCCATCACGTGCGGCAGGCCGTGGAATCGATCGAGCGCCGCAATCATCGACGCGGCTCGCACGCCGGCGATGTGCGACGCCGCGGCGGCCGCCAGCACGTTGTTCAACATGTGGCGCCCGGTGAGCTGCACCGCCGGCAGCGGAATCAACCGCTCGACGTCCGTTCCGGCGCGGCGGACGATGGCATCGCCATCGATGACGACGCCGTCGGCCAGGCCGCCTTCGAGCGAAAAGAGCTCCCGGCGCGCCGCGGCGCCGCGCGCATGCGCCAGCACCGCCGCGTCGTCCGCATTGAGCACCGCCCAGTCGTTCGTGGTCTGGTTCGCGAAGATCCGCGCCTTCGCTGCCGCGTACGCGTCCACTGTCGGGTGCCGGTCGAGGTGGTCATCCGCGAAGTTGAGCCATACCGCAATCCACGGATGAAACGTCGTTGTCGTCTCGAGCTGAAAACTGCTCGTCTCGACGACGTGGATGGTGTCGGCGGTGGAGTGCTCCACCTGCGCGCTCAGCGGCGTGCCGATGTTGCCGCCGACGAGCACCTTCTGTCCGGCCGCATCCAGCATTCGTCCGATCAGCGTTGTCGTCGTCGACTTCCCTTTCGTGCCGGTGATCGCGATCACGCGGCCCGTGATCCAGCGCGAGGCGAACTCGAGCTCGCCGATCGTCTCCACGCCTTTCCCACGTGCTGCGTCGAACACCGGTTGTTCCGTCGGCACGCCGGGGCTCGTGACGATCAGATCCGCGGTCGCGAGCGTCTCCGCCGTGTGGCCGCCGAGCTCCAACTCGATGCCCTGCGTGCGCAGGCGATCCGCGGCGTCGAAGGTGTCGCGCGTTTCGGTCAGCAGCACGCGCGCGCCTTTCCTTGCGGCGAGCTCCGCAGCCGCGATGCCGCTGCGCGCCGCGCCGACCACGACGATTCTGCGTCCACGCACCGTGAAGCCAGTCGCCTCCACACCATCACCGCAGCTTCAGCGTCGTCAGGCTGAACAACGCAAAGATGATGGCCATGATCAGGAACCGCGCGATGACTTTCGGCTCGCTCCAGCCGATCAACTCGAAGTGGTGATGGATGGGCGCCATCTTGAAGACGCGCTGCCCCGTGAGCTTGAACGAGGCGACCTGGATGATCACGGAGAGCGCCTCGATGACGAAGACGCCGCCGACGATCGGCAGCAGGAGCTCCTGCTTGATCAGGATGGCGACCGTGCCGAGCGCGCCGCCGAGCGCGAGCGAGCCGACGTCGCCCATGAAGATGTCGGCGGGGTACGAGTTGTACCAGAGGAAGCCGAGGCTGGCGCCGACCAGCGCCCCGCAGAAGATGGTCAACTCGCCCGCGGGAGCGAAGCGCACGAGCAGCAGGTACTGCGCGAGCACCGCGTGGCCGGTGACGTAGGCGAGCGCCGTGAACGCCGCCGCCGAGACGGCGAACGTGCTGATGGCGAGACCGTCGAGGCCGTCCGTCAGGTTCACCGCGTTACTGGCGCCGACGAGCACGAGCACGGTGAACACGACGTAGAACCACCCGAGATCCGGAATCAGATTCTTGAAGAACGGGAAGATGAGACGCGTGTTGTAGAGCGGCGGATTCTGCTGCGAGAGCAGCAGCACCGCGACGCCAACCGCGATGGCGACGACAACCAGCCCGCCCATCTTGTAGCGGGGGATCAATCCGTGATGCGAGCGGCGCACGATCTTCAGGTAATCGTCGGCGAAGCCGACCCCACCGAATGCGGCCGTGGCGAGCACGGCAATCCAGATGTACGCGTTCGAGAGATCCGCCCAGAGCAGCGTCGGCACGAGCGCTGACGTGAGAATCAGCAGACCGCCCATCGTCGGCGTCCCCGCCTTCGCGCGGTGCGACTGCGGACCTTCCTGCCGGATCACCTGGCCGATCTGGAAGTCGCGCAGTTTGCGGATCATCCACGGACCCAGCAGGAGGCTCAGCGCCAGCGCGGTCAGGCTCGCCGCGGCGGTCCTGAACGTGATGTAGCGCGTGACGTTGAAGACCGTCGCGTAGGTGCGGAGCGGATAGAGGAGGTAAAACAGCATCAGGCGAACTCCTCTGCGATCCGATCGGCGATGACATCGGTCCTCGTCCCTCGCGATCCCTTCACGAGCACGACGTCGCCGGCGCGAAGCGCCGCGGCGATCGGCGCGGCCGCGGCATCGCTCGTCTCGAAGTAGACGACGTCCGCGCGCGGCATGCCGGCGTCGACGGCGGCATCGGCCAGCGCACGCGCCGGCGGTCCACCGACGGCGAAGAGCGCCGCCAGGCCTGCCGCCGCTGCGGCGCGCCCGCTGTCGCGATGCTTCTCCTCCGAGTGCGCGCCGAGCTCGAGCATCTCGCCGAGCACGGCCACCTTGCGCGCGGCGCGGCTGTCGCTGGCGATCACCTCGAGCGCGCGCCTCAACGCCGCCGGGCTCGAGTTGTAGGAATCGTCCACCAGCGTGACGCCGCCGCGAAGTCGCTGCACGGCGCCCCGGCGATCCGATGCACGCAGCCCCGCGGCACGCGCGGCGATCGTGTCGAGCGGGATGCCGAACTCGAGGGCGACGGCGGTTGCCGCGAGCACGTTGGATAGGTTGCCGCGTCCGAGCAGCGGCGTGTCGATCACGCGCTCACCGGCGGGAGTCGCGATCCGCGCACGCGTTCCGTCGATGCCGCGATCCTCGATGTCGGTTGCGCGAACCGTCGCCCCGGCCGCTTCGCCGAACGTCACCGTGCGGCCGGCAAAGTGTGTGGCGCGCGCCATGACCCGCTCATCGTCCGCATTGCAGATCAGCACGTCGTGCGGTTCGGCGGCCTCGAGGATCTCGGCTTTCGCATCGGCAATGGCGTCGGGGGACGCAAAGAAGCCGAGGTGCGCGTCGCCGGCATTGATCCAGACGCGGACGTCGGGATCGGCAATCGCCACCAGCGTGCTGATCTCCCCCGGGTGATTCATCCCCAGTTCCATCACCGCCACGTCCGGCTTGTCGCGCAGCTGCAGGAGCGACAGCGGCAGACCGATGTGATTGTTCAAGTTCCCCTTGTTCTTCACGACGCGGTACGAGACGGACAGAAACTCCGCAATCGTGTCCTTCGTCGTCGTCTTCCCCGCGCTTCCCGTAATGGCGACGACCTTGGTTTCCGTCGCCTCCCTCACCGCGTGCGCCAGGTCCTGCAGCGCCACGGTCGTGTCGCCGACTTCGATGATGGCGACCGCACCCGCTCGACCAGCCCAATTCGTCTCGACCAGCACTCCGATGGCGCCTGCACCGAGCGCGTCGTGCGCGAACGCGTGGCCGTCGTACCGCGCCCCGCGCAGCGCGATGAAAAAATCACCCGTCTGCAGCCCTCGCGAGTCGGTGACGATATTGCCGATCACCTGCTCGGGATCGCCCGACACGATGCGGCCGGCGACCGCGGCCGCCACCCATCCAACTGTCAGCTCGAGTGCGCTCACCCGACCCGCGACCTCTCGCGCCGCGCCTCCAGCGCCTCACGCGCGACGGCAACGTCATCGAACGGCGTCATGCGTCCGCCAATCTCCTGATACTTCTCGTGCCCCTTGCCCGCGATGAGCACCACATCGTCTGCCGTGGCGAGATCGATCGCCTGCGCGATCGCCTCGCGGCGGTCCACGACCGTCACGAGCTCCGCATTCCGCTGCCGCGCCTCGGGTTCGGCGCCGCGCATCACCTCGTCGATGATCCGCGCCGGATCCTCGCTGCGCGGGTTGTCCGACGTGATGACGACGAGGTCGCTCAGGCGGGCGGCGACCATCCCCATCAACGGCCGCTTCGTCTTGTCGCGATCGCCGCCGGCGCCGAAGACGGTGATGAGCCGGCGCGATGCGAGCGGCCGTGCGGTCTCGAGCAGATTCCGGAGCGCGTCATCCGTGTGCGCGTAATCGACGACCACCGTGATGTCGTCGGCCGGCGAGGATGCGACCTCGAATCGACTGCACGTGCGCAATACCTTCCGGCATGCGCACGTCGAAGGTCAGTCCTTCGAGACCGAACGTCAGGGGGCCGGGCGTCACGTCCGCGTCGCGATGAATCGCGTAGGTCACCGGCCTGCCTGCGACACCGGTCAGCGACTGGCCTCGCGGATCGTCGAGGTTGACGACCGCGGGTGCGTCGGCCGGCAGGATCTCGAACAGCCGGCGCTTCGCGGCGAAGTACGATTCCATGTCTTGATGAAAGTCGAGGTGATCGCGCGTCAGGTTCGTGAAGACACCAGCAGCAAAGCGGATTCCATCGACGCGGTGCATCGCGAGCGCGTGCGATGACACTTCCATCACGCATGCGCCGCAGCCGGCGTCGAGCATCTGACGCATCAGGCCGTGGACCTCCGGTGCTTCCGGCGTTGTTCTCGTCGCGGCGATTTCGCGATCACCAATCCGATACGTCACGGTTCCCATCAGGCCGCAGCGCGTGCCCGCGGCTTCGAAAATGGCCTGCGCCACATAGCTGGTCGTCGTCTTGCCGTTCGTGCCGGTGATGCCGACCACCTGCATCCGCCGGCTCGGGTGCCCGAAGAACTCCGCCGCGAGATACGCGAGCGCCAGCCGCGCGTTGCCGACGACGATCCACGGCCCGCCTGCGTCTGCTGGTGCAGGACGCTCCGACACGATCGCGACCGCGCCCGATGCGATCGCCCGCGGCGCGAACTGCGCGCCGTCGGCTTTCTGACCGGGCAGTGCAACAAATACCGACCCGTGCGTCACCTTGCGCGAGTCGTACGCCACGCCCGTGCACGGCACGTCGAGCGCCGCGTCCGCGGGAATCACAGGCGGCTGGCCCGGCAGCTCCCGCGCCATCGCCCGCAGCAGCTCCCGAGCGGTCATGGCGTCGCAGCGACGTGCCGCTCTTCCCCCGCCGTCGCCTCGGTGCGAAGGCGGGCCAGCCAGAGCGTCGCGGCCGTCTCGCGATCGACCGGCGCGCCGGGCGCAGGGACCTGACGAATCACGATTCCGGCGCCGTTGAGGCGAGCGGTCATCCCGAGGCGCGCGAGCGTGCGCAGCGCGTCGCGCGCGCTCAGCCCGCGCAGGTCCGGAAAAACCGCTGCCGTTCCCGGAGCCTTGCCATCGACGGTGACGATGTTCGGCGTCAGACCTGTGGTCGACGTGGGCTTGCCCCGAGCCAGGTCGAGGGGTTGCTCGTGCTCATCGTCTGCGTCGTGATGAACGGCAAGCGCCGGCGGCGCCGGGTTGACTGATCGCGGCACGCCGTACTGCTGCAGCGCGGCGCCCGCAATCCGCTTGAAGATGGGCGCCGCGACGGTCGCGCCATACGGCGGCACCTTGTGCGGCGAATCGACGACCACGACGATCGTGAAGGCCGGATTGCGCGACGGCACGAAGCCGACGAACGAGACGTTGTAGTCCGTGCCCGAGTAGCGCCCGTTCTCGACCTTCTGCGCGGTGCCCGTCTTGCCGGCGATCGTGTAGCCCTCGACCTGCGCGGAGCGTCCGGTGCCGCGATCGACGACCGCCTCCATGATGTCGGTCACTTCCGCGGCGGTCTCGCGCTCGATCGCGTGCGCCAGCACCTTGCGCGGCACCGCTGTGCGAACGCCGTCGCGCGTCACCGCACGGACGACGCGCGGCTGCAGCAGCTCGCCGCCATTCGCCACGGCGCTGACGGCCGTCGCCATCTGCAGCGGCGTCACCGCCACCTGGTAGCCCATGGACATCGAGGCGAGCGCGCTCTCGGTCTGGCGCGCGGGATCCCACAGGATGCCCGGGCTCTCCGAGGGGAAGTCCGGCGACATCGGATGGCCGAAGCCGAAGCGGCGCGCGTAGATCCCCATGCGCTGCGCGCCGACGCGCAGCCCGATCTTGATCGCGCCGACGTTGCTCGACTTGACGATAACGTCGGTGAACGACAGCACGCCGTAGTTGTGATGCTTGTCCTCATCGACGATGCGCGAGCCGAATCGAATCACGCCGGGATTGGTGTCGACGAGATCCGCCGGCGTGAGGACCTTCTGTTCCAGCGCCGCTGACGCGGTGACAATCTTGAACGTCGAGCCCGGTTCGTAGAGATCCTGAATCGCGCGGTTGCGGCGGGCGTCGTCGCTGAAGTTGCGATAGGCGTTTGGATTGAACGTCGGGTAGTTGGCGAGCGCGAGGATCGCGCCGCTGCGCGGATCCATGACGACCGCGGAGCCGCCTTCGGCGCCGGCGTACTCCACGCCCGCCCGCAGCTCGCGCTCCGCGATGTGCTGCAGGTATTCGTCGATCGTCAGCTCGAGATCCGCGCCGGTCGTCGAGGGACGCTCGACGCGGCTGAATGCCTGACGCTTGGCGTCGGTCTGAATGAGCACCGTGCCCGGGTGTCCTTTGATCAGATTGTCATACGTCGCTTCGATGCCGGCGAGGCCAGTGTTGTCCAGCCCGACGTAGCCCAGCAGGTGCGCCGCGAGCTCCTTGTTGGGATAGAAGCGCCGGTTTTCCGGCATGAACCCGACGCCTTCGAGCTGCAGCGCAGCGACGCGCCGCGCCTGATCGGGCGTCACCTGCCGCCGCACGTAGACGAATGCGCGCCCGCGGCGGATGCGATCCGCGAGCGTCTGGCGATCTGCGATCGAGCAGTCGTCGAGCGCGCCGCACAGCGAGGCCGCCGCTTCATCCGCATTCGCGATTTCAGTGGGCACCGCGTAGATCGAATCCGCATCCACGCTGTAGGCGAGCACGTGGCCGCGGCGATCGCGAATCTCGCCGCGCTTGCCCGATGCGGCGACCGTGCGCAGCTGCTGTCGCTCGGCGCGCGCCACCAGGTCCGCATGGCGATACACCTGCAGGTAGACGAGCCGCGCTTCGATGCCGGTGGACCAGACGAACAGGCCAACGGCCGCAACGACGATCCGGCTTTTCAGCGTCGTGCGCCAGGCGTTGGCGGGCTCCATAGGTCCCCTTCTTTACCGGCGCGCGACGACAGACTTGGGCGGTGGCGGAGTGGAGGTCACCCGCTCGATCACCGTCGCATCATCAGCGGCAGGCGCGACCATGCCCAGCCGCTCGGTGGCGAGCCGCTCGATCCGCGCCGGCGCGCGCAGCGTGTCGATCTCGAGGCGCAGGTGGCGATTGATCTCCTCCTCGGCGGCACGCTCCTTCTGCATCTCCTCGATGCGGTAGCCGTGACGGAGCAGCTCGAAGTGCTGCCACGCGGAGAAGAGCAGGACGGCGACGAGGAAGACGCCGACGGCGACCGAGCGCCACATTTCCACATGGCGCTCGCGATCGACCTCGCGGACGATGGGGTTGTTCCGCACGTCCTTCTTGATTGCGTACTCGAATTCGCCGCTCATGACGCCCGTCCGATCTCCGCCGCGCGAAGCTTCGCGCTTCTTGCCCGCGGGTTCCGCTCGATTTCCGCCTCGCCCGGCACCACCGGGCGCCTGGTCCGAATGCGCAGGCCGAAGTCTTCCGCCTGCAGCGCGCGAAGCGTGTGCTTCGCAACTCGATCCTCGAGCGAGTGAAACGTGATCACCGCCATCCGTCCGTTCATCGCCAGGCGGCGCGCCGCGTCCCCGAGGAACGTATCCAGCCCCTCGAGCTCGCGGTTCACCCAGATGCGAATCGCCTGGAACGTCCGCGTGGCCGGATCGATTCGCATGTACCCCTTGCGCGGGATCGCCCTCCGCACGATGTCGGCGAGCTGGCCCGTGGTGGTGATTGGAGCCCGCTCGCGCGCGGCGACGATGGCCCTGGCGATGCGCCGGGAGTGGCGCTCCTCGCCAAACTCGTAAATCAGATCCGCCAGCTCCCGCTCGCCAACGTCGCGGATGGCGTCGGCGGCCGTGGGCCCGGCCGTCGTATCCATCCGCATGTCGAGCGGATCGTCCTGGCGAAAGCTGAATCCCCGCCCCGGCGCGTCCAGCTGCATCGACGACACCCCGAGGTCCGCCAGCACGCCGTCCACCTTCGTCACGCCACGCTCGTCGAGCACGGCGTTGAGGCGCCGATAGTCCGCGTGCACGATCTCGACGCCCTCGCCGAAGTCCTTCAGCGCGTTCCGCGCGGCGTCGACCGCCGCCGGATCGCGATCAAGCCCGATCAACCGCGAGGCGCCGCCCGCCAACAGCGCCCGCGCGTGCCCGCCGAGGCCGGCAGTGCAGTCGACAAACACACCGCCGCGCGACGGCTCGAGATGCTCGAGCACTTCGGCGACCATGACGGGCTCGTGCGATGGGCTCATGGCTCATATGCCGTGCTCTGACAGCTTCAACCCGTCATCGTCCGTCCACTGATCGCGCGCCAGCTTCTGCGCGAAGCGCTCGTCGTTCCATACCTCGAGGTAATCGATCTTGCCGAACACGCGTACATCGCCGACGATAGACGCGCTCGCGCGCAGCAGCGACGGGACGACGATGCGTCCCTGGCCATCGAGCTCGCTCTCTTGGCCGTAGTAGCTGACGCGATCGAGAAACTTGAGGCGCGAGGGATGGTTGGCGGGCATCTTCGAGAGCCGCTGCTCGACCTCGAGCCACACGCTCATTGGATAGATGCGCACCGATTCGCCGGTCACGCTCGTGACGAACACGTCGGGTCCGCGCTGGTCCTGGATCAGGCCGCGGAACAGCGTCGGGATCTTCAAACGACCCTTGTCGTCGATACGTGTCGGGGAACTTCGCCTTAGGTTCGACTTGGAGTCGGACTCGGATGACGCCCCGTGACGGAGTCGGAGTCGGGTGATGCCACCTGCCGTACTCCGACTCGGGTGATGGGGCGACTCAAGGTTGCGGTTTCTGCAGCTGTTGTAGGCTGGGGCTTCATGCTGCGCGCGGCGCTCGTCGGCCTTCCTTCCAGCGGAAAAACCACTCTCTTCCAGTTGATGACGAGCATTCACGACGCGCCCCGCGGCAAGGGCGACGTCAACATCGGCATCTCGAAGGTCCCCGACGATCGGCTCGACAACCTCACCGCGATGTACAACCCGCGGAAACGCGTGCCTGCGACGGTGGAGTTCACCGACATCATCGTCGCCGGACGCACGGGCACCGGCGCGCAGGCGCTCGTCGATGTCGCCGGCTACAAGAACGCCGATGCGCTCGTCCACGTCGTCCGCGCGTTCCGCGATCCGTCGATTCCACACCCGTCCGGCTCGATCGATCCCGCCCGCGATGCGCAGACGATGGAAGACGAGCTGATTCTCGCGGACCTCGGGGTCGCCGAGCGGCGGCTCGAACGGATCGAGAAGGACTTGAAGCGCGGGAAGTCCGCCGAGCTGCAGAAGGAACGCGAGCTGGTGCAGCGCTGCAAGGACGCGCTCGAGCATGGCACGCCGCTTCGCGCGCTGCAGCTGGCCGGCGACGACCTGAAGCTGCTGCGCGGCTTTCAGTTCCTCTCGGCCAAAGCGCTCCTGCTGGTCATCAACCTCGATGAAAACGACGTGGCGGAGGTCGGCGCGGACGTCGCGCGCGCGGCGGAGAGGACGGGACTCACCTCCTTCCTGGCGCATGCGTCCACGAAAGCCGTAGCGCTCTGCGCGCGCATCGAGCTCGAGATCTCGCAGCTGGCGGCAGACGATGCGAAAGCATTCCTCGCCGATCTCGGGCTGACCGAAACGGGCCTCGACCGCGTGATTCGCACGACCTACGACCTGCTCGGCTACCTCTCCTTCTTCACCGTCGGCGAAGACGAATGCCGAGCCTGGTCGATCGCGCGCGGCACCAGCGCGCAGCTCGCCGCGGGCGAAATCCACAGCGACATCCAGCGCGGCTTCATCCGCGCGGAAGTCGTGCCCTACGACGCGCTCACCACGCGCGGCTCGATGCACGCTGCCCGCGAGCACGGCGAGGTCCGCCTCGAAGGCAAGGACTACATCGTGCAGGACGGCGATATCATCAACTTCCGGCACGCGACCTGAGTGACGCCACTCCGCATCCTGATCCTCGAGGCGCAGGTGCCGTTCGTGCACGGCGGCGCCGAAATTCTCGTGCGCGAGCTCGCGGCGGCGCTGACCGCGCGAGGCCACCACGCGCAGATCGTCGCGGTTCCCTTCACCGATTCCCCGAAAGACGAGATCCTTGCCGGCGCGGACGCGTGGCGGCTGCTCGACGTGACGAAGGCCGCGGGCGGCGACGTCGATCTGGTGATCGCGACGAAGTTCCCGACCTACTTCGCGCGCCACCCGCGCAAAGTCCTGTGGCTCGTGCACCAGCATCGTGCCGCGTATGAGCTCGCCGGCACGCGCTTCAGCGACTTCGCGCACACGCCGCGCGACGTCGCGCTCCGCAAACGGTTGATCGACACCGACACGCGCATGCTGCGCGAGTGCGTCGGCCACTTCACCATCGCGCGAACGGTATCCGAACGGATGCTGAAGTACAACGCGATCGCGTCCGAGGCGCTCTACAATCCGCCGAAGCTCGCGCAGCGGCTGCACGATGGCCCCTACGGCGACTACGTGCTGACGGTCACGCGCCTCGAGCACGTCAAGCGTGTGGACCTGGCGATCGATACGTTCGCAAAGACCTCCGCGTCGATGCGCCTGCTGATTGCCGGCGACGGATCGATCCGCCACGAGCTCGCCGAATACATCGAGCGCCGCGGCCTGCGCGATCGCGTCATGCTGCTCGGCCGCGTGGAGGACGACGCGCTGATCGAGTTGTACGCGGGGTGCCGCGCGGTGCTCTTCGCGCCGTATCAGGAAGACTACGGATACGTGACGCTCGAAGCCTTCCTCTCGCGGAAGCCGGTCATTACGGCGAACGATTCCGGCGGTACGCTCGAGTTCGTCGTCGACGGCGTGAACGGCTACGTCTGTGAGCCGACGCCCGATGCGTTGGCGGCCGCGGCGAACAGGCTGGCGAAGGATGCCGCGCTCGCGGCGGAACTCGGCGCTCGTGGCCACGGCGTAGCAGCACACATCACCTGGGACAATGTGGTGGACCAACTTACCGCGAACCCGCAGGGTCCGCGCCGCTCGACGAGTGTGACGATCCAATGAGAATCGTCGTCGCCGAGGCGCGCGTGCCGTTTGTCCGCGACGGCGCGGAGCTCCACGCGCAGTCGCTCGTCACGCAACTGCGGAGACGCGGCCACGAGGCGGAGAGCGTCGCGCTGCCGTTTCACGGCCGCAAACACGAACTGCTCGAGGAGGCCGCCGCCTGGCGCATGCTGAACCTGTCGAGCAGCAACGCGCGGCCCATCGACCTGCTGATCGCGACGCGCTTCCCGACCTGGTTCGCGCGGCATCCGCGCAAGGTGGTCTGGCTGATTCACCAGCACCGCGCCGCCTACGATCTCTACGGCACGCCGTACAGCGATTTCACCAGCAGCGACGCGGACACGCGCCTGCGCGCGCGGCTCGCCGAGCTGGATTCGAAGATGTTCGCCGAATGCGAGCGCATCGTCACCAACGCGCAGAATACGGCCGACCGCGTGCAGCGGTTCAACGGCGTCGCCGCCCGGCCGTTGTATCATCCGCCGCCGCTCGCCGACCGGCTGCGGAGCGGCCCCTACGGCGGCGACATACTGCTGGTGGCGCGACTCGAGCCGCTCAAGCGCGTGGATCTCGCCATTCGAGCGATGGCGCACGTCCCGCCGCCCACCCGTCTCGTGATCGTCGGCGACGGGTCGCAACGCGCGGCGCTCGAACGGGAAGCGGCTCAATCGCCCGCCGCCGATCGCATCGAGTTCAAGGGGCCGGTGTGGGGCGATTCGGTCGCGGATCTCTACGCGGGCGCGCGAGGCGTCCTCTACGCGCCGTTCGACGAAGACTACGGATATGTGACGCTCGAAGCGTTCCTCGCCGCGCGGCCCGTTATCACCGCCAAGGATTCAGGCGGTCCACTGGAATTCGTCCGCGACGGCGTCAACGGATTCGTCTGCGACGCCGATGCGATGGCGCTGGCCGCCGCCATCAACAGGCTCGCCGATCGATCGCTCGCCGAGCGTCTCGGCCGCGCCGGCCAGTCCGTCGCGCGGACGATTACGTGGGACGGCGTCATCGAACATCTGCTTGGCTGATCCCTCCGCCATCTCGATCGTCATTCCCGCGATGAACGAAGCGGACAGCATCGCGGACGTCGTGTCGGAACTGCGCCGCACCGCCCCCTGGCGCGAGATCATCGTCGTCGACGACGGCTCGGCGGATGACACCGCGGCACGGGCGCGCGACGCGGGCGCCTGCGTCATCCGGCATCCCTACAACAAGGGAAACGGCGCAGCGGTGAAGAGCGGGATTCGCAAGGCCAGCGGCGAATACATCCTGATCATCGACGCCGACGGCCAGCATCCGCCTGAGGATGCGCAGCGCATCGCCGCGCGTCTCGGTGAGTTCGATCTGGTCATCGGGGCGCGCGCGGCAACCACGCAGGCGACGACGGCGCGGCGCGCGGGCAACGCGCTGCTCAACGACCTCGCGAGCTACCTGACGAGCCGTCCGATTCCTGACCTGACGTCAGGCTTTCGCGGTGCGCGCACCGAATGCCTGCGCGAATTCATTCACCTGCTGCCGAACGGCTTCTCCACGCCGACGACGACGACGCTCGCATTCATCAAGGCCGGGTACAACGTCGCGTTCGAGCCGATTCAGGCCCGTCCGCGCAGCGGCCACTCCAAGATCCGCTTCGCACAGGACGGCACGCGCTTCCTCCTGATCCTGCTCAAGATCGTGACGCTCTTCAGCCCGCTGCGAATCTTCCTGCCGCTGAGCGCGCTTTCCTTCGCGATCGGCTCGATCTACGGTGTCGGAAACATGATTGTGACCGGCAAGATCCCGAACGGCTCCGTCATCCTCATTCTCTTCGCCGTGATCGTCTTTCTCGTCGGGCTCGTCTCCGAGCAGATTGCGTCGCTTCGGTTCGACGCTCCTCCAAAATAGATCCCCATGCGGCCGCTGGTCATCGTTCCGACCTACAACGAGCGGGCGAATCTGCCTCTGCTCCTCGACCAGCTGCTCGCGGTGCCCGCTCTCCGCATTCTCATCGTCGACGATGCGTCGCCGGACGGAACCGGTGAGGTTGCCGATCACTATGCATCGCGGAATCGCGCGCGCATTCAAGTGCTGCATCGCAGCGGCAAGCGCGGCCTCGGTCTGTCGTACATCGACGGGATGTATGTCGCTCTCCGGACCGACGCGACGCACATCTGCCAGATGGACGCGGACCTCTCGCACAACCCTGCCGACATTCCGCGCCTGCTCGACGCCGCCGGGCAGGCCGACTTCGTGATTGGATCGCGATACGTCAAGGATGGCCGCATCGAGAACTGGCCGATGCATCGCCGGCTGCTGAGCGCGTTCGCCAACCGGTACATCCGCGCAATTACGCGCATGACGATTCGCGACTGCACCAGCGGCTTCCGCTGCTGGCGGCGCGAGGCGCTCGAGCGGCTTCCGCTCGCCTCTATCCGCTCCGATGGCTACGCGTTCATCGTCGAGCTCGCCTTCGATGCGACGCGAGCGGGGTTGCGATGCGCAGAAGTGCCCATCACCTTCGTCGAGCGGCGCGAGGGCGCGTCGAAGCTGTCGGGCATGGTGATCATCGAGTCGGCGATCGTGCCGTGGCGTCTCGCGGCGCGTCCCAGATAGCACTAAAATAAGGCGTTCCATGGCAGACCAGCGCCCGCCGCGTCCACCCGGGCTCAGCATGTTCTTCCCCGCCTACAACGACGGTGGAACGATCGCGAGCCTGGTGATTCTCGCCGTACGGGTGGCGAGCACGCTGACGCCCGACTTCGAGGTGATCGTCGTCAACGACGGCAGCTCGGACTCGACGAAAGCGATCCTCGACGACCTCGCGCGCACCTATCCGAACGTGCGCGCCGTTCACCATCCGCGCAATCGCGGCTACGGCGCGGCTCTGCGAACGGGCTTCGCCACCGCGACGAAAGATCTCATCGCCTACACCGACGGGGACGCGCAGTACGATCCGGCGGAGCTGCCGGTGCTGTGGAACAGCCTCACCGCCGATGCCGACATGGTGAACGGCTACAAGATCAGCCGCTCCGATCCGTGGCATCGCATCGTCATCGGCCGGATCTATCACTACACAGTGAAGTTTCTCTTCCGCCTGCGCATCCGCGACGTGGATTGCGACTTCCGCCTGATGCGCCGCGAGATCTTCGACCGCGTCAAGCTGGAGAAAGATACCGGCGTCATCTGCCTGGAGATGATGCGGAAGATTCAGGACGCCGGCTTCCGCGTCGTCGAGGTGCCGGTGCATCACTACCATCGGCTGCATGGCCGCTCGCAGTTCTTCAACTTCAGGCGTGTCTTCTGGACGGGCGTTGACGTGCTGCGCCTCTGGGTGAAGCTGGTGGTACTCGGCCGCGGCCGCACCTCGTCGCCGGTCCTCTTCCGCAACCCCACGATCGGCGGCGCGTCTTCGCCCGAATCGACCAAGCCGTGACGTCGTATCGCGAGTTCTATCGCGATCGGCCCGTGCTCATCACCGGCGGGCTCGGGTTCATCGGCAGCAACCTCGCGCACCAGCTCGTCACGCTCGGCGCGCGCGTGCTGATCGTCGATTCGCTGATCCCGGCGTACGGCGGAAACCTGTTCAACATCCACGGCATCGAGAATCGCGTCCGCGTCAACGTCGCCGACATCCGTCAGCAGACGACGATGAACTACCTGGTGCAGGGGCAGGATGTGATCTTCAACCTGGCGGGACAGGTGAGTCACATCGACAGCATGGAGGAACCCTACACCGACCTCGAGATCAACTGCCGCAGCCAGCTCACGCTGCTCGAGGCGTGCCGCCACAACAATCCGGCCGTGAAGGTGGTGTTCGCCGGCACGCGGCAGATCTACGGCCGTCCGGACAGTCTGCCGGTCACCGAGTCGCATCTCGTGCGGCCAACGGACGTCAACGGCATCAACAAGGCGGCGGGCGAGAACTACCATCTGGTCTACAACAACGTGTTCGGCGTGCGCGCCTCCTCTCTGCGCCTCACCAACGTCTACGGTCCGCGGCAGCTGCTGAAACACAGCCGCCAGGGTTTCATTGCCTGGTTCATCCGCCTCGTGCTCGAGGACAAGGAAGTCCAGATCTTCGGCGACGGCACGCAGCTTCGTGACTTCGTCTACGTCGACGACGCGGTGGATGCGTTCCTGCGTGCGGGCGCCAGCGACGCGTCCAACGGCGAAGCGTTCAACGTTGGTGGTCTCGAGCCGATCCGCCATCGCGAGCTCGTCGAGCTGATGATCCGCACCGCCGGCTCGGGCCGCTTCCGCTGCACGCCGTGGCCGCCGGACAAGAAGGCGATCGACATCGGCGACTTCTACGCGGATTCGTCGAAAATCGGCGCGACCCTCGGCTGGAAGCCGACGACGCTGCTGGCCGACGGGCTGAAGCGCACCTTCGACTTCTACCGCGCGCACTTCGCCCACTACGTCCCCGCCACCGGCGAACAAGTCGCGAGCCTGTGACGCCGGAGAAGATTCCATTCATCGATCTGCGGCCGGGCGACGACGCCGCCGTGGTGCGCGAGGCGATCGATCGCGTCATCACGCGCGGCTGGTTCGTGCTCGGGCCCGAGGTGGACGCGTTCGAGTCGGAGTTCGCGTCGGCGAGCGGCGCGGCGCACGCGGTGGGCGTCGGCAACGGCACCGATGCCATCGCGCTGCTGCTGCGCGCCATCAACGTCCAGCGCGGCGACGAGGTGATCGTGCCGGCGATCACGGCGGCGTACACCGGCCTCGCGGTGTTGATGGCCGGCGCGACCCCGGTGTTCGCCGACGTCGCGTCGAAGACTGCTGCCAGGCGCATCTGGCGAGCTGCGAAGGATTGCCGGTCGGCACGTACAGCGCCGGCGGCGCGTTCAGCTTCTATCCGACGAAGAATCTCGGCGCGCTCGGCGACGGCGGCGCCGTGATCACCAACGATCCGGCGATCGCGGATCGCGTCAGGCGTCTGCGCAACGGCGGCCAGACCGATCGCTACGTGCACGCCGACGCGGGCGTGAACAGCCGCCTCGACGATTTGCAGGCGGCCGTGTTGCGCGCGCGCCTGCCGCTGCTGCCGCACTGGACCGCGCGTCGGCGGGCGCTCGCCGCGAAGTATCGCCGCTGGCTCGCGGGCTCCATTCATCCGTTGAAAGAGCGCGACGGCGGACACGTCTACCATCTGTTCGTCGTGCGGTCGTCCGAACGCGCCGCGCTGCGGACGCACCTGCGCGCCTCGGGCATCGAGACCTTGATTCATTACCCCGTGCCGCTGCCCGATCAACCGGCGTTCGCCTCCTTCACGCGTTCCGATTGCGCCGTGGCCGCGCGCGTCGCCGCGGAAATCCTCTCGCTGCCGCTGCATCCGCGCTTGACCGATGCGCAGGTCGAGCGGATATGCTCCGCCGTCGATCTCTTTCAGAAGGGAAAGATCCTCGCGTGAAGACGCTCATCACCGGCGGTGCCGGTTTCATCGGATCGCATCTCGCCGAGCGGCTGCTCGACGATGGGCACGAGGTCATCGTGCTCGACAACCTGTCGACCGGATCGATCGACAACATCGCCCATCTCAAGCGCCGCCCGAGTTTTTCCTACACGATCGACTCGGTCACGAACGAACCGCTGCTCGCGGAGCTGATCGATCGCTGCGACGTCGTGTTTCACCTCGCGGCCGCCGTCGGCGTGAAGCTGATCGTCGAGCAGCCGGTGCACACGATCGAAACCAACGTGCACGGCACCGAAGTCGTCCTCAAGCACGCGAACAAGAAGAAGAAGCTGGTCTTCATCGCGTCCACCTCCGAGGTCTACGGCAAGAGCACGGATGTGCCGTTCCGCGAGGCCGCGGATCTGGTCCTCGGCCCTTCGGCGAAACATCGCTGGGCGTACGCGTGCAGCAAGCTGATCGACGAGTTCCTCGCGCTCGCCTACTGGAAAGAGAAGAAGCTGCCGGTCGTCATCGTCCGGCTGTTCAACACCGTCGGGCCGCGGCAGACCGGCCAGTACGGGATGGTGCTGCCGACGTTCGTCCGCCAGGCGCTCGCGGGCCAGCCGATCACCGTGTTCGGCGACGGCACGCAGTCGCGCAGCTTCACCTACGTCGGCGACGTCGTCGACGCGCTGGTGAGGCTCGCGCACGACAAGCGGGCCATCGGGGAGGTTTTCAACATCGGCAATATGGGCGAGGTCACGATTGCGGACCTGGCGGCGCGCGTCAAATCGATGACGGGGAGCTGCTCGCCGATTACCTACGTTCCCTACGACCAGGCCTACGAGGCGGGCTTCGAGGACATGCCGCGGAGGGTGCCGGATATCTCGAAAATCCGTGAATTTGTGGGCTATGAGCCGAAGCTCGCGCTCGACGACATCATCCGGTCGGTCATCGAACACATGCGAGCGAACTAGCCTCCCAGGCCGTACAATAGAGTGTTGATGAAATTCCGGATTTCCATCGCCACCGCGGTTCTCTGCTGCGCCGCGCTTGCGCACGCGCAGGCGCCGCTGCGCCTGCAGATCGACGGCGGCCGCGTCACGCTCCACGCGCAGAACGTGCCGGTCCGCACGATCCTCGCGGAGTGGGCGCGCATCGGCGGGACGAAGATCGTCAACGGCGATCGCGTCGCGGGCACGCCGCTGACGCTCGATCTCGAGGGCGTGCCCGAGCGGCAGGCGCTCGACATCATTCTGCGCAGCGTGAGCGGCTACGCGCTCGGCGCGCGTGCGGCTGACACGCAGGGCGCGTCGATGTACGACCGCATCATGATTCTTCCGACGAGCGTCGCGCCGCGCAATCCGCCGCCGGCGACCGCCGCCGCGCCGTTCCAGGGCGGTCCCGCGGGCATCATCAGGCCGGTCCTTCCGCGTCAGGCCGACGATGACAACGGCAACGACGACGGTGAGCTGCCGCGGGGGAATCCACTCAATGATGGTGTGCCGCTCGGACGTCCCGTTCCGATGCCGCGTCCCGTCGGCGCCGGCGCGCCGATCTTCAATCCGCCGGTGATGCCGCCGATCGCCATCTCGCCGGAGGGGTCGCCGCAGGCGCAGCAGCCCGGCGTCGTGACGACGCCGGCCAATCCGTTCGGTCTTCCCGCCGGTTCGTCCCTGCGACCCGGCGTGGTCACGCCGACGCCGCCGCAGCCGACGCAGCAAGGCCCGACAGCCGTCCGCCCGCAGGAATAATCCGAGTGTCGGAAATCGATCGCTTCAAGCCGGACGATCGTCGCGGCGTCGATACCCTGTATCGACGTACGCACGGCGCCGACGCCGCCAACGCGCTTCGCCTGCGCTGGGACTGGCAGCATCGCAGAAATCCCTACAACCAGTCGGGACAGCCTGAAATCTGGGTCGCGCGTGAAGGGCCGACGATCATCGGCCATTACACGACGCTGCCGGTGCGCGTCTCGATCAAAGGCATCGAAGTCGAAGGCGCGTGGGGGAGCGACGCAATGGTCGCGCCCGAGCGCAGGCGCCAGGGCATCGGCGAGGCGCTGGTCCGCACGTGGGATCGCAACAGCGGCGCGGTGCTCTCGCTCGGCGCGACCAGCGAAGGGCGCAAGCTCCTCGATCATCTGCACTGGCCCGATGCGCACATCGTGCCGTGCCTGGTGAAGCCGCTGACGCGGCGCGCCGTTCGTCTCCCGCAATGGCCGCGTCCGGTCAATCGTCTCGTCTCGGCCATCACCTGGCCGCTGGTGAACATCGTCGCGCGCTCGCGGCCGCTGCGCGCGGAGTGCGAGCCGATTCGCCGCTTCGACTCGTCGTTCACCGCGCTGTGGGAACGGCTCGCGCCGAAATTCGATCTCTCGGTGCGACGGGATGCGGGGTATCTGAACTGGCGCTACATCGAGCCGCCGCACGTCCGCTACTCGATTGTGGCGTTGAAGCGCATGGGCGAGGTGCATGGCTACGCGGTGTATCGCCACATGCACGAACCGCTCGGGCGCGTGACGCTGCTCGTCGATTTTCTCGCGGACCCGGACGACGTCGCGGGCATGAAAACGCTGCTGCGCTGGGTCGATCGCGCGGCGCGCGCGGAGGATGCGGACAAGGTGCGCGCCTACGCGATGAACGGCGCGTTCAGGCGTGCGCTGCGGCGCAACGGATACTTCGCCGTGAAGTCGACGCTCGAGGTGAACGTCAAGGTCAACTCCGTGCAGGTGCCGAAGGGGTTCTATGACGACACCGCGAAATGGCACGTCACCTACGGCGATTCCGATCAGGATCACTGATGTTGCTGCGCGACAAAGTCAACGCTGACATCGCCGCCGCGATGAAGAGCAAGGACGCCGCGCGTCTGTCGGCGCTGCGGATGCTCAAGGCGGCGATCATGAACAAGGGGATCGAGAAGTCACACGACCTCGATGACGCCGAGGTCCTGCAGGTCGTCTCCTCGCTCGTCAAGCAGCGGCGCGATTCAATCGAGCAGTTCTCCAAGGCCGGCCGCACCGACCTTGTCGACAAGGAAACCGGCGAGATCACGGTCCTCGAGGCATATCTGCCGCCCGCCGCCTCCGCCGCCGACATCGACGCGGCGATTGCGGACGCGATCGCCGAGACCGGCGCGACCTCCGTCAAGGACATGGGCAAGGTGATGAAAGCGGTGATGCCGCGCCTCGCCGGCAAGAACGCGGACGGCCGCGCGGTCAACGAAGCGGTCCGCCGCAAGCTTGGAGCCTAGTCCCCCCTCACAACAGAACACGCTCGCGCGCTCCGCCGCCTCGGCCGGAGCCGCCACGATGACGAGCCGCGTGCTCGGCCTGGTGCGCGACCAGGTGCTGGCGTCGATGTTCGGCGCCGGCAACGCGATGGACGCCTTCAACGTCGCGTTCCGCATCCCCAATCTCGTGCGCGATCTGTTCGCGGAGGGCGCGATGAGCGCGGCCTTCGTGCCCGTATTCATGCGCCAGCTCGCCACCGGGGACAGACCATCGGCGTGGCGTCTCGGCAACAACGTCATCAACGCGCTGCTCGTGGTCACGGGGCTTCTCGTCGTGCTCGGCATCGTCTTCGCCTGGCCGCTCGTGCGCGCCCTCGCGGGCGATTACGCGAACGTTCCGGGAAAGCTCGCACTGACGGTGCTGCTGACGCGCATCATGCTTCCCTTCCTCACGCTCGTCGCGGTCGCCGCGGCGATGATGGGGATGCTCAACTCACTGCACCAGTTTTTCGTTCCGGCGCTCGCCCCCGCGATGTTCAACATCGCGACGATTCTCTGCGCGCTGCTCCTCGTGCCGGTGATGGCGCGCGCCGGCTGGCCGCCGATCACCGCGGTCGCGATCGGAGCGGTGCTCGGAGGCTTCGCGCAGATTCTTCTGCAGTGGCCGCTGCTCCGCCGCGACGGCTATTCGTACGCGCCGCTCCTGAACTGGCGGCAGGAAGGCTTGCGCCGCGTGCTCGTGCTGATGGGCCCCGGCACGATCGGCCTCGCCGCCACGCAGGTGAACGTGTTCGTGAACACGGTCCTCGCGACCGGCGAAGGCACCGGCGCGGTGTCGTGGCTGAACTACGCGTTCCGGCTGATGTATCTGCCGACAGGCCTGTTCGGCGTCTCGATTGCGACCGCCACGGTTCCTGCCGTGTCGCGTCACGCCGCGCGCGACGACGCGGCGGGCGTCAGGGCGACGCTGGCCGAAGGACTGTCGCTGATGTTCGTGCTCAACGTCCCGGCGACGGTCGGACTCATCGTCCTCTCACAGCCGATTGTGAGAGTCATCTTCGAGCGGCGGGCATTTTTGCCGTCAGATACGGCCGCCACCGCCGCCGCGCTGCAGTTCTATGCGGTCGGATTGCTCGGGTATTCGATCGTGAGAATCGCATCGCCCACGTTTTACGCGCTCGGCGACAGCCGCACGCCCGTGGCCATCAGCGTCGCCTCCGTCGCCGTCAACGCCATCCTCAATGTCGTGCTCGCGCGGTTTCTCGGCTACCGCGGGCTCGCGCTCGGCACGTCGATCGCGGCGCTGTTCAACGCGGCGGGACTGTTATGGCTGCTGCACGTCCGGCTGCAGGGGCTCGACGATCGCCGGGTACTCAGCTCGCTGGCGAGGATCGTAATTGCTTCACTGGTGATGGGAATGGCGGCGCTTGCGGTCAACGATCTGCTGGAAGCGTGGATGGCGGGTGACACATTCGTGCACCAGGCCGTCCGCCTGCTGCTGACCATCATTTCTGCCCTGCTAGTGCTCGGAATTTCCGCGCATCTGCTGCGCATCCGCGAATTTCGCGAGGCGTTCGCGCTGCTGGCCAAGCGCGGCGGTTCAGAGGCATAGAAGTTGCTGAGCGGAGCCTAGTTGGAACAGACTGGTTCTGATGCGATCCCGGTATCCATCCTCATCGACGCTCGCGTCTTCGTTCGGACCCGGTCCTCTGACGCCGGCGATCAAGGCGATCGTCGCCGTGAACGTCGCGGCGTTCGTCGTCTCGCTCGTCGTCCCCGCGATCACGCTCACCTTCGGCCTGCGTCCGGCGGACATCTTCGGCCGGCTGCATGTCTGGCAGCCGGTCACGTACATGTTCCTGCACGCGGGGATCTTCCACATCCTCTTCAACATGCTCGCGCTCTGGATGTTCGGCGTGGATCTGGAGCGGACGTGGGGCAGCCGCTACTTCGTGCGGTACTACTTCATCTGCGGCGTGGGCGCCGCGATGACGACGGTGCTGCTGTCGTTCGTGCCGGGCTCCT
>QHWQ01000185.1 GCA_003222635.1 Acidobacteriota bacterium | reverse complement strand
TTTCCCGGCGGGTTCCTCGATGGCCTCGACGCGGCGAGGTGTGTCCGGCGCGGCGATCAGCCACAGGGAAATCGCCGCCACCATCATGAGGCGGCCCCAGTACAGCCACAGGCGCTCGAGATCATCGGGCGCCGCGCTCGGAATCACGTAGTACGGGAACCAATGGCTGAAATACGTGGACTCGGCGATCTGCTCGAACGGGCGCTGCGTCACCAGTGTCGCGACCGTGGCGATGAGGAAGGACCAGACCCGATTCGCCATCGTCCATTCGACATCGCAGGCCGCGAGCAACACGACGACAAAGGGAAGCGCGTAGGCAAGGTAGCGCCACTGATCGTAGCTGCCGACGGCGGCCATGCCGACGATCGGCGCGACATACGTGAGCCATTCCGGCTCGCGCCGCAGGAAACGGACACACTGCGCGGGACGCGCCGCGATCAGGATGCTGATGCCGCCGAAGACGGTGAGGCAGAAGTAAAAGAAGAACGCGATGAACGTCTGGTCACTCCAGAACTGGAGGTTGTCCCGAAAATCGGATGGCTTCAGGACCCCGAATCCAGGCAACCGCGACACGAAATAGCGAAGCCCGAACGAGGCGATGACGGCCGGCGCGTAGATGGCGAGCGCGCGCAGCGGCTGGCGCGTCAACCGCGTCTCGCGATGGATGCCGAAGATGGCAACCATCAATCCGAACTCGCGGCTGACCGCGGCGAGCACCGCGAGCACCCCCGAGAGCACGGGCTTGCGCGCCACCGCGACCGCATACATCGCGGTCATGATCACCGCGTAGGCGCCGAGGTCGACGAGCGTCGGGTAGTACGCAAAGAACTTCGAGGTCGCGACGCAGAGCGGCAGGTTGATCGCGAGAAACAGCTGCGCCGCGAGGCTGGCACGATACGCCGAGGCGAGCAGCAGGACCGCGACGCTGAGCCATGCCATGTAGAGCACGTTCATCGACGCGAATGCATCGATGGCACCCGGAATCGATCGGTCCGATAACCAGTACAGCGGCCGATCGAACGCCACGACCAGCGGCCGCAGGCGCTCGTTGCTGGCGTGATCGACCAGACCGTAGCGCAGCATGTCCACATACGCGGCGCCGTCCCATCCCCGGCCTTCGCTCACGGTGATGCGTCCCGTGCTGTTCAGGACGAAGAAGTAGATGGTGACGCTCAGCGCGGCCAGCAGCGGAATCCGCAGCGTGGCACTCCGTGGCGTCATCGAAAACACGGCCATCCGGACTGCGCGTCGACACCGCGCGGCGGCATCGACCGGTTCACACGTACGTCGACGCTGGCGCCCTCTTCGCCGATCTGGTAGGTGGCCAGCGGCGTGAAATGCGTGTCGATGAAGCTGGCCAGCTCCGGGTACGCCGCCCACACGGTCGCCCGTGATCGCGACGACACGATCATGAACGGCACGTTCTGGCGCTGGACGGTGGCGAGGAGGTTCCGCCGCTCCTCGGGCGCATCGAGATAACCGGGAATAATCGTCATGCGGCCCGCGGCAAAGGGGCGGCGTGCGTGCACCGGCACTTCCGGAATGAATCCTGGCACCAGCAGGCGCTGGTCGCTCGTCGTGCAGCGATCGAGGTACTGAAAGAACGGGACGAGCACGCGCGACGGCCCCGCGGGCATCGCGCCGTCGTTCCACGGATCGCGGAGGTGCGCTCTGCGATCGACGAAGCGCTCCGGCATGCGAGCGAGGCCACCAAAGAGGCTCGCGCGGTTCAGCTGTTCGACCGTGTTGCCAATCGTCACCACCGTGAAGCTGGAGACGAAGAACAGCACCGCCGCGACGGTGGCCCAGGCCATGCGCGTAGGGCGCCACGAAATCCGACGAATCTGGCCGACGAGCCACGCCGACAAAAGCACGGCGGGAACGACGGCATCGGCGAGCCGCGTCGACAACTCGTCGCGCAGAAATCCGCGATCCGCCATGAGCGCGATGACGATGAGCGACGCGAGCAAGGCGCGCGTCGTGTCGGTGAGCGCCCGCCACCGCAGCGCGAGCACGGCAGCGGCAATCAGCGGCAGCGCGTAGAACAGAAAGAACAGAAACGCCTCCGAATTTCGCTCGAGTCCTTCCCGAGCTCCGAACGGCGGAATCACGAGGCCGTTCTCCGCGGCTTCCGCCGCGCTGAAGCGGACGCCCTGCACGAAGTAATGAACGACGCCGCCGTTGAGGCCCACGTAGAGCAGAAACGGCAACGATACCGCGATGCCGATGGCGACGAACGTGGCGAGCTGACGCAGCATCACGCGGCTCGATCGAACGCCGTCGCCCGCCAGCGCCGCACCCACCGCCGCGCCCGTGCCGATGAACAGCCCGTGATCGTGACGGAAAAGAAACGCAATCTGCACGAACACCGCCAGCAGCGTCCTGCGCCAGACGGTCGGCCGTTCCACGCACCAGCCGATGACGAGCGGGGCGGCCGCGTAGAGCAGCATCTTCGGGTAGCTGTATCCGCGCGGAAAGATCGCGACTTCCATCAGCGCGGCGACGATCCCGACGAGCAGCGATCCCGACAGCCGGCGCGCGGCCACGACCGTCAGCGCCGCGGCGAGGCCGAACGCGACGGAGGTGAGCATCGCCTCCGCGAAGAGTGTCCGTCCGAAGATCAGCTGCGACGCCGCCGACGCCGCATACGACAGCGGAAGACCTGGATCGAGGAAATCGCGCGTCGGCCACTCGCCGAACAGCATCTGCTGCGCCCCGGCCAGCTGGATGTACTCGTCGTTGGTGAAGCGGACCGACGACAGAAATCTGAGCGCCATCGTCATCGCGAAGATGACGACGGAGACGGCCGCCGTGGCGATCTTCACCCTCGCGTCTTCACCCGAGCTTTTCGAGGACGAGCACGCGCCCCTTGTTGCCCCAGTCCATGCGCTGCTCGAGATCCGGACGCGACCGGCAGCCTTCGAGGACGAACATCAGGCGCAGCATGTCCTTGTTGAGCAGCGTGATGTGCGTCGGATCGACGTCGAACTGCGTCGTGAAATCGAGCAGGCCGTCCGGGTTCGGATGAAACCTCGTCGTCACGTACATGAACTTCGACGACATGCGCACCATGTTCGCGACGGTCTGCTTCACCTGCAGCACGGTGAGGTGTTCGAACACCTCGCGGCAGATCACCAGGTCGTAGGCGTTGGCCGGCTTCAGCGTCGGATCGCCCACGTAGCCGACCGTGATGCGATCGCGCACCTGCGGTGTCGCCAGCTGCTTGCTGCTCTCCGCGAAGTCGATCCCTTCGACGTCGAGCCCGAGTTCCCACAGCAGATGCATCAGCGCGCCCGGGCCGCATCCCAGATCGAGCACCTTCTTCGGCTGGAAGACCTCCTTGATCAGGAACGGGTTCTTCGCCTCGATTTGCCGGCGCGTCTCGAGGTTGTAATTGTTCCCCTCGGCGCGCCAGTCGCCGGTGAAGTACTCGGAATCGTAATGGCCGGACGCCACCGGCTTCTGGTCGATGACGCGCTGCTCGAACTTGGTAATGTTCATTGGCGAATCTGCTGCTCCGTATAACTCTTGAGAATGCGGCTCGATGAATCGAAGACGGTATCGAGATACACGACCTCGATGCCGTGTTCCGCGCAGATCTTCACCTGGTCGGGCGGAAGCCGCCCTTCCCAGTCCTTCCCCTTGACGTAGTACTTCGGCTGCAGCTCGCGGAGGATCGTCTCCGTGTCGAACTGGTTGACGTGCGTGTAGCTGATGTAGCGGATGGCGTCGACGATCGCGGCGCGCTGGTCCTCGGGCAGCAGCGGCGCGTGCTTGCTGCGCACGTACCGATCCGAGGCGACGTTGCATAGCAGCGGCACGTCGAGCTGTTCGGCGGCCGCGCGGAAATACTCGATGTGCCCGCGGTGCAGGGGATCGAACGCGCCGTCCACCATCGCCACATGCTTCCTGTAGTTCTTCAGCTGCTCGAACGTGAGAATCACGATTTGACGAGCAGCCCCTTCTCCTGCAGCTCCTGCAGCGCCTTGTCGAAGAAATCGACCGCGACGTCAGGCGTGGTCTTCGCCCACCCGATCAGCTCCGAGAAGCCGTCCTCGAGCGAAACCTTCGGCGCGAAGCCAAGCGTCTGCCACGCGCGCGTGATGTCGGCGGTGTTGTGGCGGATGTCGAACTTACGCCCTGTTTGCGTGACCTGCGGCTCGATCGAGCTGCCCAGCAGCCGCGCGAGCATCTTCGCGATCTCGAGAATCGTAATCGTCTGGCCCGAGCCGACATTCACCGGCAGGTAATCCGCGCCCGGCTTCTCCAGCATCAGCACGAGGCAATCGACGACGTCGTGAATGGAGACGAAGTCGCGAAGCTGGCCCCCATCCTCGAAGACGATTGGCTGCTTGCCGTTCAGGAGCCGCGACAGCCAGATCGCGGCAACGCCCGCGTACGGATTGCTGAGGCTCTGTCTCGGGCCGTAGACGTTGAAGAAGCGCGGCGCGACCGACGGAATCCCGTACGTCTTCCCGATGAGCAGCACCATCTCTTCCTGGTGGTACTTCGTCATCGAGTAGATGTTGTCGCGATAGAGCGCCTTGTCCTCCGGCGTCGGAATCGATCGCACATGCGAGGTGCAGTAGGGGCAGTGCTGTTCCCAATCGCGCCTCGCCAGCTGCTGCTCGTCGCGGATCGTCGGCGCCACCGGCCCGTGCGTCGCGCACTCGTAGGCGCCTTCACCGTAGACGCCGATCGACGAAGCGACGATGATCTTCTCCACCTTGTGCTTCGTGTTGACGAGGATGTCGAGCAGCAGCGCCGTGCCGCGCGTGTTGACGTCCACGTAGCGGTCGATCTGATACATGCTCTGGCCGACGCTGACCGCCGCGCCGAAGTGCACGACCGCCTGCGAGGCGAGCACGAGCGGCTCGAAGACCGACCGATCGCGGACGTCGCCTTTGACGTACGTCGCGTTCGGATTGGCGTAGCTGGGCCACGTGCCGGAGCGATGGACCTGCGGCTCGAGGTTATCGAGCACGGTGACGCGGTAGTCGCGCGCGACCAGCGCATCGACCAGATGCGAGCCGATGTAGCCGGCGCCGCCCGTAACGAGAATGTCGCTGATGCTCATAGGAATTTACGAATCTACGAATTCACGGATTTACGGATTTACGAATTTTCAATGGAACAATCGATTCGTCAGTTCGTAGATTCGTCACTTCGTAAATGTCACCGACAGTCCGATTTGATCGAACGCGGAGATATCGAGCGGCGAGAACCGGCCGCCGTCAATGACCTGATAGACACGCCGCGCCACCTGCAGGTGGCCGTGGAGGAATCGCGCATCGGCCAGCACCGCGGTGGTGTCGACGCCGAGCATCGGCGCCAGCCAGGCCAGCGCGCCGCAGGTGCCGACGAACGAGGATGCGCGGCTGATGATCGCCGTCTGCACGGCGAGGTTGTCGCGCGGCTGCAGCGATTCGCGCACGCTGTGGATGCGCGACGCGAGCGCGAACGAATAGTCCTCGTGATCGTCGAGCGCGAGACCGGTATCGAGCATGACGACGTCGGTCCGCTCGGCGAGCCGGAGCACAATCGATTGCAGCGCGCGCCGTACCGCATCGGTGGGCGGCAGCGACGCCGCCGTATAGAACTTCACCGCCGCGAACTTCTGCGGCAGCGGCGGCAGTGCGACCGCTGGCGCGGCGATGCGCCGGTACCGCGTGCGCTTCTCGAGAAAAGACGCGGCCCGGTGCCCGAGCCAGAACTGGTGAAACAGCCGATAGAGAAATGACGGGTGCAACACCCGCACGTTGCTGACGCCGAGCCGGCGCTCGACGTCCGCCACGATCCGCTGATCCATCGACGACACACCGAACTGCTTCAGCGTGCCGCGATCCTCGGCGCTGCGCTGCGCATTGCCCGCGGCGTACTCGTCCGGCGTCATCAGGTCGAACAGCTCAATCGCGTTGGTGGCGATGTCCGAGTACCACGCGGCCGCGCCGCCGCGCGTGACGACGACGAGCCGGTCGGGTGGAAGGTCGAACTGCGACTGCACCCAGCGGACGAACGGCACCCAGTAGAGCACCTCGTAGCCGACCTCCGAGAGCCACGGGCCGACGACGATGGGCTGCGAGCCGGAGACAACGCGCGCGATGTCACGCTCGACGCGCCACTCGGCGCGGTAGGTGTCGGCGCGCTTCTTCGCCTCGCCGAGCTCGTGCACCTGCTTCTGCAGCCGCAGGCGCAGCCACGAGACGCGTCGCAGCTGCTTCGCGGACAGATTGACGAACGCGATGCCGCTGTTGCGAATCTTCTCGCGCAGCAGCTTGAAGCCGCGCCTGGTTTCGGCGAAGACCGCGCGCTTCGCGGTCCTCGCGCGCGCGTCAATAGCCTCCAGCCGCATCGCGGACCTCGAGCATGCGGCCGGCGCCGATCGCGTCGAACGCCGAGCGCGCCATGTGCAGGTGCTTCTGCGAGAACCCGTCCGGATCGCTGTAGAAGGCGACCGACTTCACGCCGTAGAACGGCGCCATGTACGAAAAGCCGCCATACGTGCCGACAAACGCTTCCGCGCCCGCGACAATCGCGCTCTGCACCTGCAGGTTCTGCGCGGGGTTCATCCCCTCCGGCAGGTGCCGGACGCCGTGTTCGTCCACACGCACGCCGCCGTGATCGTCGAGATTGAGCCCCGTCGAGAGCGCGATGACCGGCCCTCGCGACGCGAGCGTGCGCAGCGTGTCGCGCACGAACGCGCGGTTCCGCGGCGTCGCCGGAAAGCAATCGTTGAAGTAGAACTTCACCGCGGTGTAGCGCGACGGCATGTCAGCGAGGCCGGCCGGCGGCGGATCCGCCAGCTTCACGTAGCGCACGTGGCTGTGCACCCAGTCGTCCGCCTGATGCCCCCACCAGTACGGATTCAGCAGCTCGTACATCCGCGAGGGATGCAGCAACGACCAGTCCGTGACGTGCGCCCGCCGCATCGCCGCTTCGACGAGCTGCTGATCGAATGCCGTCATCCGGTTCTGCTTCTGCTCGCCGAGCTCGCGGACGCGCGCATCGTGCTGGTCGCGGAACGTCTCGGCGCTCACCTGATCGAAGGCGTCCACGTAGCGCGCCGCGAACGGCCGATACCAGGACGCCGCGCCGCCGCGCGACATCACCACGAAGCGATCCGGGTCCACGTCCAGGCGGTCGGCGCACCATCGCAGAAACGGTACCCAGTACAGCAGCTCGAACCCGACCTCGCCGAGCCAGGGACCCGCCACGATGGGCGCGCTGCGCGCGACCATCGCCGCGAGATCCGCTTCGAGCTTCGCGCTGTTCCGCCGCGCAAGCCACGCGCTGACGGCCCGGCGAAT
>QHWQ01000184.1 GCA_003222635.1 Acidobacteriota bacterium | reverse complement strand
GCACGATGCCGGTCTGCACATACGAACGGAAGCCCTGGAGCGTCGCCTCCAGCCGATATGGGCCGACCGGCAGGTTGGGCAGCACGTAGCCGCCGGTTTCATCCGAGACCGCCGTGCGCGTGAAGCTGGTGGCGGTCTGCGTCACCGTGATCGTGACGCCCGGCAGCACGCCGCCGGTGTCGTCCTTGACCGTGCCCGCGATCTGCGCGGTCGATCCGGCCTGCGCGGCCGCGAGCGTGGGAATCAGAAGAAGAAGAATAAATGCGGCCGTCAAAGCACGTGTGGTGCGCTTCATCCAACGCTCCTCATGCAGGTGGGTTGCTTACCAGCTTCCTCGTTCGCCAAAGATATCGATCAGGCCGCTGATCCGTTCAAAGCCGGCGGCCCAGTTCCGATCGAGGCCGCGGCGAAGGCCGTCGACGTCGCCCTTGCGAATCGCCTCGACGATGTCGTCGTGTTCCGCCACCGAGCGATGCAGCTCGTTGATGATGGAGCTCGCGTACAGACGCCAGTAGCGATCGATCTGCGGCCGGACCGAGTCGTGCAGCTCGATCAGTCGCCGGCCGCCAGCGGCCGCGACGATCGTGGCGTGGAATGCCTTGTCGACATCGAACACCCGGCGCGGGTCGACTGGCCGCGCGGTCGCAATCGCGTGCAGCTGCTGGTTGATCGCCGCCAGGTCCGCGGCGAGCTTCGCGCGCGTGCGCGCCGGCAGCGTCACGACGTGCGCCCCCGCCAGCACCTCGAGATGGCCGATGAGGCGATAGAGCTCCTGCGCATCGTCGCGCGTGAGCGGCGCGACGATGATGCGCGTGTTGCGTTTGCCGGCGTGCTCGACGACGTATCCTTCACGGCGGAGCCAGTGGAGCGCGCCGCGAATGGGCGTACGGCTGACGCCGAGCCGCTGCGCGAGCACCGATTCGATAATCCACCCGCCCGGCGGCAGGTGTCCCAGCACGATCAACTCACGCAGCTCGTTGAACGCGCGGGTGACGCTGCTGACGTGATCGCCGTTGGGCGCACCGGTGACCGGCACGGCCTCAGCGGCGATCTTCACAGAAGTCTTCCTTCAGCTCGGCAGTGGTTCGCTGAAAGTACCGCGTGTAGGTGTACGGCTTCGCGAGCGCTTTCGCATCATCCGCGGTCACGCGGTACTCGAGATACTTCCCTGCCTGCACCGGACGGATGCGCTCCACCAGATGCAGCGCCTCGCTGTGCGGCGCGGCCGCGTCGTTCAGCCACGTCAGGTCGTTGAAGCCGACCGTGTCCACCACGAGCGTGTCGCCGTCGAAGCGCGCGATCGAATCGCCAAGATACGTCGGCTCACCCGTGGTGTGTCCGGCGCGCGAGAGATAGATCTCCCGCTTGTTGCCGAGGGCGATGTTCTCGAACATCAGCGTGGCGCGGTTCGACGTCGCCAGCAGCTCGAATCGTGCATCGTCGCGCGCCATCATGCGGAACGGTCCGACCACCATGCAGTGCCTGGCGGGATCGAACTCCAGATTCTTCTGCCTGGCTGCGTCGGACGCGGACGGCAGCAGCGCGAGATCGGCGAGCGTGCCGACCGGCTTCAACGCTGCGGGCGCGGGCGCCGGGACAGGCTCGTACACGCCGGCCAGCGCGCGAAGCTTCGCCGAGTCCGCGGCCTGGAGTGGAATCGTGGGGACCGCCTTCGCTGCTGGTGCGTTGGCGCCCAGCGGCACCGCCGATGCCGTGGCTCGCGGAGGCGGCGGCGGAATCGATCCTTGCGGCAGCGGTTCGTTGTTGTACGTCGCCACGAAGGCCGCGAACTTCGCGTCGTGGTCGCTCAACAGCTTGTTGCGCCGCTGCGACCAGAGATCGTCTTCCGGGACGTTCTGGTTGCAGACGCCTTCGCCACCTTCGGTGGCGTCCGCCACTTTCCGGTAGTAGCGCGTGAATGTGTAGGGCGCTTTCAGCGCCAGGCGGTCGTCGACGAACGTGCGCAGCTGCAGGTACTCGCCGTTGCCAAACAGCCGGTAGCGCTCGATGACGTGCAGCTCCTCGCTATGCGCCCAGCGGTCGGATTCGAGCCACGACTTCGCGTTGAAGCCGGTGATGTCGACGACGAGCGTGCCGTCGCCTTCGAAACGGCCGCGAGAATCGCCGTTCCACGTCAGCGCGACGTTGCGAGGATGCGGTGAATCCAGGTAGATGCGCGCGAGGCCCCGCTCGTCGACGCCCCAGACCTGATACAGCTTGTTGCCCGCGGCCTCGACAAACCTGAAGCCGCCGCCACCGGTGGCGGCACCGGGACGGAACATCCCATCGAGCTTGCAGGCCTGACCCGTGTCGTCGGTGTTCCACTCGAGCGCTTCGTGCTGGGCGAATGCCCACGGCACGAGGAAATCGCCGAGCTTCTTATCGAGCTCCTGATACGGCAGCTCGATTGGCGGCGTGCCGGCAGGGGCGTTGTTCGCGCCGATGCCGCCGCCCGCCCACGTGCCGAGAAACGCGGCGGGGATCTTTGTCTGCGCGTGAGCTGCGGCTGGCAGAAGCAAGAGCAGCGAAAGGATCGCGCGCTGGCCGAACGCAGGCATCTGCTACTCCGGTTTGAAGGAAATCGTCTTGCCGTCGGGCAGCGTGACGCCGGTCAACAGCAGCTCCAGTTGGCCATCGCGCCGCGGCCGCCCTTCGAACGTCAGCGTGTCGCCCGACTTGGACACGGAGCGGCCCCAGCCCTTCGCCTCGAGTTGTCGCGGCGTGGGACCTTCAATCGTCCACTCCTGCGGCGCATCGGTGCTACCGACCTTCTTGCCTTGCACGATGAAGAGCGTGTGTGGGTTGCTCCAGCTCGCCTTCGTCAACGTCCCTTCGACCGAGACGGTGATTTCCGGCTCGAACTGCGATTGGGAATGATGCGCATACGCCGCGGATCCCGCTCCAAGCAGGAGCGTGGTCGCAAGCGCAGCGCGTGCGAGTCGAGTTGCTGTGGAACGCATCGTCAACATCCTTTCGCGCCTAGAAGACGTACTTGACGGCGAACTGCATGATGCGCGGGTCGGCGGCGGTGGTGACCTTGCCGAACAGCGAATTGGTGAACGTCGTGTTCGGGATCCCCGCGATGGACGTGCCGGCCACGCCGGCGCGTACGAGATTGAAGACATTGAACGCCTCGGCGCGCACTTCAATCTGGCGGCCCGCGCCCGCAGCAAACCTCCGCGTCAGCGCAGTATCCACGTTCCACGTGCCAGGCCCGCGAAGCGCGTTGCGCTTCAGATTACCGTAGGTGCCGGGCGCCGGCAGCGCAAAAGCGGCGGTGTTGAACCACATCGACGCCGCCGGATCCGCCAGCTTCCAGTCGCCCACCACGTTCGGGCGCTGGTTCGGGGCGCCGGTCAGCGCGTTGTCGCGGCCGATCGTGACGCTCATCGGCGCGCCCGACGAGGCCTGATAGATCGTGGACCACTGCCAGCTGCCCGCCAGCGCGCGCAGCGCCGGCGACGCGAAGCTCGGCGTGTTGACGACGGCGGTCGCGTTGACGACGTGGAGGCGATCGCCGGCGCACGGGCCGCGGTCCGCCTTCGGATTGTCGGGCTGCGAGTAGACCGACGAGAGGAACTGCTGCGGATCCTGATCGTTGATGCAGCGCGACAGCGTATAGCTGCCGCTCAGGCTGTAGCTGTTGCTGAACCGCTTCTGCAGCGAGAAGAGTCCGCCGTTGTAGTGGCCTTCGCCGTTCATGTCGACCTGCGTGACCGAGGCGAAGAACTGCCCTTCCACCGGATTCTGCACGTACAGCAGGCGGCGCTGGTTGGTGTTGCCGGTCGTCGCCGTCGCCGTGTACACGGCCGGATTGACTTCCTTGCCGACCCACATGTGTGTCGTCTTGTTGCCGAAGTAGCTCGCGGTGGCCGACCAGTTCTCGCCGAACTGCTTCTGGACCGTCGCGTTCCAGTGCTGCGTCAGCGGCGTCACCGCGTCGGACTGCTGCACCGCGTATGCGGAGAAGGCCGGGAAGACGCCCGCGGTGCTGCTGCCCTGCAGGGTGTCCACGGTACGGAACGGGTTGCCCCCTGGATACGTGGCGTACGGATCCGAGAAGGGCACGTTGTTGATCACGATACGCGCGCCCCACGGCGGCATCGTCGACGTCGGGAAGTGATAGAACATCGGCGGCTGATCGTGGACGATGCCGTAGGCGGCGCGGATCACCTCGCGCCCCTGCCCGCGCGGGTCGTAGACGATGCCGGCGCGCGGATCGAACCGCGCCAACTGTCCTGTGCTGGCGGCCGTCCCCGGGTAACCCGGATCGCCCGGATACGTCAGCCCCGCCGGCGCAGTCGGATAGACCGTGCTTTTCTTCCCGGCCGTGAACGCCGCCATGTCGAACAACGCGTTGTGCTTGTCGTCGTTGGTCAGGGGAAAGTACGGCTCCCACCGCAGGCCGGCGTTGACCGTAGTCTTCGCGTTCAGACGCCACGCATCCTGCACGTAGGTGGCGACGAATTCCTCGCGCTCGTTGAGGTGCACCTCGGCGCCCTGCGTGAAGGTGCCGACACGGCCGACCACCAGATCCGCGAGCGACAGACCGGTCACCGTGCCGTCGAACGAGAATGTGCCGTTCGAGTACTGCGTGTTGTAGACGTGCGCGATCTGATGCTTGTAGTCGACGCCGAAGCCGAGCTGATGCGCGCCACGAACCCAGTCGACGTCGTTGGCGAACTGCAGCGTCGTGTAATTGTATTCCGCGTTGTTGTTGCCGCCGCCGCCGATGTTGAATGCGTTGGTGACGCCGACTTCGGTGTAGTGGCCCGTCAGCGGCGTGCCGGTCAACGGAATCCCCATGTCGGACGGCGACTTGAACGGCGAGGCACCGCGGAGGTTGCCCGACTTGATGGCCGCCACCCGCAGCGTGTTGATCAGAGTCGAGGTCAACGTGTAGCTGTCGCTGACCACGATTGACCGGCCCAGGTTATCGAGCGTGTTGCTGGGGGTTGTCAGAGCGTTCCTGCCGTCGAAGTAGTACGGCAGGCGATAGCGGATGTCCATCACACGCGCGAAGATCGCGTGCTTGGCGCTGACTTGATAGTCCACGCGGCCCAGCAGCTGGTTGTCGGTGCTCGGCGTCGGATAGCCGTACTGATAGCGTCCGCAGGGATCGGTTGAGACCGGAATGAACTCCAGGTATTTCAAGGCGACGGGATCGAGCAGCGCCGGATTGATTCTGTTGTCGACGAACGGTGCGCGCAGCGTGATCTGACGGCCGCTGTTGCACGCCGGCGACGCGAGCGCCGTGAAGTCGCCCGCGAGCATCTGCGCCGTCGGCGTGAATGCGGTCAGCGTGCTCGGCGCCGTGTGGATGACCGTCCGCTGATAGGCGCCGAAGAAGAACACCTTGTTCATCGTGATCGGCCCGCCGAAGGCGCCGCCGAACTGGTTCCGCTGCAGGGAGTCCTTCGTCAGCGCGAACGCGTTCTTCGCGTTGAATCGTCCGTCCCTGTTGAATTCGAACGCGCTGCCGTGGAACTGGTTCGACCCGGCCTTGGTGGCGACGTTGACCACCGCCGACGCGTGCTGGCCGTACTTGGCGGGCAGCGCGCTCGTTTCGATCTTGAATTCCTGCAGCGCGTCGGGAAACGGCACGGGCAGATTCAGGTTGGTGCCCGGGTCGTTATGCGTGGCGCCGTCCATCAGGTAGACAGTGCTGCCGGGTGATCCGCCCGCGACGGTAATCGCCAGCGTCGGGTAGTTTCGGTTCGACGCAAAGCCGCCGGCGACGCCGGCGCTGCCATTCGGCGTGACGCCGGGCGACAGCAGCAGCAGGTCGGTGACCTGCCGTCCGTTGAGCGGCAACTCGAGAATCCGCTGGTTCTCCATCACCTGCCCGACGCTGGTGGCGCGCGTCTCGACCATCGCGGCATTGGCCTGCACGGTGATCTGCTCGGAGACGGCGCCGAGCGCCATCACGACGTTGATGGTCGGGTTGGCATTCACCTGCAGCACGATCCCGGTCTGCACGTACGACCGAAAGCCCTGGAGCGTCGCCTCGAGGCGGTACGGACCGATGGGCAGGTTGGTCAGGGTGTACGCGCCGTCGGCGTCCGAGACGGCGCTCCGCGTCACGCCGGTCGCGGTCTGCGTCACGGTGATGTCGACGCCGGGAAGCACGCCGCCGCTCTCATCCTTGACGATGCCGCCGATTTGGGCCGTGGCGCCCGCCTGGGCGCGGAGGGTCGCCGTCGAAAGCAGTACGAGCAGGCCCCCAGCGGCGAGAGCCATCAACATGCGGGTCATAAGAACGGATTCCTTTCAGGACGCGCGCGGCGTGCCGGGCGGCGCGACGGCGCATATGAAACCCGATGTTGCGTCCCATCGTCAACACATTTTTACATTCATACTTGTATACAATCGTGGTGACTCACAGCGGACACAAACGGCGCCCGGCCGCCGCCCTACCAGCTGCCGCGTTCGCCGAAAATCTCGATTAAACGGCTGATCCGCTCGAAGCCGCTCGACCAGTTCCGATCGAGCGCTTTCTGGACCGCGGCCGCATCGCCCTTGCGGATGGCGCGCACGATCTCCTTGTGCTCGGACACGGATTCGTGCAGCTCGCTGATGATCGAGCTGGCATAGAGCCGCCAGTACCGTTCCATCTGCGGACGCATCGAGTTGTGCAGCGCCGCCAGGCGCTGCCCAGCGCCCGCCGCGATGATCCGCGCATGGAAGGCTTTGTCGATGTCGAACACACGGCGCGGATCGACCGGCCGCTGTCTGGCAATGTCGTTGAGCTCCGCATTCAACGCAGCGAGTTCCTCGGCGAGCTTTGCCCGCTGCGATTGCGGGAACGTGGTGATCATCGTCGCGGCGAGCACCTCGAGATGACCCACGATGGTGTACAACTCGCGCGCATCCTCGCGCGTGAGCGGCGCGACGACAATGCGCGCCTTGCGATTGCCTTTATGCTCGACGACGTACCCGTCCCGGTGCAGCCACTGAAGCGCGCTGCGAATAGGCGTTCGGCTCAACCCCAGGCGCGAGGCGATTTCGGACTCCACGATCCAGGCGCCGGGCGGAAGATTCCCGCGGACGATCAGCTCACGCAGCTCGTGGAAGGCTCGCGTGACGCTGCTGGCGCTCTCCGTCTTCGGGATCTTTCGTTTTTTCGATTTGACCAAACCGGAGGCATGCTACCAAATCGCCATCCGCCGGTGTCCGCGAGTCTGGTCCGCGCACGGTCCTCTGTCTCGAACGATCATCCGCAGGAC
>QHWQ01000183.1 GCA_003222635.1 Acidobacteriota bacterium | reverse complement strand
ACGATCGCGAGGAGCAGCTGCGCCAGTCGCAGAAGATGGAAGCGATCGGCCGGCTCGCCGGCGGCGTCGCGCACGATTTCAACAACCTCCTGACCGCCATCATCGGCTACACGGACATGATCGAGGAGCGGGGCGACGTCGATCCCTCGACGACGCGCGAGGTCCGTGAGATTCGGCGCGCGGCCGATCGCGGCGCCGCGCTCACCCGTCAGCTGCTCGCGTTCAGCCGGAAGCAGTTCCTCAATCCGACGGTCATCAACATCAACGAGAGCGTCGCCGGGCTGCTGCACATGCTGCCGCGGCTGATCGGCGATCACATCCACACCGACGCTCGTCTCGGCACCAGCCTCGGCTTCGTCAAGGCCGACGCGAGCCAGATCGAACAGGTGATCGTCAATCTCGTGCTCAACGCGCGCGATGCGATGCCGGGCGGCGGCCACATCACCATCGAAACGGCAAACGCGACGCTGGACGAGGAATGGCTCGCCGAGGAAGGCCTGACGCTCGAGCCCGGCGAGTACGTCACGCTCGCCATCACCGACACCGGCGCCGGCATGGACGAGCAGACGCGCGCGCACGCGTTCGAGCCATTCTTCACGACGAAGGCGAAGGGCAAAGGCACGGGGCTCGGGCTGGCGACGGTCTACGGCATCATCGATCAGAGCGGCGGCGCGATTGCGATGGACACCGCGCCCGGACGCGGCACGTCGATTCGCGTCTATCTGCCCGTCACCACCGCGTCGCCGATGCCCGAACGCCCGCACATTGCGCCGCTCGCCACCGAAGGCACCGAGACGCTGCTGCTCGTCGAAGACAACGACGCCATTCGCGAGATCTCCGCGCGCGCGCTGCGCCGCCGCGGCTACACGGTCCACGAAGCCCGCAACGCCGAAGAGGCCATCGAGTGGGCGGCGACATCGCCTCGCCGCGCCGAGATGCTCATCACCGACGTGGTGATGCCCGGCCTCAGCGGCCCGAACCTCGCCGCGCGCCTGATGCAGCAGAACCCGAAGCTGCGCGTCCTCTACATGTCCGGCTACACTGACGATGCGACGGAAGTGCATGGCACGTTCTGGGGCGGCGTGCCGCTGCTGCAGAAGCCGTTCACGCCGGCGCAGCTTGCCGAACGGGTACGGATGGCGCTGGATCAAAACCCGTCCGCCTGAAGGCGGACACTACCGCGAGTTGTAGCGTCCGGCTTCAGCCGGACTACCGGACGGATGGATGTCGTTGCCGCGGTAATCGAACACAACGATCGGTTCCTCGTGACACGCAGACAGGACGGCGTTCACCTCGCCGGCCACTGGGAGTTTCCCGGCGGCAAGGTCGGCACGAACGAGTCGCACGCGGCCGCGCTGCGCCGGGAGATCGTCGAAGAGCTCGACACCGACGTCGTCGTCCACGAGCTCGTGCTCGAAACGACGCACGCCTATCCCGAACGAACGGTCACGCTCTTCTTCTATCGATGCGATCTGCTCGGCCTGCCCAAACTGATGCTCGGCCAGCAGATGGAGTGGATCGCGCGCGGCGAGCTGTCGTCGCGGCTGTTCCCGCCGGCGGACGATCAACTGATCAAGACGTTGATGGCGGGTTGACGTGCGCGCGCGCGCGGATGTCGCCGACCTGCACGTCGACGGCGGTGCCTGCCTCGACGAAGTCGCGATGCAGGTAACCGAGCGCGAGCGTCCCGAGACGGGGTGACTTCGCAGCGCTCGTCATGAAGCCGACCTCGCGATCGCCGCTGAAGGCTTTCGCGCCTGGCAGCGGCGTGTCGCCTTCCACCTGCAGGCGAACCAGCCTGCGCGCGATGCGTCCGTGGCCGCGGTGCAGCACGCGGATGATCACTTCCTGCCCGACGTAGCACCCCTTCGTCAGCGAGATCGCGCGGTCCTCGATGCCCGCTTCCAGCGGGATGGTGTCGGTCGTCATGTCGATGCCGAAGATCGGATACGCCGCCTCGAGACGCGTGGCGTCGAGCGACGCGGGCGTCGCGTGCAGCGCGCCGGCGGCGGCAAGCGCTGCGCTCACTTCATCCTCGTGCTGCGCATCCGCGTAGATGACGAAGCCGGGAACGCCGAGCTGATCGATGCGCGCGATGACGGACGGCACGCCGCCGAGCTCGACGCGTGCGTTCTGATATTGCAACCACGCGTCAAATTTCTCGGTGTAGGGCGCCCCTTCACGGGGCGCCAGATTCGCCACCGAAGAGATCATCCGCGGAGCGGACGGACCGTGGATCCAGATCGCGCGCAACGCCGTGAGCGGCGCGATCCGCACATCCTCGCTGAAATGAAACTGCTCCAGACGCGCGGCCACGGCGTCGACGTCCGCGGCGGGCACGTCGAGGAGCATCATGTCGCCCGATTCCAGCACGTGCAGGTCGCACAGCATGCGTCCCTGCGGCGTCAGCCACGCGGCGTAACAGCCGCGGCCGGCGGTGAGCGACGCCGTGTCGTTGGTCAGAAGTCCGTGCAGAAAGGCGGCGCGATCCGGTCCCGCGACGGCAATCTGGCCACGCGGCGCAACAGCCCCGATGGCGGCGCTTTCATGAAGAGCTGTGTAATCGTCGGCTAGCTGATACGATTCCTTGAGCAATGCGCGTTTTCCATTGTACTTGGACGCTTCTGCTGCTCCTCGCGCTCCCCGCGGCGGCGCAGCAGTCCACGGGCTACACGATCTTTTTGCGCGGCGCGCCGATCGGCCATCAGGAAGTGAACGTCCGCTCCGATGCGCAGGGTCTGGTCATCAGCGGGCAGGGACAGATCGCGCCGCCGATCGACGTGGTCACGCGCCGCGTCGAGCTGAAGTACCTCCCCGATCTGACCGCCGATTCGCTCGTCCTCGAGGCGCGCATCGCCGGCGTGGACGTCACGCTGAACACGAAATTTGAAAATGGCACCGCGGTGTCGTCAGGGATGCAGGGCAACACGCCGATTGCGACGACCGACATGGCGTCGCCGCAATCCTTCCTGCTGCCGAACGTCTTCTTCGGCTCGCACGCCGTGCTCGCGCGGCGTCTGGCCGGCACGGCGCCCGGCACGGAGTTCCGCGCGTTTGTCGGTCCGGGCGCGGGCGCGCAGGTGGCGTTCCGCCTTCGCAGCGAGGTGACGGAGCAGATGCAGTTCGGCACGTCGACCTTCGACGTGCATCACTACGAGCTCGTCTTCGACAACGCCGGCGCGCCGCTGGCGATGCATCTCTACGCCGACAACCTCGGCACGCTCGTCAGGCTGAGCGTCCCCGCGCAGAGCCTCGACTTCGTCCGCGACGACATCGCGGGCGCGCTCTCACGCACGCACGTGACGTCGAATCCCGGCGATGAAGCGGTCATCATCCCCGCGGCCGGCTTCAATCTCGGCGCGACGATGACGCGTCCGGCGAACGCAGCCGCGCGGATGCCCGCCGTGATCCTCGTCGGCGGCGCGGACTCCGACGATCGAGACGGGACGCTCTTCGGTGTGCCGATCCTCGCGAACCTCGCCGGCGCCGTTTCGCAGGCCGGCTTCCTCGCGGTCCGCTACGACAAGCGTGGGTACGGTCAAAGCGGAGGCCGCCGCGAATCCGCGACGATTGCCGATCTCTCCGAGGACCTGCGGAGCATCGTCAGGTGGCTGTCGAAACGGAAGGACGTGGACAACAAGCGCATCGCCGTGCTCGGCCACGGTGAGGGCGCGTGGGTGGCGCTGCTGGCGGCCGCACACGACAAGGGGATCGCGGGCGTCATTTCAATCGACGCGCCATCGACCAAGGGAGCCGACCTCGCGCTCGAGCAGCAGGAGCACGCGCTCGATCGCCTCAAGGCGACGCCCGCGGAGCGCGCGCAGAAGATCGAGCTGCAGAAGAAAATCCAGCAGGCAGTGCTTACCGGAAAGGGATGGGAGGGTGTGCCGCCCGATCTGCGCAAGCAGGCCGACACGCCCTGGACGCAGAGCGTGCTCTCCTTCGATCCGGCGGAAGTGATCGAGGACGTGCGTCAGCCGATGTTCTTCGTTCATGCGGAGCTCGACAAGCAGATTCCGGTCAGCCATGTGGAACGCCTTGTCACGCTCGCACGCAATGAAAGCAAGTCGAAGTCGGTCGAGGTCCTCACCATCCGCGGCGTCAACCATCTGCTCGTCCCAGCCGTGACTGGAGAGCCCGACGAATACGCATCGCTCAGCGAGCTGACCGTCAGCAAGGACGTGACGGGCGCCGTGCAGGCGTGGCTCGCGAAGACACTCCCCACCCCAAGACGATGACCACGAAGGTTCGGACGACAGATTTCCGCGAGAAGAAGCATCGCGGCGAGAAGATCGCGATGCTCACCGCGTATGACGCCAACATGGCGCGGCTGCTGGACAAAGCCGGCGTTGACGCGCTGCTGGTCGGCGATTCGGTTGGGATGGTGATGCTCGGCTACGACAACACTGTACCCGTCACGCTCGACGCGATGATTCACCACACCGCTGCCGTCGTTCGCGGCACGCAGCGCGCGCTCGTCGTCGCGGACATGCCGTTTCTCACGTATCAGACGACGGCCGCGGATGCGGTGCGCAACGCCGGACGCCTGATGCAGGAAGGCGGCGCCGAAGCGGTGAAGCTCGAAGGCGGCAGCGCCATCGTCGACGTCGTGAAGCGGCTTGTCGATGTCGGCGTGCCGGTGATGGGGCACCTCGGCCTGCTGCCACAGTCGGTGCACCGGGTCGGCGGCTTTCTGCGCCAGGCGACCAACCCGCGCGACGCGGACATCCTGCTTGCCGACGCGCTCGCCATCGAGCAGGCCGGCGCGTTTGCGATTGTCCTCGAGTCGATTCCCGCCGACGTGGCGCGGACGGTCACCGCGGCGCTCGACGTGCCGACCATCGGCATCGGCGCGGGCCCCGATTGCGACGGACAGGTGCTGGTCACCAACGACATGATCGGCCTCTTCGATGGGCCGGTGCCGTCCTTCGTCAAGCAGTACGCGCGCGTCGCGGAGACCGTGACCTCGTCGGCGCAGTCGTACATCGACGACGTGAGGTCAGGACGCTACGCGCGTTCGACCGCTCCGAAGACCCCGACACCAACCACCTGACATGCCTGAAGTGCTCACGACGATCCCGGCGCTGCGGGATCGCGTGGGAGCGGCGCGGCTGAGCGGACGCTCGATTGGATTCGTTCCGACGATGGGAGCGCTGCATGCGGGACACAAGCGGCTGATTGACCTCGCGCGCAGCGAGTGCGACCTCGTCATCGTCAGCATCTTCGTCAACCCGCTGCAGTTCGATCGTCAGGACGACCTGGAGAGATATCCACGCACGCTCGATGCGGACGTCGCGCTCTGCTCGGCGTCGGGCGTCGATGTCGTTTTCGCGCCATCATCTCTGGAGATGTATCCGTCTCCACCGGTCTGTGTCGTCGACGTGGGCCGGGTCGCCGATCATCTGTGTGGACGGTTCCGTCCCGGGCATTTCCGCGGTGTGGCGACGGTGGTGATGAAACTGTTCGAGATCACGCAGCCGGATCGCGCCTACTTCGGCGAGAAGGATGCGCAGCAGCTCGCGGTCATCCGTCATCTCGTATCCGATCTCAACGTGCCCGTTGAAATCGTTGGCGTGCCGACGGTGCGCGAGGCGGACGGTCTGGCGCTCAGCTCGCGCAATCAACGACTGCAACCCGGCGAGCGGCGCGTCGCGACCGTGCTCTATGAAGCGTTGAAGGACGCGCAGGCGCGCATCGCCGCAGGCGAGCGTGAGGCCGCGCGCGTCACGGCAGCGGCGCGCGAGATGATCGAGCGGCAGCCCGCGGTGAAGCTCGAGTATCTGGAGATCGTGGACCCCTTGGATATGCAGCCCGTTGCGCGCATCGACGGCCCCGTCGTTGCCGCGGGCGCCATCTGGGTAGGCGGCGTCCGGCTGATCGACAACGTGATCTGCGTTCCACCATAATCAAACCTTCCCATGAGGAAAGCGGCCTTCCTCGCGGTCTTCGCGGTGCTGACGATGACAGCCGACGCTCAGACACGCCGCCCGGAACAGAAAGGCCTCACGCAGGTGCCGGGCATCAGGGTTGGCCATTTCACGCTGCCCGGCGGACTGACCGGCTGCACCGTGGTGCTTGCGGATGGCGAGGGAGCAATCGGCGGCGTCGCACAGCGCGGCCCCGCGCCAGGCACGCGCGAAACGGATCTTCTCAATCCGCTCAACATGGTCGAGCGCGTCAACGCCATCGTGCTCAGCGGCGGAAGCGCATTCGGTCTCGACTCCGCGCAAGGCGTGATGCGGTATCTCGAGGAGAAGAACGTCGGCTTCAAGACCGGCGCGGGTGTGGTGCCGATCGTTCCGGCGGCGGTGATTTTCGATCTGCCGTTCATCGGCGCGTCGAAGATGCGTCCAACCGCGGACTGCGGATACAAGGCGGCGGCCGCGGCTTCGAGCGGCGCGGTGCAGGAAGGCAATGTCGGCGCCGGCGCGGGCGCGACGGTGGGAAAACTCGGCGCCTTCTTCAACTCGAACACCGCGGCGATCAGGCCGATGAAGGGAGGCGTCGGCACGGCGAGCGTCGCTCTGCCGAGCGGCCTGATCGTTGGCGCCATCGCGGTCGTCAACGCGCTTGGCGACGTCATCGATCCCGCCACCGGCCAGGTCGTCGCCGGCATGCGCAACGCCGACGGCAAGCTCGCGGATGCACGCAAAGTGCTGCGTGCCGGCGTTCCGGGCACCGCCAGACCCATCGAGAACACGACGCTCGGCATCGTTGCGACCAACGCACGGCTGACGAAGGCTCAGGTGAGCCGGGTCGCCTCGATGGCGGATGACGGGCTGGCGCGCGCGATCTATCCGGCGCATACGCAGGCGGACGGCGACACGGTGTTTGCGCTTGCGACCGGCAATTGGAGCGGAACGCCCGATCTCACGATCGTCGGCGGGCTTGCCGCCGACGCGATGGCGGAGGCGATCGTTCGCGCCGTTGTGATGGCGAAGAGCTCGGGCGGCCTGCCGTCCGCCTCTGATCTCGGAACCGTGCCGGCGAGATTCAAATAAACCTGAATCTCCATCTCGCCCTCCTCATCGCCTACTCCGTCGCGCTCGTCGCGATTGGCCTGTCGATCGCGCGCCTGGTCAAGGGGAGCGCCGACTTCTTCGTCGCCGGCCGTTCACTGACGGCGCCGCTGCTGTTTGCGACCGTCCTCGCGTCGAACATCGGCGCGGGAGCGACGATCGGCGCGACCGGCCGCGGCTACTTCGACGGCATCAGCGCGTGGTGGT
>QHWQ01000182.1 GCA_003222635.1 Acidobacteriota bacterium | reverse complement strand
TCGATTTCGTCGACGGGCAGTTCCTGATCAACACGACCGTCGCGCCGCCATGGGGCGCGGAGGCGATCATCCCGACACCCGCGGGCAAGTTCGAGAACCCGTGGCTCGGCGTGCCGTCCGGCAACATCTTCCCGGTGCCGGAAAACCCGGGCGTGACTGCGCCGTTCCCGTCGGCCGGATCGTTCCTCCCCGTGCAGCCGGATCTCAAGGCCACGCAGGTGCATTCGTGGAATACGACCGTGCAGCGGCAGATTGGCGAAAACCTCGCGGTCTCGGCCGGCTACATCGGCAGCTACACGAGCCATCTCTGGAACGTGCGCGCGATCAATCCGGGCGTCTACCTGCCGCAGGCGACCTGCACGCTGCCGGACGGCCGCACCTACACGCCGTGCTCGACCAACACGAACCTGAGCTCGCGGCGGCTGCTCAGCATGCAGAACTGGCGCGACGGCCAGCTCCTTGGTCCGCTCGATCTCTATGACGACCAGGGACACCAGACCTACAACGGCATGCTGCTGACGTTCCAGCGCCGCAGCGTGAACGGGCTCAGCATCAACGGCAACTACACGCTCTCGAAGTGCATGGGCCATCCCACGCAGGGCGGCGGCACGCCGAACGTCAACAGCGGCTACGCGGATCCGAACAACATCGACTACGACTACGGCCCGTGCAACTCCGATCGGCGCCACATCTTCAACCTCACGGTGGTCGCCGCGACACCGGAGTTCAGTGGTGCGGCGATGCGCGCCGCGCTGACCGGATGGCGGCTGTCGGGCAGCTTCCGCGCGCTGTCGGGCGCGCCGCTGCAGATTCTGGTGACGGGAGACCCGGCGCGCACCGGCCTGACGAATCAGCGTCCGAACCTCGTGCCCGGGGTCGATCCGTACCTGAAGCAGGGGACGCGCTATCTCAATCCGGCGGCCTTCGCCATTCCCGACGTCGGCACGCTCGGCAACATGCCGCGCAACTCGATCGTGGGTCCTGGCACGCGCGCCGTCGACCTCGCGCTGACGCGGTTGTTCACGGTCGCGACGGGCCGGACGCTCGAAGCGCGCGTCGAGGCGTTCAACGCGTTCAACTGGTTCCGTCCGGCGGTGGACAACACGCCGCTGCAGGCGCCGATCGTGACGGTGAACGTGCCGACGTTCGGACAGATCCTCGAGGCCGCGGATCCGCGTATCATGCAGTTCGCTTTGAAGTTCAGCTTCTAAACGGGGACCTTTCCATGCGGTTGTGTCGCTTCGACGAGAACAGGCTTGGCGTCATCGAGGGGGACCCCTCGACTGCGCTCGGGGCAAGTTCCCTTCGAGATGTCACCGCGGCGCTCGACGTGCTCCCTCAGGTGCGCTATCCGCTCCCGACGCACGATCCGCTGATTGCCAACCTTCCGCAGGTGCTGGCGCGCGCGAAGACGATCGCTTCGAGCGCGCCGGCGCTGTCGCTCGCCGATCGCCGGCTGCTCAGCCCGGTCGCCAATCCGGGGAAGATCGTCGCGGCGCCGGTGAACTACCAGACGCATCTCGACGAGGTGCGCGCGGATAGCAATCTCCATCACAACACGGCGGCCCACACGGTCACGATTCAGACAGCCGGGTTGTTCCTCAAGGCCAACAGCTCGCTCGTTGGGCCCGGCGAGGGCGTCATCATCCGCAAACCGGATCGCCGCACCGATCACGAGGTGGAGCTGTGCGTCGTCATCGGCAGGACGGCGAGCCAGGTCTCGAAGGCCGGCGGACGAGATCCCGAACCCGGGACAGCTCGATCTCCAGATCGCCGTCAACGGCGAGCAGCGCCAGAAGTCGAACACGAGCCGGCTGATCCTCAGCGTGCCGGAGTTGATCGAGCTCGCTTCGTCGTTCTACACGCTGTATCCCGGCGACGTGATTTTCACGGGCACGCCGGAAGGCGTGAGCCCCATCGAGGCAGGCGACGAGATCGTCGCCACCATCGAGAAGATCGGAACGATGCGCGTGCACGTTCGCCCGCCTTCGCCTTCGCCTTCGGCTTCGGCGGGGCAGGGTGCGGAGGTCGCCGCCGCATCAACACGGGCGTAGCCATGCACGAGACAGCCTCCTTCGTCGTCAAGCCCGAGACGTCGCCCGAGCGGCAGGCCTTCTACACGCGGCTCGATCAGATCGACACGGCGCCGCTGTGGGAAGTTCTCAACCGCCTGGTGCTGCCGGCGCCGCAGCCCGCGATCGTTCCCGCGATGTGGAAGTACGACGACGTGCGCGCGCTGCTGATGGAGGCGGGGCGCCTGCTGACCGTGCAGGAGGCGGAGCGCCGCGTGCTGGTGCTCGAGAATCCCGGCATCCGCGGCATGTCACAGATCACCCAGAGCCTCTACGCCGGCCTGCAGCTGATTCAGCCCGGCGAGAACGCAGCGAGTCATCGTCACACGGCCTCTGCGCTGCGCTTCATCGTCGAAGGCGATGGCGGCGGCTACACGGCCGTCGATGGCGAGCGCACGCCGATGCACGCCGGCGACTTCGTGCTGACGCCGTCGTGGACGTTCCACGATCACGGCAACTTCGGCTCGGCGCCCGTGATCTGGCTGGACGTGCTCGATCTGCCGATCGTGAACATGTTCGACACAAGCTTTGCCGAGCATCATCCGCAGGAAACGCAGCCCGTCGCGCGCAAGGATGGCGATGCGCTGGCGCGCTACGGCGCGAACATGCTGCCGCTGGAATACAAGCAGCCGCGCGGCGCGACGTCTCCGTCGCCGGTATTCAACTATCCGTACTCGCGCAGCCGCAAGGCGTTGCAGCAGCTCTCGAAGAACGGTCCCGCGGATCCGCATCACGGCTTCAAGCTGCAGTACGTCAATCCCGCCAGCGGCGGCTATCCGCTGACGACGATTGCCGCGTTCCTGCAGCTGCTGCCGAAAGGGTTCGCGAGCAAGGGGTATCGATCCACCGACTCGACGATCTACAACGTCGTCGAGGGACATGGGAAGAGCCGGATCGGATCGAAGACCATGACGTGGGGACCGCGCGACATCTTCGTCGTGCCCTCCTGGGAGGCGGTGTCTCACGAGGCGAGCGAGGAGGCGGTGCTCTTCAGCGCGTCCGATCGCGCCGCGCAGAAGGCGCTTGGTTTATGGCGGGAAGAAGCGTTATGAAGACCGCAATCGTCATCGCGGCGCTGCTCATCGCCACACCGTCATGGGCGCAGGTCGATTTCTCCGGCGAGTGGGCGCCGCGCTTCTGGGAGGATCAGCCCGAGCGGGTCCCGGGTCCGGAGCTCGGCAACTATCTCGGCATCCCGATCAACGCGGCCGCGCGGATGCGCGGCGACACGTGGGACGCGGCCATCCAGACGCTGCCCGAGTGGCAGTGCCGCCCGCACATGGCCGACTACATCTGGCGCGGACCGTCCAATCTGCGCATCTCGAAGGAAGTCGATCCGGTCTCGCGCACGATCACCGCATTCCACGCCGAGTGGCTTCGCTCCGTCGATCGCGTCGTCTACCTCGATAACCGTCCGCATCCACCGGAAGGCGCGATGCATACGTGGGCCGGCTTCTCAACGGCGAAATGGGATGGCGACGTTCTCACGGTGACGACGACGCATCTGAAGGAAGGGTACCTGCGGCGCAACGGGCTGCCGCGCAGCGACAAAGCGACGCTCGTCGAACACTGGATTCGCCACGGCGACTTCCTGACCGTCGCGGCGATCGTGACCGATCCGGTGTATCTCGCCGAGCCGTTCGTCCGCACGACCGACTACGAGCTCGACCTGCATCAGAACGTGCCGCCGTATCCGTGCGGCGTGGTGGCGGAGGTGGATCGTCCGCGCGGCGTGATTCCGCATCTGCTCCCCGGAACCAATCCGTATCTTCACGAGTTCAGCGACGACTACAAGATTCCGTTCGACGCGACGCGCGGCGGCCCCGAGACGATGTATCCCGAGTACCGGGAGAAGCTGAAGGCGATGTCTGCGCCGCGCCAGGGAGCCAGCAATGCGCGGTAGGTGGTTCGCGCTGGCCCTCCTGGCCGGTTCGATGGTTGCGGGGGTTCGTGGTTCGGGGCAGGTGATGAACGGCGCGCTCGCGGGAGCCGGCACGATTCCGGGCCTCAACCCGAACTCGACGGTGAAGGTGTTGCCCGTGCGCGGCAACATCTACGTCGTGATGGGCGGCGGCGCGAACATCACGCTCTCGGTCGGTCTCGACGGCGTGTTCATGGTGGACAGCGGCTCCGAGGCGATGAGCGATCAGGTGATCGCGGCGATTCGCGCGGTCCAGCAGTGGGTGGAAGCGAAGACCGCGGCGTCGGCTCCGCCGGTGACCTACGGCGCGGAGACGCGCAACTCGATCACCGAGGCGCGGCGCGCCGACGCGCCGCCGAAGCCGATCCGCTACATCGTCGACACGAGCATCGCGCCGGATCACATCGGCGGCAACGTCGCGCTCGCCAACGCCGGCAAGACGTTCACGGGCGGCAACGTCGCCGGTCAGTTGAGCGACGTCTCGCAGGGCGCCGCGATCCTGGGCCACGAGAATCTGCAAAACCGGATGGCGAATCCGCCGGCCGGTCAGCCGAAGTTCCCGACGCGCGCGCAGCTGACGGACACGTATCCGACCGACTCGATGAAGTTGAGCAGCTTCTTCAACGGCGAGGGCATCGTGCTGATGCATCAGCCCGCGGCCTTCACCGACGGCGATACGATGGTGTACTTCCGCGGCTCGGATGTCATCGCCGCGGGCGAGATCTACCGCACGACGACGTACCCGGTGATTGACGTCGCGAAGGGGGGCACCATCAACGGCGTCATCGAAGGGCTGAATCACATCATCGATCTGTCGGTGCCGGAGTTCCGGTCCGAGGGCGGCACCATCATCATCCCGGCGTACGGGCGCATCAGCGACATCGCGGACGTCGCCTACTACCGCGACATGGTCACGATCCTGCGCGACCGCATCCAGGACTTGGTGAAAAAGGGGATGACGCTCGAGCAGGTGAAGGCGGCCAAAGCCTCGGCGGACTACGACGGCCGCTATGGCGCGACGACCGGGCCGTGGACGACCGAGATGTTCATCGAGGCGGTGTACAAGACGGTTCCGCGCGCGGGCAGCACGAAATGAAGGTGCGCGCCCTCGTCATCATTGCGGTGGTGGCGCTTGCGCCAATCGCTCTGTTCGCGCAGCGCGGACGGGGTGCGCCGCCGCCTGCATCCGGTCAGGCCGGCGCGGGCGAAGATCTCACGGGCTACTGGGTGTCGCTCGTCACCGAAGACTGGCGGTGGCGGATGATGACGCCGCCGAAGGGCGACTATCCGAGCATCCCGCTGAACCCGGAAGGCAAGCGAGTCGCGGATGCGTGGGACCCGGCGAAGGAAACCGCGGATGACAGGTGCAAGGCGTACGGCGCCGGCAACATCATGCGGGTTCCAGAGCGCCTGCACATCACGTGGGAAAACGAGAACACGCTGAAGGTCGAGACCGACGCCGGCCAGCAGACGCGCAGATTCAATTTCGGGGCGCGTCCAGCCGTGGCGAGCGCGGCGGCCACCGACAACGGCTTGCAGGGCGTGTCGGTCGCGACGTGGGAATACGGCGGCGGCCGCGGCCCGCGCGCGGGCGGTCCGATTCCGCCCGCAGGGCTGAAGGTCGTCACGACCGGCATGCGCCCGGGCTGGCTGCAGCGCAACGGCGTGCCGTACAGCGCGAACGCGGTCATCACGGAATATTTCAATCGCGTGGCCGAACCGAACGGCGACGCCTATTTGATCGTCACTACAGTTGTTGAGGACCCGCAGTATCTGAACACGCGCTACGCGCGGAGCTCGCACTTCAAGCGCGAGCCGGATGGCGCGAAGTGGAGGCCTTCGGCCTGTGAGTAAGGCGGGTACGGCGAGTGGGGCGGGTAGGGCGAGTAGGGGAGGCATCATGAAGCGTTTTCTTGCTGTTTCGTTGCTCGCGCTCGCGGTCGCCGCTCCGGCGTACGCACATCATTCATTCGCCGCGACCTATCGCGAGAAAGACAGCGTGACGATCGAAGGCGAGCTCGTGCAGCTCGACTTCCGCAACCCGCACTCGTTCGTCCACCTGGACGTGAAGGAGAAGGATGGCACCGTCGTGCGCTACGCCGTGGAGTGGGGTGGGGTCGGTCAACTCGGTCAGCAGGGCGTGACGCGCGAGACGCTGCGCGTCGGCGACCACGTCATCATCACCGGCGCGCCCGGCCGCAATCCCGCCGATCACCGCGTCCGCATGGTCACGCTCAAGCGGCCGTCCGACGGATTCACGTGGGGGCAGGCGGCGGGGCAGACTGTCGATTAACGAAGGGCACTCCGTTCACCCTTCCGGGTGCTCTCTTCTCGGTTCGTGTTCAGGTTCGGTTCGGCGTTCGCCGTTCGTTGTTCTGTTGTTCGACGTTCGACGCGAGTTCGGGGTGCATGTAAGAGTCCAGCAACGTATCTCGCCCGTATAATCCCCGAAAGATATCGTGGCACTCACCCCAGGTACCCGCCTCGGCCCGTATGAAATCAACGCGCAAATCGGCGTGGGCGGCATGGGCGAAGTCTATCGCGCCCGCGATACAAGGCTCGATCGGATCGTCGCGATCAAGGTCCTGCCCGAAGCCCTCGCTGCTGATCCTCAATTTCGTGACCGCTTCGAGCGCGAAGCGCGCGCGATCTCGTCGCTCAATCATCCGCATATCTGCACGCTCTATGACGTCGGGCACCAGGACGGAACGAACTACCTGGTGATGGAGTATCTGGAGGGCGAGACGATTGCGCAGCGATTGGAAACCGGCGCCCTGCCGGTTGACGAGGCGCTCCGCTGCGCGATCGAAATCGCAGATGCGCTCGACAAGGCCCATCGCCAGGGGATGACGCATCGAGACTTGAAACCCGGCAACATCATGCTCACGAAGGCGGGCGCAAAGCTGCTCGACTTTGGATTGGCGAAGTCGATCGCCCTTGGCATGGCCGGAGCTGACCTTTCCAGCTTGCCCACGCCGCCGCCCGACGTGACGGCGCAAGGCACGATCGTCGGGACGTTTCAGTACATGGCGCCCGAGCAGGCTGAGGGACGGCCGCTCGACGCCCGCGCCGATGTGTTCAGCTTTGGTGCGGTCCTGTACGAGATGGTCTCGGGGAGCCGCGCCTTTGGCGGATCATCTGTGGCGCAGGTGCTCAGTGCCGTGCTGCGCGATGATCCCCGGCCGTTCGAGGCGCCGCCCGCGCTCGCGCGCGTCGTGACCCGGTGTCTCGCCAAGCAGCCAGGACAGCGGTTTCAGACGATGGCGGACGTCAGGGCCGCACTGGAACACGCGTCCCAGAAGTCCTCAGACGCCGAACCCTCGATTGCCGTCCTGCCGTTTGCCAACTTGAGCGCTGACAAGGAGAACGAGTACTTCAGCGACGGCCTGGCCGAGGAGATCATCAACGTGCTGGCGCACATTCCGGGCCTCAAGGTCATCGCCCGCACATCGGCGTTCGCGTTCCGGGGCAAGGAGCAGGATATCCGCACGATCGCTCAGGCCCTCGGTGTGCGCAGCATCCTCGAGGGCAGCGTGCGGCGATCGGGCACCCGCATCCGCGTCACCGCGCAGCTCATTGACGCTGAAGGCGGCCATCATCTCTGGTCCGAGCGCTACGACCGGGAGACGGCCGACGTCTTCGCGATTCAAGATGACATCGCCCAGGCAATCGCGTCAGCGCTTCAGACGAAGCTATCGGTGGCACCGGCGGTGCTCAGGCGATACACGCCGAACCTTCCTGCGTACGAGGCGTACCTGAAAGCGCTGCACGACATCGGACACAAGACGCCGGACCGATTGGCGCGGGCCAGGGAGTGGTTGGAGCAGGCGGTCGCGCTCGATCCCAAATTCGCGTTGGCCCACAATGCGCTTGGCTTCTACTATCTCAGGCTCGCGCTTCCAGGATTGATGCCGGCACACGACGCGATGCCACTCGTGCGTGCGGCGGCCAAAAAAGCGCTGAGCATCGATCCCTCGCTGCCGGAGGCGTACGCCCTGCTGGGTGTCGTCGCGGCCATTTACGACTACGACTGGGTAGAGTCTGAGCGGCTATTTCGGCTGGCGCTGCGCGGCGATTCGGTGGCGCCGCTCGTGCGTTTCATTTCCGAGTTTTATCTGTTACCTGTTGGACGGTTGCAAGATGCCGTCGAAGAGCACGAACGTGCACTCGAAGAAGATCCGTTGAACCTTGTAGGCCGTTTTCAGTTGGCGTGGTGTCTCCAGGTGACCGGCATGCAGGCGCAGGCCGTAACGGAGTTTCGCAGGGTTCTGGACCTCGACGAGAGCTTCTGGCTCGCCGCGTACGGCCTGAGCATCGCTTGCGCCCTGAATGGGATGCTGCCCGAGGCGGTCCAGTACGCGGAAAAAGCGTATGCGGTGGCGCCCTGGGCCACGACCAACACCGGACTCTTGGCAGCGGTGCTGAGGCTGTCCGGGGACACGCGTCGAGCGGAGGAAATACTTGGAACGCTTGGGGACGGCCGGTCCTATGGGGCGCCCAGCGGGTTCGCGATCTGCTATGTCCTGTGCTCGGAGCACGACAAGGCCGCGGACTGGGCCGAGAAGGCCATCGAACAGCGCGACCCACGGATTCCGGTTTTCCTGCGCACCTTCGAGACGATCTGGCGGTCCAGTCCTCGATGGGCGGCCTTGTTGAGACAGATCAACCTGAGGGATATGGTCGCCTAGACGGCAATCAGCCGTTCACGCTTCCGGGTTCTCTCGTTCAGGTTCGGTTCGGCCCGTCAGTCGCGACGAGCATCGAACAACGGAACAACGAATGGCGAACGCGGCCTTCCGATCCACCCTCGGGTCACATTGAGTTCGTAGCCTTCATCGAGCTTCCTGTACTCAACGCCAAAGAGCCAGTTCTGATCCCAGGAGCCAAGGAACTTGAGATCGGCGAGCGTGTTCGGATAATTCCCAAAGCGCACCTTGTGCAGCTCGATGAGCGCTATCGCTGACTTGAAGTTCTGATCGCCGAACTGGAGTCGGCTTGCTGACGGAACTGGCCGCAACCCGCGAGGGCAACCGAGACTACGCACGCGACGAGTACGCATGCCGACCATCTCAGGATGAGGTGAGCCTATACTGCTCGGGTCCCTTCGCGTCCCAACGTTCATCATTTCCCTCCCTGGGTCCCACCCGTTTTCTCAGAACGTTAGTCCGCCGCGACGGCGCCAGCGCCTGCCAGCGGCGGATCATGTCGCGCAGCGCGTGCTAACTTTCGCGTGCGAGCGCCGCGAGCTTTGTTCTCCGTCCTGGCCGTTTCTTCAAGGGCGCGCTCCAGAATTTCCATCACCGCTTTCAGCTTCACGAGATTGCGCGGCGTCTTACGAAACAAAAAGTCGATAGAGGCCTCGAACGGGTGTAAGCCTCAGGATCTCGCCAGCCTGGCGCCGCCCAGGAGTGGAAGCACGAAGAGATTGCCGAGGATATCGATGATCGTGCCGAAGACGACGACGAGCCCGAAACGCTGCGTCGGTGGAAAGTCCGAGAGGACGAAGATCGCAAATCCGGCCGCGATGATCACATCGGAGTAGACGATGCCTCGCCACTGCTCTTCGCGTCCGGCGACCCAGGCGCTCCAGCCCTGCTTGCCGTTCCGCGCCGCGCGACGGACGCCGAACATCAGGTGCACCATCGAATCGATCGCCATGCCGATGCAGATATTCGTGGCCGGCGCCGAGATCATGTCGACCGGCACACGGAGCAGACCGACACCGCCAAGCATGCACAGCGGCACGAGCGACAGGCTCACAATCATCGCGGCGGCGCCACGGATCGATCGCGCGACGATGGAGGCGATGATCGTGAACAACAGCATCAGCCAGAACAACCCGGTAATCAGGCTCGAGGCGACGAGCCTCGCGAGGTCGCCCTGCAGACGGTAGATCCCGCCCGCGAGCACGAGTTTGAACCCATTCCTGCGCACGATCGCACGCAAGTCGTTCACCACCGCCAGGCGCGGCTTCGTGCGATCTCGTTCGCTCATGCGCAGATAGAATGCCGCTTGCGTTCGATCGGGCGTGATGAACGTCCGCCCGACCCGGCCGTACTTCGGTTCCTCCAGCGCCTTCAGCACGTGTTCGGTGGAAAACAAGAACGACAGAGGACGTCGACGTCCTTCGGCCACCAGAAGCGGCAGCGACACGACGGTCCCCACGCCTTTGTGTTGCTCGAGGGCCTCCTGCAGCGCCCACATCTGTTTGTAGGCGTCCTTGTGGTTCAGCGGCCTGCCGTCCGCAGCCGCGACCACCAGGGTCAGCGGATTCGATCCGCCGTTGCGGTCGACGTATTCCAGTCCGTCGCGCAGCGGCCGATGTGGTTTGAAGTACTCCAACAGGCTCGGATCGGTATCGAGCCGCGTCAGGCCGACGCCAAGCGCGACGCTCGCCACGATGACGGCGATTGAGAGCGGGACGAACCGTCGTGACCAGAACGCGTGACTGGGACCGACTTCCGTGACCGTGCTTTCATGTGGCACCGCCCACGCCAGGAAGGCCGGGTACATCGCGTACGAACACAGCAGCGCCACAGCCGATCCGACGACGCCGCCAAACCCGAGCTCGCGCAGCGGCTTCGCCTGCACGAACAGCAGGCTCGCGAACCCGAGCGACGCGCACACCATCGACCAGAACGACGGGGGAAACGTCATCCGCCGCGCCGCCGCGGCCAACGCGTCGCCCCGATTGCCCGTTCGGTGCGACAGCGTCTGCCAGTTGAACGTCATGTAGACGAGGTGTGACAGCGCGATCACGAACACGATGATTCCGAGGTTCGCCGTCAGGACGCCGACCTTCCTGCCAGCCAGCGACTGCACGAGCACTGTCGCGAACACGGCAGTCGTACACGTCGCGAGCATGCCAACCACCAGCCGCACCGACCTGAAGATCCACCACATCGTCACGCCAAACAACGCGATGGCCGTAAGCCCGAAGTACGCGGCCGATTCGCCGAATGAGCGGCCCGGGGTTGCTTGCCGGCGTCAGGACAATCACATTGCTGGAACGATGGTTGTCGGCAATGAGCAGGCGACTCCAGAAGGGGCTCTTCTCCGCATCTTCGAAGTCTTCCGGTCCGTCGGCCAGACTTCGGACGCCGGTCACCGATGGCATCGCGGCGATCCGATCCGTCAGGCGTCTCAGTCGCTCGATGTACGCCGTGGACGAGATGTCGGGGGCCGAGACGCTGAGAATGAGCTGGCTGCCGGAAGGAAAGCGGCGGTCGATCGCGTTTGATTCCTGAAGTTGCGGATCATCGGAGGCAAAAAAGAAGTTCTGATCCACGCGTGGCGTGAGATCGACTAATGCCCAGACCCCAGTCACCATCGCGAGCGCGATGGTGAGCATCAGCCAGTGCCGCCAGCGTCGTCGGCCCGAGGGCATCGCAGCTCACGTCCCGAACGTATCGGGTGCAACCTCCAAGCCGTGATTCAGCTGGACCGTGCGAAAAACTACACGGGCAACGGCGGCTCAGCATCGGCGACCAGCTCGGCGGAACAGGCAGCCGTCGTAGCCCGTGACCCTCGACCGCGACCCAGCATCAATGGCGTCGAGGTGCGGTGGCCGGCCTCGCTATACTGATCTGAGACGCGATCATGGGCACGTTTCACACGCGCTGCGAGATTCAGCATCCAAGCCGCCGCGACAGACGCGCACTCGCGCATGACGTAGGGCACACCGGCGTCGTCGAGCGCCGTCAGCGCGATGTCGAATGACCGGTGTGGTCCTCCCATTCCGAACAGCAGGCATCGGAGACTTCGTCATGATCTGGCTGACCGTTCGCGCTCAGCCGCGAGCCGCGCGGACACGTCTCCGCGATTTGGATCGACGCTGTCGTGCGCGGCTCGCCGGCTGCAGCGCGGCGTTAGCCAGCCGCATGAACTTTTCGGGTTGAAGCAGACTTGCCACGGAGATGTCTTCGTCGATTTCTTCCCAATGGATGCCGATGCCGCCACCGATAGGCTCCCACTCGTTCCGCTGCTGCGGCGTGGCATTCAAGAGCCGCGGAAACCACGCCAAGGGCACCGACACCGTTCGGCCATCGTCCAACACCACCGTCAGCGCATGGTCGGAACACGTTACTTCGACCGCCACACTTTCACCGTGCTCCACTGAAGTAGGCATTCCACTTCTCCAAGAAGAAAGCTTGATGCTCCACGACGAGCCGCCCGAGAACTGTCAGCTCGTGATCTCGAAATCCGCGATTCGATGCTAACACCACCGGGTTGATCCAATACTTCGCATACCGACCAGCGTGAGCCACATGGATATGTGGAGGCTCGCGATCTTCCAGGCTGTAGAAGAAGATCTGTAGCCCCCAACCCTGAGAAGCGCCGGCACCGCACCAGTCTACTGACCCAAGGTCTGATCGTTCCAGGGGATCGGATTCGAATGGGGCTGGCTAACGTGCGCGCTGAGCCGCGCACCGCGGCGACACGCTCTCACGGACGGGCGGGTGCGTCGGCTCCAGTGATGGAATGGACTCCTCCTGCCGATGCGGCATCATCGTGCCAGGTAGAAGCGGCCTTTCAGAGGCCACGGTCAGGAGGAATCCAAATGGAGCATACGACCATCGCCGTCGATCTTGCAAAGTCAGTCTTTCAGGTAGCGGTCTCGCACAGAGCGCGATCGATTCCTTGCGTACTTTGCACAACAGCCGCCAGCCACTGTACTGCTCGAAGCGTGCGGCTCGTCGCACCATTGGGCGCGCCAGCTCGAACAGTTCGGCCACGTCGTCCGGCTGTTGCCGGCGCACGACGTCCATCGATACGTGCGCCGCAACAAGACCGATCGCACCGACGCGAAAGCCCTGCTCGAAGCGCTGTCTCAACGGGAGGGCTTTACCGAACGTTTCACTCGCCGCTTTTTCTTGACGGAGGAGTCCAGATACGATGTTAGGAGGCGGCCGTTCCCATCCGGCCGAACACTTCCCGAAAAGCCACATTCAGGTCGTGCAAGGCTTGCGCGCCGTCACCTCTGAAGCTCGAACCGTGCATGATGGCGAGAGTCCGGGGCTTCAGCTCGGCCAGCTTCATAAGGTTCTGCGCCGTTAGCGGCGTGTAGGGCACATATTCCGCCAGAATTCCGGCCTGATATTCCCGCATCGACTGCTGCGAGCGTCCGACCACGTCCGATTCGGTGAGCGGCTCAACGTCTCCATTCTGGTGGAACAGATCCGAGCAGAGCAGTGTTTGCTCCGTTTCCTCGAACAGCACGCCAGCGTCCCAGCCGTGCGGCAGATGTGGCGTGCGACAGAAGCGGAACCGGTACTTACCGGTGGAAAAAGTGTCCCCGTCTGCCAATCCACGCGCCGGCCGGCCGATGAAATCGTTCACACTCACCATCGCGCCCAAGTCGCTGCAGACGACCTCGGCGCGAGGCGCCATGCCGAGCCATTCCTGCAGGGCTCCGCACTCGTCCGACTCAAAATGGCTGAAACTGATCACGCGTAGCTGCGAAGGGTCCATGAGCTGTGAGACGGCCTCGCGCACGTCCGGAAACATGCCTCGAAGCCCCGTGTGGAAAAGCAGGGGCTCGTCATCTTTCACGAGAAAATGATTGAACTGGAGATTCGCCCAAGTGGCGTAGACCGAAATCCGGTACACATCGGGCGCAATCTCAGTTACCCCAGCCATGCTCTGCCCCCTTTCACAGAAGAAAACCGCCTGCCGGCCTATCCCGGTTCGGCCTGCGTGGCTCGCAGCATAACTCCGAGCAAGCTTGCAGGGAACCGCATCGGAAGCCATGTGCCGACTGTATCTTAGCGACCGCGCCGGCCTTACGCGCCTGCCCAATAGACTGGTCAGCATGACGCCTGCGGTCTGTGCGGCGGTTGGCGGGTTCTCGCATTTGTGTACGCAAGAGCGGCGGCCGCAAGGCCGCCGCGAACACCGAACATCGAACGTAGAACTCGAAACCGAGAACCGAACATGAACACGAACCGAGAAGCGAGAACTCGGAAGCCTGAACAGTTGTCCGTCGTTCTGTTCTTCGTTCAGCGGCCGACTTACACCTTGGCTTTCGGCCGTCCCCTCGGCTTCTTCGGTGGCTTGTCGAGCGCCTTCAGCAGGACCTCTGCGGCGACGGTCGACGTGCGATTCCCACTTGCCGGCGAAGAGATCATCCTGTCCGATGTACGCGTTGCGCGTACTTCGGCATCTCGGCGACGAGCACCTCGTACTCGGGGAAGTGGCCGCGCTGCGTGTAGAGGGATCGCCGTGTCGTTGGCGATGCACTCGGAGATGATGCCGTAGCCCGGCTTGGTCACCACCGCTTCCGCCGCGCCGACGAGATCCTCGTAGCGGACGCCGGCGTCATACATCGCCTCCTCGTTCACGCTGATGAACGACCCTTTGCGCTCCGCGGTCGGCATCTCCTTGCGCGCGCCCGAGCGGCAGGTTCGCCGTCGTCACGATCGTGTACTCCTTGAACTTGGCGAGCGCGCCGGTCTCCAGGCCCGGCAGCTCGTAGCCGCCGAACGAGGCGAGCACGATCGGCTTGTCGATCGGCAGCGTCAGCGTCTTCCTGGACTGTGACGTCTCTGGCAGGCGGCGCATTCGGTTCTTGGTTCTGGTCAGATGTGCATGGTTCGTGCGCGCCCGCGCACGAACCGTGCTACCCTCCGCCTCCCGAGAACATCCTCGACGCCGAAGCCGGAGGGGGGATCATGGCGATCGTCCGCAGAGTCGTCCTTGCCGCCGCGTGTCTGATGGTGCCTGCTCTCACGTGGGCGCAAGGTGCCGCGGGCAGTGGGATTGCCGGCGCCGTGCGCGACACGTCCGGCGCGGTGCTCCCGGGTGTGACGGTCGAAGCGGCCAGCCCGGCCCTCATCGAAAAGGTTCGCGTCACCGTCACCAACGACCGTGGTCTGTTCGAGATCGCGGGTCTCCAGCCCGGCATCTACTCCGTGACCTTCAGCCTCGGAGGCTTCAGCAAGGTCACCCGCACCGGCATCGAGTTGACCGCGGGATTCACGGCCACCGTCAACGCCGACATGGTCGTCGGGTCGATCGAAGAGACGGTCACGGTGTCGGGTGAAGCGCCTCTCGTCGATACGCGAAGCGTCGTCCAGCAGACCGCCCTGCAGGCGAGCGTACTGGACGCGCTTCCGGACACGAGGAAGATGAGTTCGTTTGCGGCGTTTCTTCCCGCGGCCAAGGGTTCCCCGGACGTTGGCGGGTTGAGCGGCGAAAACGGCGCGCAGTTCGGGACGCACGGCGGCCGCGGCAACGAGATCAACGTCAACCAGGAAGGGATGAACCTGACGATGCTGAGCAGCCGGGCGTTCAGCTTCGATCCGGGTGCCGTCGGCGAAGTCGTCGTGGAAGACAGCGGCACGTCCGCTGAATCGTTCAGCGGCGGTGTCCGGCTGAACATCGTGCCGCGGGATGGCGGCAACCGGTTCTCTGGAAATTTCTCCTCGAGCTACACCAATCCGAGCCTGCAGAGCGCAAACCTGTCCGACGCGCTGATCGCGCGGCATCTCTACGAGACGCCGTCGATCAAGAGGAACTATGCGGTCAGCGGAGGACTGGGCGGACCGATCGTCAGGGACAAGCTGTGGTTTTTCACGGCGCACCGCCGATGGATCGCCTCGGCCTACGTTCCCGGAAACTTCTACAACAGACTCAATGGCGTCCGCCTCGGCGCGGATCCGATCTACAACGTCACGCTGTACGAACCGGATCGTAGCCGGCCGGCGTTCTCGACGAACCGCTACCGTGATCACAGTCTCCGATTGACGTGGCAGGCGACTTCGAAAGACAAAATCTCCGTCGGCTTCACGGGTGAGTCGACGTGCACCTGCCCGGTGTCAACCTCGACGGCATTTGCCCCCGAAGCGACAGGCAACGCCGTCTACGATCCGAATTTCGTGGCGGTCGCCAGCTGGACCCGTCCCGTCACCAACCGGCTGCTGGTCGAAGGCGGCTCCTCGCTGAACGAGGTGATCCTCAGCTACGGGCGGCGACCGGTAGGTACGCTCCCGAACAACATTTCGATTGTCGATACCGGCCTCGGCATCACCTACGGCGCGCGTGCCGGCAGCGTCGCCGGCAATTTCGCCAACCTGTGTTGTTACGGAACGATGGCGATCAACAAGCAGTTCAACGAACGTGTCGCGATGTCGTACATCACCGGCTCGCACGCGTTCAAGACCGGCGTGACGTACCAACGTCTTCTGGTCGGCAACAAGACGCGCGCCGACGTCGACATGCTCCAAGGCGCGCGGCAATACACCTTCAGCAACGGACAGCCGCGGTCCGTCAGGATTTTTGCGACGCCGTTCGGCAAGGCCAGCGATTCCGCGAGCATCGGGATCTACGCGCAGGACCGCTGGACGATCAG
>QHWQ01000181.1 GCA_003222635.1 Acidobacteriota bacterium | reverse complement strand
CTCACCTCCGGCCGCACTTTCATGCGGATCAGGTCCCCGGTGATGTCAGGCCGGAATGTGAGGCGAACGCCGAATTCCTTGTAGGTCACGGTCACGGCGCCGGTCAGCCCCTGCGCCACGGGAATGGGCACTTCGCCGCCGGCCAGGAAGCTCGCCTCCTGCCCGTTGTAGGCGATGAGCGTCGGCTCGGCGAGGCTCTGAAAAAACCCGCGCTGCCGCAGCGCGCTGATGACGGTGCCGATGTCGTATTTGGTGTTCAGGACGAAGAGGTTCAGGAAGTCGCTGAAGGACAACTTCCCTTCGTCGCCCGGCTTGTCCGCCGGCGGCGGACCGATGCGGTCCTGGAAGTTCGGCGCCGCAAACTGCTCGGTCGTGACGCGTCCAGCCCACTGCTTGTAGCCGTTCGGTCCAGTGAAAAACGTCGAGCCGAGCTCGACGAGCGCCCGCTGGCTCACCTCCGCGACGCGCACCTGCAGCATCACCTGCTGGCCCTGGTTCTCGCCCGGAATCTGCAGCAGGTTCACGATCTTGCTCTTCGCGCTGCTCTTGCTCGCGATGTCGACCGCGTGCGTCGCGACGTCGCGCGATGTCACTTTGCCGGACAGCACGATCGCTTCGTCAGCGACGCTGACGTGGATGTCTTCGCCGGGAAACAGCAGCTGGAATTGCCGCTGCAGCGTCGGCGTCGCCGGGAAGACGTTCACCGCGTACTGCACCATGTCTTTCTGGCCCCAGACGATGAGGCTGACGGTTCCCGATGTCTTGCCGTCGACGAGGACCTGCCGGGGATCAATCACGTGCGCGTCCGCAATGTCGGGATTGGCCACGGCGATGCGCGTCACCGGGAAGTCGGTCTGGACGACCGTCGATCCGCCGGCGACGACGAGCAATGTCGGAAACGCGGCGGTGGCGGTAATGGCGGACGCGGCGCCGATCTGTGTGGCGGCGGCCAGCGTCGATGCCGGCGCCGGGGTCTGCGCGCCGAGTGGCGCCACCGCGACCGCCGTCATGACGGCAGACGCCAGGACACGTCGTGCTCTCGGGGTCATTGCACGGTCTCCCTGGTCAGCTTTCCGGCGCGAATCACGTCGACCGTGTACACCGCTGCTGGAGCGGCCGGCGCCTGCAGCGGCGTGGGTCGCACGCGCGCGACGGCCTGCACGGGCTGTGCGGCGCCGGTGGTCGCCACCAGCCGTGGAGCGCGATTGTCGCCGCCGCCCATCAGGGCCGCCAATTCGGCGCCGGGCGTGATGGGGTTGGCTTGATCGAGCGGATTCCGAAGCATGAGCGTGAGACTGCCTTCCGCCGACGCGAGCGCAATGCGCTCTGCCTGCGCCGGCGTCACGATCAGCGTCACGACCGATAGTTTGTCGTCGTGCTTCTGCTCCTGCTCCGCGCGCGTGCCCGTCGTCAGAACCGGAATGTTCGAGAGCAGCACGCGGGAGACCGCGTCGCCGGACTTGCGCACCGTGGCCACCACGTCGACGTGTGCGCCTGCTCCGGCAAAGCCGGCGACGCCAATGACCTCGTTGACGCGCACGGAAATCGCGCGCATGCCGGCAGGAATCGTTGGCGCAAGACCGGCCCCGGCTTCGCGCGGCGCCAGCTTCGCCTCCGTGATCGGCTCGTGGTCGCCGACCGGCGTGATCAGGCCGCGTCCGACGACGTCCTCGAGGCGGGTGACGGCGCCGGGCAGCGGCGTACTCTCCGGCCAGGCGATGCGCATCACGTCGCTGCTTTCCACTTGCGCCCCGAGCGGCAGCGCGCGGCTCGCCAGCACGACGTAGCTGTGAGGCACAGGAGCCGTGCGCGCCGGCACGCGCGTCACGGCGCGGTAGACGCTGGCGCTGGCGACCGTCGCGCTGACGACCGCCACTGCCATCACGACGAACGTACGAGTTCTGCGATCCATCACAACCCCGCTGCGAGTTCGGTCCGCATCGTGGCCGCCGCGGTAATGGTGAGCGTGCCGAAGGTGTTGGGCGACTGCACCATGTGCGCGAGGGGCCCGAGGACCATGTAGTTGTAGGGATAGGCGACGCTGATTTTCACGCCGTTCACGAGTCCGCTGGCCAGGACAATCTGCACCGGCGTAATCGTGGTCGTCACCGAACCCGGATTCATGCCGTCCGCCTGCAGGTACTGCTTGACGCGGTCCCTGATGTCGGTGTCGGTCGCGCCGGGCACGATCGCCACGCGCGCACCCTCGCGTGCGGCGTTGGTGAGCGTCTGGTAGTTGTTGAAGAGAAACCCCATGTCGATGATGCCGGCGGCCAGAAACAGGAACAACGGCAGCACGAGCGCGAATTCGAGGACTTCCGCGCCCCGGGTCTCGCGCGCGAACGCCGCCACGCGATGCCGCACGTTCATTCCAGCCATAGCGCGATCACCGTGCCGATCAACATCGGCACCGCATAGGCGAGCTTGGGGCTCGTCGAGGTCTCGAGCGTCAGCGGTGGCGCGGTCAAGCCGGCCACGCGCCAGTGCAGCAGCATCATGTTGATATTCGACAGCGTCTGCCGCACGCACTGCTTCGCGACCATGATGATGATCGCGAGCACTGCGCCGGCGATGGCGGTGTAGAGGGCCGCGTGAAAGATCGTCGCGGGACCAAGCCACGCACCGAGCGCCGCCAGCAGCTTCACGTCGCCCCCGCCCATGCCGCCCACCGCGTAGACCGGGAGGAACAGCACAAGGCCGGTGAGCCAGCCGGCCGCACTTACGCCGAACCCGCTGACGCCACCGATCACTGCGGCGGTGATCAGCGCCGCGGCGGCGGCGCCAAACGTCAACGCGTTCGGAATGCGCTGGCGCGAGACGTCAAACGCGCAGGCTGCGACCGCAACGGCGATGGCAGCGATCTCGAGGAGTCTCATGGGGGAACAGCTCCATTGATCGCGGTGCGTAGCGATTATGGGATCGCGCCCTGGATTTTCGTGTTCATGTTGTCCCAGATGGTTTTGATGCTGGTGCCAACACCGTTGAGTCCGGCGATCGTCGCCAGCGCGAGCAGGCCGACAAGAATTGCGTATTCGACAAGGTCGGCCCCGCCATCGTCAGCAATCAGGCGCATAACCGTGCCCATTCGTTTCCTCCGTATGCCGGGCAACTGGTTACGGGTTAATCGCGTCCAGTTTGGTTTGGATTTTCGTGAACAGGCCGCTGATGCTGGTCGAGATATTCTTCAGCGACGCCGTCATGGCGAGCGCGATGAGACCGACGAGCAGCGCGTACTCGATGAGGTCCGCGCCCTGGTCGTCGTTGATGAAGCGAATCACGCGGTTCATATGTCCTCCACGGGGGATATGGTGACGCTCGAAACCGCCGTCACATGTTGTCGAACTTTCCTCCTCGCCGGAACGGCTGACCCGTAATCCGGCGATCAGCCCGTGTGCAAGTGCATCGCCAGCTTTTCGCGAGGTCTGTTGGCAACGAGTCGGGAAAAAGTCCTGTACGACGAATGACGAATGGGCCTCGGCGAAGTACGTTTACCGAACGGCACACGCGTGCCGAGCCGAGCGGTATTGGCGAGAATTGATGACGGCCCTATTGACAGAAATCCCACGCGCACTCATCAGTGTCTTCCGCGTGTCGTACGCGCGAGCGCGAAGGATTGCGATCGCCGGCGCAGGCATCGGCTGGATCGGAGCGGCGCTGTTGATCGCCCTCGGCCCCGGCAGCAACCGCAGCGTCCTTGGACCGATGAAATGGGCGGACTTCCCGCACTTCTACACGCTCGGGGCGGTCACGCGCGCCCGCGCCAGCCACCTGCTCTACGACACGCACGCCCTCGATGCGCTGCAGCGGTCGCTCGTTCCCGATTCGACCGGTGACGTCTTCATCCCCGTGTACGCGCCAGTGACGGGACTGATGTTCGCGCCATTCAGCGTCTTCTCATACTTCACGGCTGGCGCGCTGTGGGCGCTCGTCACGATCGCCGTCTACATGACGTGCGTGTGGCTGGCGTGGGCGCCTGCGGCGCGTGCGTTCAGCGATCCGTGGTTCGCCATCGCCGCGCCGCTCGCCTTTCCAGCCGCATGGCAACTCGCCGTCTACGGGCAGACGACGGCGGTTCCGCTCTTCGCGTTCACGGCTGCGTGGTGCGCGCTCGAAGGGAACCGCGCCATTCTCGCGGGAGCCGCGCTCTCGCTGCTCGCCATCAAGCCGCAGTTTGCGCTCGTCATCACCGCGATGGCGATGATGACGGCCGACTGGAGACTGATGCTCGGCGCGGCGATCGGCGCCGGGCTCCAGGCGCTTGCAGTGCTCGCGACGTTTGACGCCAGCGTGTTCGGCGCGTATGCGCGCATGCTGCAACGCCTGCCGGCGATCGGTGGTCTGCTCGAGCCCAAGCCGTACAACATGCATTCGATTCGCGCGCTGACGCAGATGTTGCCGCCGGCGGCCGATTGGGTCGTGTGGAGTGTCCTCGCCGTCATCGTCATCGCAGCGACGCGCATCGTGTGGCGCAGCAACACGCCCATGCGAATGCGATTCGGTACGCTGGTCCTCGCGTCGATTCTTGTCGACCCGCATCTGACGACCTACGACGTTGCGGTGCTGGTGTTGCCGGTGGCGTGGATTGGAGGCCTGCTGCTGGAGCGGGGGATCGATGCCGTCTGGTTCTGGCAGCTCGTGTTCTGGATTTCGGTCGCGCTGCTGGTGCCCACGGCGCGGTGGGTGCCGATTCAGGCATCGGCGGTGCTCATGACGGCACTGTTCGCCGGAACGATCTGGCGCGCGTATCCGCAGATCGCGCGAGCAGCAGCCACGACAGCGCCACCGCCGGCGTCATCCAGATGAAGCCAAGTTGGGTGCGCGAGATCCTTCTACCTCGGCTGTTCTGCCCGCCGCGCTCTTCGCCAGAACCGCCGGCACGCCATGGCCACGACCGGCGTCACCCAAATCCACAGCTGCTGTGGAACGCCCGTCAGAAGCATGTCCACCGTGATCGCCGACACGCAGGCAAACACGACCGCCGCGGCAACCAGTGCCCGAGTGTCGCGGTTCCGCACGAGTGCCGCGCCGACCGCGAGGATGGGGACGAGCAGGAGGACGAGATCGAAACTCCATCCGCCGTAGGCGGTCACGAACAGCGACGCGGCGATCAGCCACGGAAGCTCGCGCACGATGTTCCACGCCTGCCGGCGGCCGTACCAGATGGCCATCGTCACGAACACGCCACCGATGGTCGGCAGGTACTGCGGCCAGTTGCCGGCGTTCCTCGCGAACACCTGCAGAATCGACGAGATGGTCGGGGATTCGAACGTTGCCGTTGGGGGCGCGGACGTCATCAGGTCCTCATACTGCGCAAAGACGCGATGGTTCGGCGCCAACGCGACCAGGCTCGCGATGATCACGGTCGCGGCAACTCCACCAAGCACTTTCCAGCGTCGCTCGGTCACCACCGAGAGCAGCAGCGCCACCCATACCAGCGCGAGCAGCTGCGGCTTCAGCAACGTCGCCGCCATGCATGCGCCCGCCGCGACGTCCCTGCGGCGCGAAAGGCACTGTACAAATCCCACGAGTCCCGCGAGCATCACGGTGCTCACCTGCCCCATGTTCATCGCGCTGAGCGCCGGCCCCCATGCGAGCGCGACGCAGCATGCGCGGATCGTGTAGCGCGCCTCGCCGCCGTAGAGCAGCCACAGGCGCGATGCGCACCACAGCAATGTCGCCATCTGCAGCGCCAGCCAGAGAGAACGCGCCAGCGCGAAGTTCATGGCGCCGAACGGCATCGCGAGCGCGAGCGTCCAGGGCGGGTTGTACATGACGACCGGCTTCGCCTCGGTCAGTCCGGCCGGTTGCTGTTCGATCAGCAGCGCCGTCGCATCGTACGGATTCCGTCCGGCGGCGTTCAGGCGGCCGGCTGCCCAGTACTCGATGAAGTCCCCATGCGGCCAACGGATTGGCAGGTTGGCGAGGACGACCGACAGCACGACACACGTGCCGATCAGAAGCGGAGTGGAGACAGGTTCCCGTTGCACGGTCAATCCAAACCTCGGCTGCGCGGCCCGTTGTGTAGGAGATGATCGGCGATCTTCTTGCCGGACGCACGGTCGTCTAGCCAGACGGGTGGCGTCCCCGGCGCAGCGGCGTCGGTCACCTACGGAATTGGCCTGTTTGCGTTGTTCATCGTGGCCAAGAATGCGCTGGTGCGAGTGCTCGGCCCGGCGCGCAGTCATCCGGTTTCCGGGGCGACATCGCGGCGACCGGCCCTGCCGCGCCCAAAACAACTCGCAATCGTCGATTTTCTCGAGTCTCTCTAACTGAGCCTTCGAGCTGTCCGAAAACGCCTCCCTCAGCGTTAGTCATGTTGAGAGGAACGTACGTGAATTCGTATCAAGCGACTCTTAAGGCGGAAGGCCCGCCGGGGGGATCCGCGCGCGCGGATTCCACGATCGAGCTGATTGAGCGCGTGAAAGGCGGCGACGCCGACGCGCTCGACCAGGTCTTCGCCCGCTATCTTCCCGCCCTCCGCCGCTGGGCCAGCGGCCGGCTGCCCCGCTGGACGCGCGACCTGATGAGCACCGACGACCTCGTGCAGGAGACGTTCATCCGGGCCATGCGAGGCATCAACCGTTTCGAGATGCGCCACGAAGGCGCGCTGCACGGCTATCTGCGCCAGGCGATCGTCAATCGGGTGCGCGACGAGGTGCGGCGCGGCAAGCGCACGCCGGCCATCACCGAACTGAACGACCAGCAGGCGGACCACGATGCGACGCCGCTCGAGCTCGCCATCGGCGAGGAAGCGCTGCAGCGCTACGAAGCGGCGCTCACGCGGCTGCGCGAGGAAGAACGCCAGGCCGTCGTCGCACGCGTCGAAATGGGGTTGAGCTACCAGGAGATCGCCGAAGCACTCGGCAAGCCGACGGCCGAAGCGGCGCGCATGGCGGTGAGCCGCGCGCTGATGCGTCTGGCGCGCGAGATGGAACCCGGCAATGCCTGAGGCGGCGCTGCTGCCGCTCGCCGAATCGGTGGCGGACGGCACAGCCATCGACTGGGACCAAGCCGCCAGACACGCGGCGCCTGCAGATCAAGGGCTCGTGCGTCAGCTTGGCGTGCTCGCGGAGCTCACGGAGCTGCACCGCACGCTCGCGAATGGTCCGACGGCGCCGCTGCCGAGCGCTGCCCGGCGGAGCCAGGTCGCGCCGGCCATCGGTACCTGGGCGCACCTCACGCTGCTCGAACGCCTCGGCGGCGGCACTTACGGCGAGGTGTATCGCGCGTGGGATCGCCAGCTCGAACGCGAAGTCGCGCTGAAGCTCCTCAAGGGCCCCTCGACTGCGCTCGGGGCAGGCGCCGCAGCCGACGATCCCGAGACGTCGCGCATCACGCGCGAAGGGCGCCTGCTTGCGCGCGTCCGCCATCCCAACGTCATCACGGTGCACGGCGTGGACGTGCACGAGGGGCGCGTCGGTCTCTGGATGGAGCTGCTGCGCGGCCAGACGCTCGAGCAGCTGCTGAACACGCGCGGCGCATTCGGCGCGCGTGAGGCGGCGCTGGTCGGCATCGATCTGTGCCGCGCGCTTGCCGCGATTCATTCCGCCGGGCTGCTCCACCGCGACGTGAAGGCGGAGAACGTCATCCGCGAGGACGGCGGCCGCGTCGTCCTGATGGATTTCGGCACGGGGCGCGAGATCGATCCAAGCGGCCGGCGGCGGCTGCCTGATTTGGCGGGCACGCCGCTCTACATCGCGCCGGAGGTGTTCGACGGTGCGCCGGCGAGCGAGGCGACCGATGTCTACAGCCTTGGCGTCCTGCTCTATCACCTCGTCACCGGATCGTTCCCGGTGTGGGCGAAGACGGTCGAGGAGCTGAAACAGAAGCACGCCAGGTCGGAAGCGATTCGGCTCCGCGACGCACGCGCCGACGTTCCGACCGTGTTCGTGGCCGTCGTCGATCGCGCCATCGCGAAGAACCCCGCCAATCGATACAAGACGGCGGGCGCGCTCGAAGCCGATCTCCTGAAGTCGATCGACGATGACACGCTGCGGTTGACGGTGACGCGCTCGCGCGCCGCGGTCGAGGAGAAGAGCGCGTCCGTTCGCCGGCCGCTGCTGGCCATCGGCGCGATCGCGGCCGCCATCGTCGTGGCAGGAGGCGCGCTGCTGGCGTGGCCGGCACTTCGCGGGCGCGGCACGGCGCCCGCCGCGGTCACGGGCGCTCCGATCCAGTCGATTGCGGTGCTGCCGCTGGCCAACATGTCGGGCGATCCGCGGCAGGAGTACTTCGCCGACGGGATGACCGACGAGCTGATCGGCACGCTCGGACGGCTGCACACCGTCAACGTGATCTCGCGAACCTCCTCGATGCAGTTCAAGGGGACGAACAAGACGCTGGGTGTGGGATCGCACCTTCGAGGACGCCTTCACGGACGTCCTGTCGCTGCAGCGCGACGTCGCGATGGCGGTTGCCGCCGACCTCAACGTGCGCCTCACGCCCGACGAAGAGCGAGCGCTGGCCGCCGCGGGCAGCCAGATTTCAACCGCGCAGGACGCGTATCTCGAAGGACGCGGGCTGCTCACCAACTCGAACGCCGCGGGCCTCGTGCGGGCGCGGCAGGCGCTCGAGCGCGCGGTGCAGCAGGATCCGCGCTACGCGCGGGCGCATGCCAGCCTCTCGGTCTGCTACGTGTGGCAGGAGCTGATGGGAGCGCTGCCTCGCGCCGAGGCGCGGCGGCTGGCGGTCGCATCGGCGCAGCGAGCGATCGAGCTCGACCCGAACCTGGCCGAAGCGTACGGCGCGCTGGCGGACGTGCACTTCATGTACGACTGGAACTGGCAGCAGGCGGGCACCGAGTACCGGCGCGCGCTCATGCTGAATCCGAACTACAGCTTCGCGCGCGTGCAGTATGCCTGGTACCTGGCCGCGCAAGGGCAGACCGCCGAGGCCGTCCGGCAGGCGACGCAGGCGGCCGAAGGCGACCCGCTATCGGCGGAAGCTGTTGGCGCCGTCGGCATGATGCTCTACTTCGATCGCGAGTACGATGACGCGCTGCGGCAGCTGCAGCGCGCGGCGGCGCTGCAGCCGAACGGCGCGCAGGAGCATGGGGGGCTCGCACGGGTCTATGCCGCGAGACGCGACTTCCCGAACGCCATCCGCGAGATGCAGACCGCCGTGAGACTGTCCGACAACGCGCCCATCTACCTCGCGGGCCTCGCGCGCATCTACGCCGTCTCGGGCGATGCGGCGCAGGCGCGCTCGACGCTGACGCGCGCGCAGGCGGCGGATCCGTCGGTGCTCGCGGCCGCCTACGCCGCGCTCGGCGATCGCGACCGCGCGTTCGACTTCCTCAATCGCGCCGTCGCCGCGCGTTCACCCAATATGCTCTGGGCGCGCGTCGACCAGCGGCTCGATCCCATTCGTCAGGACGCGCGCTTTGCCCCGTTCGTTGCCCGCCTCGGCGCCCTCCCGCGCTGAAGTTTCCCGTTGACCTCAGCAGTTACCGGTCGGTAGACTTCCCGCGCTTCACGACCTTTCCGAGAAGGAGTCATTGATGGCGAAGCAACGAGGCAGAGCGGGCAATCGCCGCCGCCATCAAACGGCTCGACAAAGATCTGAAGGATCTCCGCGACATGATTCACCCGTGGGAGTTCGGCCGCCGCCCCAGGTAACCCTTCGACGTGGCCTCGTCGCGAGCGATCCGTTACCGACGTTCGCCGCACATCGTCTTCTACTGGAGCGGTCGAACCCTCGTCCTTCAGAACTATGCGACGCGGACCCGGGTGGCGGGATCGCCGATTGTCTGCGAAATCCTCGACTATCTGAACGACTGGCGAACGGCCGGCCAGCTCTTCGCCTTCAAATCCCTGGTCAATCCTCGACTGCTGCAGGTGCTCCTCGACAAACTGGTCAAGACGTCGTACGTCGAGCGCGAGGACCGCGCCGCACGCGGCGGCGACGTCGCGATGACGGCGTGGCGGGAGTGGAATCCCGCCGCGGGTTTCTTTCACAACTCGACGAAAGATCTCCGGTATGCGGGGCTGCGGACGATCGAGCGTGTGACGCGTGAGCGTGCGCGCGTGACGCCGATGCCGCCGTCGGTCAAGCGGTATGCGGGCGCGCCGCGCGTGACGCTTCCGCCCGCGCAGACCGGCGGCGAGTTTCCGCGAGTCCTGCTCGAGCGCCGGACCTGGCGCCGCTTCGCGCGCGCACCGGTCGACGTGCAGTCGCTCAGCACGCTGCTGCATCTGACGGCCGGCGTGCAGGCGTGGGTGATTGGGCCCGCCGACCAGAAGGTGGCGCTCAAGACGTCTCCCTCCGGAGGCGCGCGACAGCCGATCGAGCTGTACGTCGTCGCGCTGAACGTGCAGGGGCTGCGCAAGGGCCTGTATCACTATGCGGCGGATCGGCACGCGCTCGAGCGGCTGCCCGGACGCGTCGACGCTCGCGATGTGCAGCGGTACTTTCCGCAGCAATGGTGGTACAAGGGCGCGTCGGCGGTGATCTTCTTCACGGCGGTGTTCGGACGCGTGCAGTGGCGCTATGCGCACGCGCGCGCCTATCGCACCGTCCTCATCGAGGCGGGGCACTTCTGCCAGACATTCTGCCTGACGGCGACGTGGCTCGGTCTGGCGCCGTTCTGTTCGATGGCGCTTGCCGACAGCGAGATCGAGCGCGATCTCGGCATCGACGGGATTGGCGAATCGGTGCTGTATGCCGCCGGCGTGGGCACACGCCCGCGCGGCATCGCCTGGAAGCCGCCGGCGGCGCATCGCGGTCATCCGCCGACGCTCGAGCAGGAGGAGGAATTGAAGGTGCCTGGGTTGATCATCAGCCGCCGGCACCGCAGATAGCACCGTGTGTGACGATTCGCGGCCGTGCTATTTGTGCGCGTGCTGCGGGATCTTGAGCACCTGTCCCGGCTTGATCGTGTCGGGATCCCTCAGCAGGTCCCTGTTCGCGTTGAAGATGTCCATGTACGCATTCGCGTCGCCGAGCATCTCCTTCGCGATGCGGCTCAGCGTGTCGCCTGACTGCACCGTATAGTTCCGCTCGGCCTGCGGGCCGGGCAGCGGACTCGTCGCGCGGATGTCGGCGACGACCTCCTGCTGCCATGACGGAATCGTCTTGATGGCGTCCCAGATCTTGTTGGCCTCTTTCTGTGTCTGGACGGTTCCCTTGAAGTGGAGCTTGCCGTCGCGCTCTTCCGCGCCGCCCTGGAAGCCGAGATTCTTCGCCGTCTGAATTGCGTAGTTGTACTTCTCCCGAAGAGCCATTGGTCGATGCCTCCTGGGCGATCAGGCATGCAATCGCAAATCCGGGACAGGTGTCGTTCCCGCGCATTGACGAGGTGGACTTGAGCCAATAAACTGCTGCGTGCTCAAGAAGGTAACCCTCGCTCTCATCATCATCTTCATCGCGCTGTCGCAGCGGCCGCAGGCGCAGGCCGGCAACGCGCGCATCTACTTCGTTGACATCGGCACCGGCGCCGGGACCCTGATCGTCTCCCCGACCGGCAAGACGCTGCTCGTCGACGGCGGCCCTCCCGGAGCGGGCACGGCCCGCATCGTGCCGCTGCTCGATTCGCTCGGCATTTCGACGATCGATTACACCGTCCTCACGCACTATCACATCGATCACGACGGCGGGCTGACCGAAGTGATCAACGCCGGCAGGATTGCGGGAACGGCGTTCGACAATGGCGACGCCGCCGGCGTCATTCCACCCAGCCTCTCGGGATCGACGGGTCAGGCGTACACGGCGTACAAGAACGCGCTCGCCGCGCACGGCGTGGCCCGCGCGACGATCACGCCGGGCCAGGTGATCGATCTCGGCGGCGGCATGCGCGCGACATGCCTTGCCGCGGGGGGCAACCTGCTCAGCGGCGGCTCGGTGACCATCACGAATCAGGACCTGAACTCCGAGAGCATCAGCCTGCTCGTCGAGTACGGCGACTTCGACTACATCGTCTCGGGCGACCTGACGGGCGGCGGCGCGACGAGCACCGAGAAGTCGCCCGATGTCGAAACGTGGGTTGGCCAGCTGGCCGGCGATGTCGATGTCGTGCAGCTCGATCATCACGGCAGCACGTCGGCGAGCAACCAAAGGTTCCTCAGCGCGCTGAAGGCGGAAGTCGCGGTCGCGCAGACCGGCTCCGACAACACCTTCGGCCACCCGAACCGCGAGAGCGTCAACAAGTTCCTCAACACGGCGACGACCAGCGGCAGCGCCTTCACCGGCACCGGTGCGCCTGCGCCAGGCGCCGGACCGGTCTTCTATCAGATCGAACAGAGCTCGCCGGCTGATGATCGGGAAACGCAGCAGGGTTACTACGGCGCGCCGCTCGGCAGCGCCGGCAGCGGCACGATCCTGCTGCAGACCGACGGCACGTCCACCTATTCGATGTTCAGCATCAACAGCGCGCAAATCGATCCGCTGGCGCATGTCTATCCGGTCGACCATCAGTCGCCGGGTTTGAAGGCGGACTTTCCGCCGACCGTCATTCCGGCCACCAGCCCGGCGGCGCCGCTGGCGAGCGAGCCGGCCGTGGTGTCGGCGCAGGTCGCGGATCGCGAATCACCGGTGTCGTCGGTGACGCTGTCCTACAGTCTCAACGGAGCCGCGCAGGCACCGATCGCGATGACGCCGGGCGGCGGTCTGTACGCGGCGACGATTCCGGCGCAGCCGGACGGCACGCGCGTGGACTACACGGTCACCGGCACCGCGGGAGCGCAGTCGACCAGCTATTCCTCAGGCTATTTTTCCGGCGTGACGCCGATTGCGACGCTGCGCGCGTTGACGTCAACAGGTGAGCCGCAGTACCTCGGCTACGCGGCGCGCATCCAGGGTGTCGTCACCGCCGGCAGCGGCCTCTTCGGCAGCGGCACCAACGACGACTACATCCAGGACGCGACCGGCGCTCTGAATCTCTATCGCTCGTCGAACGGGATCTCCGTATTCACGGCCACGACGACAGGACAGACCGTGGAAGCCGTCGGACATATCGAAACGGTTGGCGGGCGTTTCCGTCTCGATCTGACGGACTCGGTCGAGAAATCCTCGACGCCGTGGCACACGACGGTTCTCGCGGTAGCGCCTGTGGCGGATGCGCCTGAACACGTGACGCTCCACGACATTGCCGTCAACCCGGAGCACTACGAAGGCCATCTCGTTTCGATCGCGGGCGTGAACTTCGTCAGCGGATCGATCCCTCCCGCTCCGGCCTCGCTCGACGCGTTCGCCACCGTGAGCGACGGCACGGCGAGCTTCACGATGAAGATCGATCACGACACGAACCTCGAAGGCTACAGTCCGCCCTCGGGATTCACGATGGTCGGCATCGTGCAGCAGGATGATTTCCTGCGCCCGTTCGATTCGAGCTACGACATCGCGCCGCGCAGCCGCGTCGATCTTGGCGGCCCGTCGACACCGCCGACGCCGCTCCTCACCATCGGTGAGGCGCGCGCCGATCTCGTGAACAACGCCGACGGCGGCGCGGGCGAAGCGGTCGAAGGCCGCCTCGTGCAGATCAACAACGTCACGATTACCGACGGAGCCTTCCCCGCGGCCGGCATGTCCGGAAACGTCACGATGACCGATGCGACCGGCTCGGCCATCCTGCGGATCGATGCCGACACGAACATCGACGGCACGGCGACGCCGTCCGGCACCTTCACCGTGATCGGACTCGCCAGCCAGTTCGACAGCGCACCGTTCGACGGCGGCTATCAGGTGCTGCCGCGCTCGCTTGCCGACATCATCGGCGCCGGGGCGCCGGCGCTCTCGGCCTCGCCTTCGTCGATCGACTTCGGCACGGTGACCATCGGCGGCTCCGCGATTGCGACCGTCACCATGACGAATGTCAGCGCGCTGCCGTTGACGCTGACGCCGCCGTTCACGATCACCGGAACGGGCGCATCGCAGTACTCCGTCGGCGTGCCGGCGGCGACGACGCTCGCAGCAGGCGCGGCGACGACGGTCCAGGTCGCGTTCGCGCCGACGACCTCGGGCGCGAAGAACGCGACGCTGAACATCACCAGCAACAGCGGCAGCGCGGTCGTCGCATTGACTGGCGCGACGGCATCACCGGGTGGCGGCAGCAGCGCCGGCATCGTGATCAGCGAGTTCCGGATGCGCGGGCCCAACGCCGGCAACGATGAGTTCATCGAGCTCTACAATGCGGGCGCGGCGCCGGTGGCGATTGGCGGCTACAAGGTGTCAGGCTCCAACAATGCCGGCACCGTTTCCGTGCGCGCGACGATTACCGCCGGAAAGATCATTCCCCCGCACGGCCACTATCTCCTCGTGAATTCCGCTGCCGGAGCACCGAACTTTTCGCTGGCGGATCAGACCTACCCCACCGGCATCACCGACGACGGCGGTATCGCGCTGATGGCGGCGGACAA
>QHWQ01000180.1 GCA_003222635.1 Acidobacteriota bacterium | reverse complement strand
CTGCAGACGCGCAACGGGAAGCGCACCGCGATGGCGGCGCTGAAGTTCTCGATGGACATGTACAAGGAGAAGCTGATCGACTGGAAGACGGCGGTGATGCGCAACCCCGCCGATCAGCTCGAGCAGCTGCTCGCGCCGGTGTTCGACACGAAGGAGCTCGCCAAGGCGAAGCCGATCGCCAGCGGATTGCCGGCAGGGCCCGGCGCGGCGTCCGGGCAGATCTATCTCAACGCGGACCGCGCGGTGGCGGCCGCCGAGAAGGGGCAGCCGGTGCTGCTCGTCCGGCTCGAGACCTCGCCGGAAGATCTGCGCGGCATGATCGCGGCTGAAGGGATTCTCACGGCGCGCGGCGGCGTGTCGTCACATGCGGCGCTCGTCGCGCGGCAGATGGGCAAGGTCTGCGTCTGCGGTGCGTCGGCGATCGAGGTGGACTACGGCACCCGCAAGGTGACCGTCGAAGGGCAGACCTTCAGCGAAGGTGACTTCATGTCGATCGACGGCACCAGCGGCAAGGTCTACGCCGGCCGCGTGAAGACGGCGCCGTCGGAAATCGTCGCGGGGTTGATCGACAACGACGAGGCGGCGAAGAAGACCGAGAAGTTCAAGAACTTCCAGCAGCTGATGAAGTGGTGCGACCAGGCGACGCGGCTTGGCGTCCGCACCAACGCCGACACGCCGGAGCAGGCGGCGAATGCGATCGCGTTCGGCGCGCAGGGCATCGGCCTGACGCGCACCGAGCACATGTTCTTCGAGGGGGATCGCATCGATGCGATGCGCGAGATGATCCTCGCCGAGACGCTCGACGAGCGTAAGGCGGCGCTGGCCAAGCTGCTGCCGTATCAGCGCGAGGATTTCGTCGGCATCTTCCGCGCGCTCAAGGGGTATCCCGCCACGATCCGCTTCCTCGATCCGCCGCTGCATGAGTTCCTGCCGCAGACCGAGGGTCAGCAGGGCGACCTCGCGAAGAAGCTCGGCGTGCCGGTGAGCCGCATCCACTCGCGTGTCGAGCAGCTGCACGAGTTCAATCCGATGCTCGGCTTCCGCGGCTGCCGCCTCGGCATCGGCTACCCGGAGATCTCCGCCATGCAGGCGCGCGCGGTGTTCGAGGCCGCGGCGATCGTGCAGAAGGAAGGGATCAAGGTCCGTCCCGAGATCATGATTCCGCTCGTCGGCTTCAAGAAGGAGCTCGACCTGCAGATCGAGGTCGTCCATCAGGCCGCGCGCGAGGTGCAGGCGGAGCAGAAGGTGAAGCTCACGTACATGGTCGGGACGATGATCGAGATTCCGCGCGGTTCGCTGATGGCCGACGAGATCGCGCAGTCCGCCGAGTTCTTCAGCTTCGGCACCAATGACCTCACCCAGACGTGTCTGGGCATGTCGCGAGACGATTCCGGATCGTTCCTCCCGCAGTACGCCGAGCTGGAGATCGTGAAGAAGAATCCGTTTGCCACCATCGACGTCACGGGCGTGGGCCAGCTCGTGGACATCGGGGTGAAGCGCGGACGAAGCACGAAGAAGGACCTGAAGATCGGCATCTGCGGCGAGCACGGCGGCGATCCCGATTCAGTCCGCTTCTTCCACGAGGTCGGCCTCGATTACGTCAGCTGCTCGCCGTACCGTGTTCCTGTGGCGCGGCTCGCCGCCGCGCAGGCCGCGTTGTCGAAATAGGACGTGATCACCGTCTATATCTATCAGGACGGCCAGACAAAGAAGGTTGACCGCATCGATCCGAAGTGGCTCGAGCCGTCAACACGGGTGACGCTCTGGGTCGACCTCGTCGAGCCGACGCCCGACGAGGGGCAGCAGCTGCTGTCCGGCACGTTTCACTTCCATCCGCTGTCGGTCGAGGATGGGCTCGGCGCGCTCCACCATCCGAAGGTCGAGCCGTACGAACGGTATCTCTACGTCATCCTGCACGGCATCGACTACCACGCCGGCGAGCATCAGTTCGCGACGCGCGACATCGACTTCTTCCTCGGCGACACCTACCTCGTCACCGTCCACGACGGCCACTCGCGCAGCATCAGGATGGTGCGCGAGCTGGCGCAGCAGCACGCCCACATCCTCGAGGAAGGTCCCGTGGCGCTGATGCATCGCATCGTCGACTCGATGGTGGACAACTACGCGCCGGAGATCGCCGAGATCGAAACCGAGATGGACGAGCTCGAGGAGAAGGCGATACTCGGCGCATCGGACAACCTCGTGCGGCCGATCCTCGACGTCAAGCGGGACCTCGCCGCGCTGCGCCGCGTCGTCATTCCGCAGCGTGACGTCGTCGGCCGCCTCGCGCGGCGGGAGTTTCCGCAGATTTCCAACGAGATGGCGTACCGTTTCCGCGATGTCTACGACCACCTCGTGCGCTACGCGGACGAAGCGGCGATTTTCCAGGATCGCGTGACCGGCATTCTGGAGGGATATCTCTCGGCGATCTCGAACCGCCTCAACCAGGTGATGAAGGTGCTCACCGTCATGTCGACGATCTTCCTGCCATTGACGGTGTTGACCGGCATGTGGGGCATGAACGTGCCGCTGCCGACGTTCCCGGGCAGCGCGCAGCTGCAGTTCTGGTGGCTCGTCGGCATCATGCTGGCAATCAGCGCCGCGATGCTGTTGCTGTTCCGGCGGAAGAATTGGATTTAGCCGCGCGGGCACCCATGCAGTACATGTCGTTGGCCTCGCACCCTTCGACCTCGACCTGCACCGTCGTATGCGAGATGCCGAAGCGATGAGCGATGTCGTGCACGACCGCGCGCAGCACCTGCTGACCCTCGCGGACGCTCTGCTCGGCGACGACGATATGGCAGCTGCACGCGATGACGCCCGGGCCGACCATCCACACGTGAAGATCGTGAACCTCCAGCACGCCGGCGACATTCTTGATCGCATCGATGACGTCCGGCATCTCGATGCCCTCCGGTGTGCCCTCGAGCAGCACCGTCGTGCTCTCGCGGAGGATGTCGTAGCTGCTGTAGAGAATCAACGCCGCGATCAGCAGCGACACGATCGGATCGGCGGCCGGCCGCCCGGTCGCGAGCACGATGGCGCCGGCGACGACGACGCCAAGCGCGGACGCGGCGTCGCCCAGCATGTGGATGTACGCGCCGCGGACGTTGAGATCGCTCCTGGCGGCCCTGTGCAGCCACAGGCCGATGATCGCGTTGACGGCGATCGCCGCGATCGCGACGGCGATCATCAGCGATCCGCTGACTGGTTCGGGTTGCCGGATGCGGGCATGGGCTTCCCATCCGATCACGAACGCGATGACGACGAGCGACGCGGCATTGACGAGCGCGGCGAAGATGCCCACGCGGTGGTACCCGAACGTCATGCGGTGATGGGATGGCTTGGCGGCAATCCACATCGCATACCAGCTCAAGCCGAGCGCCGCCGCGTCCGCCAGGTTGTGCCCGGCGTCGGACAGGAGCGCGAGACTGTGTCCGCGCCATCCCGCGATCGCCTCCGCGAGTACGAACGCAACGGTCAGGCCGACGGCGCTGCCCATGGTCCGGGCGGAAAGACCGCTGGCGTCATGCCCGCCGCCGTGCGAGTGGTCGTGGCCGTGCGCGCTCATGCGACTTCTCCTCAATCATATCGGGCTGCGGACGCACGCTGATGGGGAAGATTCGACAGCTCCCTCCGGATCTCGCCAACCAGATTGCGGCTGGGGAAGTCGTCGAGCGGCCGGCGTCGGTCATCAAGGAGCTCGTCGAGAACTCGATCGATGCGGGGGCGAGGCGCATCGCGATCGGCGTCGAGCTGGGTGGCAAGAAGCTGATTCACGTCGAGGACGACGGCGAGGGGATGACGCCTGAGGATGCGCGGCTCGCAATCGAGCGCCATGCGACGAGCAAGATCCGGCGAGCCGACGATCTCGAGCGCATCGTGACGCTCGGATTTCGCGGCGAGGCGCTGCCGAGCATCGCATCCGTCTCGCATTTCACGTTGAGGACGCGGGCGCGCGGCACGCAATCCGGGACCGAGGTGCGCGTCAACGGTGGCGCCGTGGCGTCGGTCGCCGAAGTGGGCATGCCGGAGGGGACGTCGATCGACGTCGCGGATCTCTTCTACAACCTGCCGGCGCGGCGGAAGTTTCTCAAGTCCGACGCCGCGGAGTCCGCGCAGGTCTCGCGCGTGGTCACGCAGCTGGCGCTCGCCTATCCGGAAATCGGCTTCACGCTCACGAGCTCGGGACGCAAGGTGCTGCAGATCCCGCCGGTCGCGAGCCTGCGCGATCGGCTCTATCAGCTGTACGGCGAACGCGCGGACCTCATCGACGTGCGGCGAGACAGCGGTGACGTGAAGATCCTCGGCTTCGTCGCGGCGCTGGCGGAGCAGGGACCGACGCGTGGACCGCAGAACGTCTACGTCAATCGCCGCGTGGTCAAGGACCGGACGATCGCGCACGCGATCATCGATTCCTACAGCGTCGCGTCCATCAAGGAACGCAGCCCCGAAGTGCATCTGTTCATCGAGATGCCGCACGATGCGGTGGACGTCAACGTGCACCCGACGAAGGCGGAGGTCCGTTTCCGCGATCAGTCGTACATCCACGAGCTGATTCGGCGCACGCTCGGCGACGCGCTCGGCCGCGGGCCGGCGCCGGAGCTGCAGCTGGAAGCGCCCGCAGGATTTCAGCCCGTGCCGTCGACGATGCCGCTGCCGCACGCGTATCCGTCGACATTTCCTTCGCGGTGGGCGGGTGGGGCGGCTGAGTACGTAGGGGCCGGCTTCAGCCGGCCCGAAGGGACCCGGCCCGTGGAGGCGGCAATTGCGCCGACCAGCGACAATCCGATCAGGCCAATGATGCCACTCGGACAATTCCGCGATACGTTCATCATCGCGGTGGACGACGAAGGAATCGCGATCATCGATCAGCACGTTGCGCACGAGCGCGTGCTCTTCGAGCGCATCAACGAGCGGCTGACCAGCGGCACGCTCGAGAGCCAGCGGCTGCTGGTGCCGCTGCTGGTGGAGATGTCCGCGAGCGGCCGGCAGGCGCTCACGTCGCACGTGGCGGATCTCGAGCGGCTCGGCTTCGAGGTCGAGGATTTCGGCGGCGACGCGCTGCGTGTGACCGCGATGCCCGCGCTGCTTGGCCGCGAGGACGGCGACGCCGCGCTGCGCGCGCTGGCGGAGGATCTCGAGGGTCTCGATCGCGGCGCGGGCGTCGACGCCGCCATCAAGCGCATCGCCGCGACGACCGCCTGCCATGCCGCGGTCAAAGCGAACTATCCGCTCACGCACGAGAAGATGGCGCACATCCTCGACGAGCTCCGCCGCACCGCCTATTCGACAATCTGCCCGCACGGCCGGCCCGTGATGCTCCGCATCACCAGGCGCGAGGTAGAGAAGAACTTTCAGCGGATCTGATAGCACCTCACTAATCTGTCGATTGATCTGCCGGGTCCCAAAGGACCCGGCTCTCACTACAGATGTTCTGCCTGGCGCTTGCGCCGATGTGCCGGGTCCGAAAGGACCGGCTTGTCGCTACAGACGTTCGAGCAGGTACTCCACCGGCCACACGTCCGATCCTAGGTATGGGTACTCGCGCGGCGACGACACTAGCCGGGCGCGAACCGGGTTCTCGAATATGTAACGAATCGCCGGCAGCGGATCGTCATCGATCCGAAGGATGTCGTCCCAGAAGCCTTCCTGCCAGATGCGCCCGAGCCCGCGGAGCGCATGGGACGCGCCAGATCGCTGCTTCGCCATCTTCACAAACATCCTGAGGTTCGCCTCGTCGTTCATCGCATCGACGAGGAGATGCAGATGATCCGGCATGAAGCAGTACGCAAGAATCGCAAAGCGATCGAGTGTTGCAGTTAGACGAATTTGCGACAGTGCGTCGCCGACAATGTCTGTGCGCTCGAACATGCGCGCGCTGTTAAGCGTGCGAAACGTCAGGAGATAGCGGTGAAGGCCAACGTATGAGAAGCCCGCCAGGCGTTTTGGTCGTGACATAGCGACGCAGCCGAAACGCAAAACCGAGTCCCACTCTTTCCGCGGCTCCGTAGTGCAGGCCGGGTCCTTCTGGACCCGGCAGATCGGTACTGGCGGATCTGCGGTAATCTCTCCGCATTCCGGAGGTTCTCGTGAAGCGATTGGTTTTCCGTGCGCTGCTGGGCGTGTTGCTGGCCGTGTCGATCGTCTCCGCGCAGGGCCCGCAGCTCGCTGCCCTCGCCATCGAGGGCGGCACGCTGATCGACGGCAACGGCGGCGCCCCGGTCGCCGACTCCGTGGTCGTCGTCCAGGGCAACAAGATCGCGGCGGTCGGCAAGCGCGGGCAGGTCACCGTGCCAGCCGGCGCGCGCGTGATCAATGCGGCAGGGAAGTTCGTCCTGCCGGGCCTTTGGGAATCGCAGACGGCGTACGCCTGGTACTTCGGCGAGGCGCTGCTCAATCACGGCATCACGTCGAGCATCGACGTCGGCACGGAGGCGGAAGTCGCGGTGCCGCATCGCGACGCGGTGCTGCACGGCAAGGACCTCGCGCCGCGCGCGTACACAGGCATCCTGCGCATCGGCTCGACGCTGAACGGCGCGACCGGCTATGAAGGTCCGCTGCACACGATCCGCGTGCCGAAATCAGCGGACGATACGCGCGAGGTCGTCAGAACGGTGCTGAATGCCGGGGCCGACTACGTCATCTTCTACGACGGCGCGATGCCCTTCGAGTGGTACAAGGCGGGCGTCGAGGAAGCGCACAAGATGGGGAAGCCCGCCTTCGTGCGCGCGTACGGGCCCGGCATCCTGCCCGCGCAGGCCGCGGAGATCGGCGCCGCGCAGCTGCCGCACTCGGCAGGCATCCCGCTCGCCATCGCGAGCAATCCATCGCAGTTCCGCCAGGGCCGCGACGATCGCAACGAGCTCGACAAGTACGCCGACATGGACGATGCGAAGGCGGCGGATCTGGTGAAAATCTGCAGAAGTACTACCCGAAGGAAGCGATGGAAGAGTCGCTCGCCGCCTACGACGACGTGGATACGGGCGCGGTGCGCGAGCGGCGGCTGAAAGGGTGGGAGAACGTCAAGCGCTTCCACAAGATGTTCGTCGATGCCGGCGGTCACCTCGTGGTCTCCGGCAATCTCAACGATCGCTACGTCCCGGGCCTGCAGCTGTTTCAGGAAATGCGCGTGATGCGCGAGGTCGGCATGACGCCGATGCAAATCATCGTCGGCTCGACGAAATACGCCGCGCAGCTCGTGCAGAAAGACGACTCGCTCGGCACGATCGAGGCGGGCAAGACCGCCGACATCCTCATCGTCAGCGCGGATCCGCTGCAGGACATCGGCAATCTGGTCAAGACCGACACGGTGATCTTCGACGGCAAGATCATCGATCGGCACTATCACGCCGACTACAAGACGACGTTCAGCCCGCCCGGTGACGGCGCGTCAACGGGCCCGATCGTCGAGGCGCTCCCGTGGGTGGTGTCGCTGATGAAAGTGAATCGGCCCGCGCAGGAGGGGCAGTCGCCGCAGCCGGCAATTCATACCATCGAGCCGTTCATCGTCACGCAGGGTTCGATGCCGGTGAGCGTGACGCTCAAGGGGATCAATTTCGTAAAGGGTTCGGTGGTCCATTTCAAGGGGAAGCCGGTGCCGACGCAGCTCGTCAGCCGGACCGAGCTCACGTTCACGCTCGACTCCGAGGTGCAGAAAACCGCGGGCCGTTTCGACCTCGTCGTTATTAATCCGGCGCCGGTCGATACGTTCTATAGCCGCGGGATGTGGGGGAACGGCACGTCGAACATGGCGCACCTGGTCATCAATTACAGGTATTGACGTGTTCGATTACTGAACCTTCTTTGACAGCGGCAAGCCGGTCTGTTAGATTACAGGCCGCTCGTAACTTCCGATAAGACAAAGATTTATCTCAGCCATTACCCGCTATGGGAATTGGGGAGAGCCATAGTGTCCGTACGCCGCTCCATTGCATACGCCGGTCTCACGTTCTCGCTCGCGGCGCTCGCGTTCAGCTTCGGCAGCTGGAGCGCGCAGCGTTCCATCGCGCAGCAGCTCGCCAGTAACGACGCACGCGTCAGCGCGCTGCGTGACGACATGGCGCGCGCGATTCTGCAGATGCGTCAGGCTGAGACCGCGGCCACACCATCCGGAACGAACGGGCGGCGCCAGCCGGAAGTCGTGCCCGCGGGCGGTGCGCAGCCGGCGCTGGTCGAAGAGATCAAGCGGCAGCTCCAGAGCGAGATGGGACTGATGCCGGTCCGCCTGCTGCGCGATCGGAAGGAAAGCTTCGTCGAGCTGAACGCCTACGACGCGACGGGCAAATCGAGCTACGGCACCGCCGGGTATCTCGGCAACGGCTACTTCGTCACCGTCAAGCACGCGGTCGTCGCGCTCGACGATGAGGATGGGCGCGAGGGCCACAAGATCACGGCGATCAAGGTCCGGGTGCACGGACGCGACATCACCGCGCGCCTGATCGATGCGGGCGATGCGGACGTCGAGGTCCACTCGGGCGACTGGGCGATCATCCGCGTCTCCCAGAACCTGGATCTGCCGCCGCTGCGCGTGAACACGACCTTCGGCTACGACTTCGCGGATCCGATCTTCCGGCTCGGCAACGACTACTCGAAGGGCATCATCCTGAGCACCGGCTACGTCGGGCAGCGGACGCCCAACGGGCTGGTGACGGCGCTCACCGACGGCCATCCGGGTGTGTCGGGCGGCGGCGTGCTCGATCAGGACGGCGATCTGGTGGGCATCCCGATCGGCCGCATGCAGGGCGACTACCGCTTCTCGTTCATCCTGCCCGTGCGCGGGGAGATGTTCCGCAAGGTGCCGGGCGTGTCGATCGCGGAAGCCAAGGTGGCGAGCGCGACGAATTAGTCCCTCGAGAGCTCGTGCCGACCTACCTTGGAGCGATTGACCAGGGCACGAGCAGCACCCGCTTCATCATCTTCGACGACGCCACGCGCATCGTCGCGGAATCGCAAATCGAGCACGAACAGATCTATCCGCGGCCCGGGTGGGTCGAGCACGATCCCCTCGAGATCTGGCGCAACACGCAGATGGTGATGGCCGCCGCACTGCGAAGCGCCGGCCTCACGCCGCCTGATCTGGCGGCGATCGGCATCACCAACCAGCGCGAGACGACGGTGCTGTGGGACCGACGCACGGGCGTCCCGCTGAGCAACGCCATCGTCTGGCAGGATACGCGCGTCGCCGATGACGTCGCGCGATTCACCGCACAGCCGGGCTCTGAATTCTTCAGGGCGCGCACCGGCCTTCCGCTCTCCAGTTACTTCTCGAGCCTCAAGATTCGATGGCTGCTCGATCACGTTGCGAGCCGCACGCAGTTGATGAACCTCGATACGCTCGAGTGGGATCCCGAGTTGCTCGCCGCCTTCGACATTCCACGCGCGATGCTGCCGTCCATCCGGTCCAGCAGCGAACAGTACGCGCGCGTTCGCAGCGAACCGCTCGAAGGTGTCCCGATCGCCGGCATCCTGGGCGATCAGCAGGCCGCGCTGGTCGGTCAGACCTGCTTCCGTCCCGGCGAGGCGAAGAACACCTACGGCACCGGCTGCTTCCTGCTGTTGAACACCGGCGAGACGGCCGTGCGTTCCACGAGTGGTTTGTTGACGACGGTCGCGTACCGGATCGGAAGCGCGGCGCCGCATTACGCGCTCGAGGGGAGCGTGGCGGTGACCGGTGCGCTCGTGCAGTGGGTGCGCGACAACCTCGGGTTGATTGAGAAGAGCGCCGACATCGAGGCGCTCGCGCAGTCGGTGCCGGACAACGGCGGCGTCTACTTCGTGCCGGCGTTCTCGGGCCTCTACGCGCCGCATTGGAATGACGGTGCGCGCGGGACCATCGTCGGCCTGACGCGTTTCGCCAACCGCGGCCATCTCGCGCGCGCGGCGCTCGAAGCGACCGCGTTTCAGACGTCGGAAGTGCTGCAGGCGATGGAACGCGACTCGGGCGTCAGGTTGAACACGCTGCGGGTTGACGGCGGCATGACCGACAACGACCTGCTGATGCAGTGTCAGGCCGACATTCTCGACCGGACGGTAGTGCGGCCGCAGATCCGGGAGACGACCGCGCTCGGTGCGGCGTTTGCCGCGGGGCTGGCGATCGGCGTGTTTCGCGACGCCGACGATCTGCGATCGCGCTGGATGGAAAGCCGGCGCTGGCGTCCGCACATGAACGATGCGGCTCGGCAGCGCCTGCTGCAGCGGTGGAGCAAAGCCGTCAGCCGTTCGCTTGACTGGGAGTGAGCAAGGTCGCCGGCGAGGTGTGCGGGATCCAATCCGAGAGTGCCCGGATGCTGGCGGCGACCTCCCGCGCCTCCGCTTTTCGTGAACGTCGTGATGGCCATCTCCCGCTTCTCGATGCCCGGCCGCATGATGCCGTCGAGAGATTGCTTGTGCGATCGCAGCATCAGATGCCCGAGCTCGTGCGCCATGACATCGCCGAGGACCATCGGAAGAGGCCGCGCCGAGTGCATCCACGAATGCGGCAGCCACGTCGTTACCGGGATCCGCGGGTGAACTGGCAGAGCCGCGCGCACTTCCTCGCGATGGCGGCGCGCATCATGCGGCGCGTGTCACGCTCGACGAGGGGCTGGCCGTCACGACGCCGCCGAACGTCGACATCATCGCGTTGAACGAGGCGCTCGACGAATTCGCAACGATCGATCGCGAAAGAGTCTGGTCGTCGAGCTGCGCTACTTCGGAGGGATGACGGTGGAAGAGACCGCCGAAGTGCTGCGTATCTCGCCGGAAACCGTGGCGCGAGACTGGCGGGACGCCAAGGCCTGGTTACGCCGGCGAATCGAGGGCTCCTGACCTCTACTCGCCCTTTTTCCGATTCTTCTTGATCGTGTCCCACCCCTCGAGGCGCCGCTTGATCTCTTTCTCGAATCCCCGCTCGGTCGGCTTGTAGTACTTCCTGTCCGCGAGCGACGGCGGCAGGCAGCCCATGTCCGCAATCGCATCCTGCTCGTCGTGCGCATACTGATAGTCCTTTCCGTAGTTCAGATCCTTCATCAGCTTCGTGGGCGCGTTGCGCAGGTGGAGCGGCACCGGCTCCGCGGCCTCGCGATGGGCGTCGGCTGCGGCGTCGTTGTACGCCATGTAGACCGCGTTGCTCTTCGGCGCCGTGGCGAGATAGATGGCGGCCTGCGCGAGCGCGTTGTTCCCTTCGGGCATGCCGATGAAGTGCGCGGCATCCTTCGCCGCGACCGCGACGACGAGCGCCTGCGGATCGGCGTTGCCGATGTCCTCGGAGGCGAAGCGGATCATGCGCCGCGCGATATAGAGCGGATCCTCGCCGGCCTCGAGCATGCGCGCGATCCAGTAGACCGCCGCGTCCGGATCGCTGTTGCGCATCGACTTGTGGAGCGCCGAGATCAGGTTGTAGTGCTCTTCACCGGTCTTGTCGTAGAGGAGTGCGCGCCGCTGGATGGACTGTTCGAGCTGCGGTAGATCGAGCTCGCGGACCATCGTCTCGGGATTGATCGGCGCGGCCGTGGCGGCGAACTCCAGCAGGTTCAGCGCGGCACGCGCATCGCCGTTGGCGAATCGGGCGATGGCGGCACGCGCCTCGTCCGTGACCGTGATCTCCATCGCGCCGAGGCCGCGGTCGCGATCCGTCAGCGCCCGCCGCAGAATCGTCTCGATGCCAGCGGCATCGAGTGGCTGCAGCACGAACACCTTCGACCGCGACAGCAGCGCCGCGTTCACCTCGAACGACGGGTTCTCCGTCGTCGCCCCGATGAGGACGATGTCGCCGGATTCGACGCGCGGCAGAAACGCATCCTGCTGCGCCTTGTTGAAGCGGTGGATCTCGTCGACGAAGACGATGGTCCGGCGCCTGCTCGAGCGCCGGCGCAGCTGCGCCGCGGCCATCACCTCTTTGATCTCTTTGATGCCGGCCAGCACGGCACTGAAGGGGACGAACTGCGCCTGCGTCATGTCCGCGATGATGCGCGCGAGCGTTGTCTTGCCGGTGCCGGGTGGACCCCACAGGATGATCGACTGCAGGAGGTCGCGCTCGATCGTTTCACGCAAGGGCTTGCCGGGCGCGAGAATCTCGTCCTGGCCGACGACCTCATCGAGTGTTCTCGGCCGCATCCTCTCTGCGAGCGGTGTCCCAGGTCGTTCGGACCGTTCGGGTCGTTCGGATCGTTCGAGGCGTTCTCGTTCGTCGTCGAACAGCCCGTTGCTCATCGCCTGGCTCGCCTCGCGGCATAGATGATGATGGCGCCCGACGCCGCGACGTTCAACGACTCGACGGGCACTTGCATCGGAATGGTCACACGCTCGTGCGCGGCGGCGGCGACCTGCGCGCTCAGGCCGGGCCCTTCGCCGCCGAGCATCAGCGCAATCCGGCCCGACCAGTCGACAGCATCCGGATCCCAGCCATCGCGCGGCACGGCGGCAATCACCTTCGTATTCGTCTTTCGGAGGTCCTCCATCACGGCATCGATCGACACGCTTCGCGCGACCGGCAGCGCATCAAGGCGCCGAGATTGCCGGGGTCCTGCACGTCGACGACGACGAGCGCGAAGAGGCGTGCCTGCTCGAGGATGGCATCGACCGTCGTCGGATGGCGATGCGCGATCGCCACGATCCCGCTCGGCGTGCGCACCGGGCTGATGGCCGCAAAGGTCAGATCGCCCGCCACCGCGACATCGACGCGCGTCTGCTCGAGCGATTCGGCGAGCGCGCGCTCCTCGTTGTTCGAGTGCAGTCGAGACGAGGCGACGACCACGCTTTCGAAGACCAGCGCCGCGTCGCGCGCCTCACGAACCAGGTGCGCGCCGTCGAGCAGCAGGCGCACGCCGGCGGGGTCGGGCGTGCGTGCGAGCTCGCGATAGGCGCGCACGAGCGCATGCTGCCGCCCGGAGATTCGCTTCACCAACCTTATGTTAAAGTCGATTTCACCGTGAAGGACCGTATTCTCAAGCGATTCAACGATGAAATCGCCGCGCTCGAGCGCGAGCGCAAGATCGACCTGCCGAAGGAGATTCAACGCGCGCGGGAGCATGGCGACCTGCGCGAAAACGCGGAGTACAAGGCGGCCAAAGAGCGCCAGACCATCGTCGACTCGCGCATCTCGATGCTGAAGAAGCGCGTCAGCGAGATTCAGCTGATGAACGTCGATCGCATCCCGCATGACAAGGCGGCGTTCGGATCGACGGTCCACCTGCGCGACAAGGACGGCGCGGTCCTCGTCTACCAGCTCGTGATGCCCGAGGACGCCGATGCGGAGAAAGGGATGATCTCCACGGCCTCGCCGATCGGCCGCGCGATCCTCAACAAGGAAGAAGGCGACGAGGTCAAGGTCGTCACGCCAGCCGGCAACAAGAGCTTCGAGCTCGTCAAGCTCGTCACGATTCACGACGCCGGTAGCTGATGGCGGTTCACGCTTCTGAGTTCTCTGTGCTCGGTTGGTGTTCATGTTCGGTTCCGCCGCGCGCGTGGCGTGCGGCGAACATGGAACGCCGCACAGCGAACGCTGAACTGAACACTGAACGTGAACACGAACGGAGAAGCGAGCACCCGGAAGGGTGAACCACCCGATGCAGTATTCCCCCTCGCGCCGCACTGCTCTCGTGCTTTGCGGTACGGGCGCGCACGGCGCGTATCACGCGGGCGCACTGCGTGCGCTGCAGGAAGCCGGTGTCAAGATCGACCTCGTCGCCGGACAAGGCATCGGCGCCGCGGCGGCGGTGCTCGCCGCGATGGATGGTGCCTCCCGTCTGTGGGAAGAGAACGGCATCTGGCGATCGCCGCAGTCCGAGCGCTTCTACGGCTCCGCACTCTTCAGATGGCGCCGGCGAACGCGGCGCGTCAGCGGCAGCGTCTGGCGGAGGCTGTTGGGATCGCCATTCAATCCCAACACCGCCATCGACGTCTTTGCCGCCGCCGTGTGGCAGTTGATTCGCGGCGCCGCGCGCGACGCGGCACCGCCGGGCGAGGTCGGACGGCGCTATGCCGAGGTGCTTGCGGACAATCTCGGGCAGCCCGGGTTTCGCGAGCTGATGATTGTCGCGATGGATCTCGACTCGCGCGGCGATGTCGTGGCCGCGATGCTGCAGGACTGCTACCGCCGCGATTTCATCGCACCACGGCCGGCCCGCGAACGGCGCGCGGAGGCGCTGGATCTGGCCGGCCTGGGGCGCGATCACGCGCTCGACATCATGGCTGCCGCGCTGACGCCGCCTGTCGTCTGTGAGCCGCGGGAAGTCACCTTCGCGCCGGACGGCTACTGGCGCGGCGAAACGCACCGCCTGTGCGACCGTCCCGGGTCCATCAACCGCCTCTTCGAGGAGCTCGCGGGCGTCGCGGTCTCTCAGATCATTGTCGTCACCGCGGCGCCGGGGTCTTCGGCCCCTCATCGGCTTCGCTTGCCACGGCTCGACCTTCGCAGTCGTCTCGGCGAGTTCGTCTCGGCGGCGGAGGCGGCGGCGCTGCGCGACGCCATGGACCATGCGCTGCTGCGCTTCGATTCGTTCTACGTGATTTGTCCGCCGCACAATCCGGTTGGCCCGTTCGATTTCGCCGGCGCGTATGATGATGCCTCCGACCGGCGCCATTCGACGCAGGAGCTGATGGAGCGCGGCTACGAGGACGCCTACCATCAGTTCATCGAGCCCGTCGTCGGCGCCAGCGGCGAGATGATTGCGCATGGAACGCGACACCCAGATCGTTCACGCGGGATTCCGGAAACGCACTGAATCCGGGCCCTTCCTTGCCGGCCCGCAGTTCTCATCCACCTACACATCGCCTGGCGAGCCGTCCGACAACGCGCTGACCTACGGCCGCTTCCACAATCCGACGTGGACGGCGTGGGAGGAGGCGCTGCGCGTGCTCGAAGGCGGCGAGGCGATCACGTTCGCATCCGGAATGGCCGCCGTCGATGCGGTGCTCGGCACCGTGCTGCGGCGCGGTGATGCGGTGGTGCTCGCGGCAGACTGCTACTACACGGTGCGGCGGCTCGCCGCCGGCTGACGTCTGCGACATCGCCGCGATGGTGACTGCTGCCCGCGCGCGCGGCGTGCTCGTCGCGGTCGATAACACGACCGCAACACCGTACCTTCAGCAGCCGCTGGAGCTTGGCGCCGATTTCGTCGTCGCGTCCGACGCCAAAGCGATCACCGGGCACAGCGATCTGATTCTCGGGCACGTGGCGACGCGAGACCCGCAGAAAGCGGAGGCGCTCCGCCTCTGGCGCACGCAGCATGGCGCGATCCCCGGCCCGATGGAAGTGTGGCTGGCGCACCGGTCGCTGCCGACGCTGCCAGTCCGCGTCACACGGCAATGCGACTCGGCCATGCGGCTCGCGCAGACGCTCGCGTCGAGGTCGAACGTTCTCGCCGTCCACTATCCGGGCCTGCCGTCGCACCCCGGGCATCAGGTCGCCCGCACACAGATGCGCGCCTTCGGCACCATCGTCAGCTTCGATCTCGGCACACGTGCGCACGCCGAGACGTTCCTGCGGTCGTTGACGATGGTTCGCGAGGCGACGAGCTTCGGTGGTGTGCACTCGATGGCGGAGCGGCGCGCCCGGTGGGCGGGCGATGCGATCAGCGAGGGGTTCATCCGCTTCAGCGTCGGATGCGAGGCGGCTGCCGATATCATCGACGACGTGACGGAGGCACTGGAGCATGCGCGCTGATGTGACGACCGCGTCCAGGATCGTCGATGCAATCGGCAATACGCCGCTCATCGACCTGAGCGACATCGCACCGCCCGGTTCGGCGCGTGTGCTGGCGAAGCTCGAGTCGTCCAATCCGACGGGGTCGATGAAGGACCGGATGGCGCGAGCGGTGATCGAGGCTGCCGAGCGCGACGGCCGTCTGCCGCCGGGCGGCACCGTCGTCGAATACACGGCTGGAACGACCGGTATATCTCTCGCGCTCGTATGCGCCGCGAAAGGACATCCGCTCGAAATCGTGTTCTCAGATGCGTTCAGCGATGAGAAGCGCCTGACGATGCGCGCCTTCGGCGCGCGCATCACCGACGTCAGGAGCGACAACAGGAAGATCACCGAATCGCTGATCAAGGAGATGATCAGGACAGCCGGCGAGATCAGCAAGCGGCCGGCGCACTGGTGGTGCGATCAGTTGAACAATCACGATGCGATCGCCGGCTACACACCGCTCGGCGACGAAATCTGGGAGCAGACCGGCGGCCATGTCGACGCGTTCGTGCATGCGGTCAGCACGGCGCATTCGATCCACGGGGTTACGGAGGCGCTGTGGGCTCACAAACGCGACATCGAGATTGTCGCAGTCGAACCGGATGAATCGGCGGTGCTGTCCGGCCGGCCGACGGGTTCTCATACGATCGAGGGTATCGGCATCGGGTTCGTTCCGCCGCTGTGGAAACCCGCGCTTGTCAACCACATCGAGACGGTGACGACGGGGGACGCGAAGGCGATGGCACGCCGACTTGCGCAGGGCGCAGCCGTCTTTGCCGGCACGTCCACGGGAGCGAATGTCGTGGCCGCTCTTCGCGTCGCGCAGAGATTGGGTTCCGGAGCGACGGTCGTGACGATCATCGTCGACTCAGGTTTGCGATACCTCAGCACGGATGTCTATCGCCAGTAGATCCGCCGGCGTGCTCGTGGCTGTGATGCTGGTGCCATGGGTGGCCCAGGGACAGGGCGTCACGAATCTCGACGCTCAGATCAGCGCGCGCACTCGAATCATCGAATCGAGGCAGTCAACGCGTGACGAACAGCTCGACGCGCAGGCCGAGCGCGGCGTGCTGTTTCGCAAGACCGGACGGTTCGACCTCGCCATCGTCGACCTGACGGAAGTGCTTCGCAGCCGGCCGCAGGCCGATGACGTGCTCGTGGAGCGCGGCATGGCGCTGAAGGCGACGCAGCAGCCGGATGCCGCGATGGCGGACTTTGATGCGGCGCTTCGCATCAAAGCCGACAACACGAACGCGCTGCGGCAGCGGGCCGCGGAGTACCGTGCACGCGGCCGCTTTGCGGAGGCCGTGCGCGACCTCAATCGGGCTATTGGCGTCGATCCGCAGGATCCGTGGGCGGCCAGCGAACGCGGGCTCGATCATTTCTCGCTGCACGAGTACGGCGATGCGATCGTAGACTTCAGCCGCGCGCTGGAACTGACGCCGAGCAGCGCGTGGACGATCGCGTTTCGGGGTGCGGCGCAATACCAGCTGGGGCACTATGACGCGGCGCTCGCGGACCTCGATCGGGCGATCGAGCTCGATGCGTTCGATCCGTGGCCGATATACATTCGTGGTCTCGTCAAGCGGAAGGCGGGCGATTCGCAGGGCGGCGAGGCGGACCTCAAAGCCGCGCTCGCGATCTGGCCGGACGCCGCCGCGGGCGTCGCCAAGGACGGAATTCGATAGGAGGCACGCATGCGAAGAATTCTGACAACCGTCGCGTTGGTCATCTGTGTTGCATCCTCCCCATTCGCTCAACGGGCCGCTGCGGATAACTGGGTGGCGACATGGACGACCGCGCTCGTCGCGCGTCCCGCCGTGCTGCCGCCGCCGGCGCCGAATGCGGCCGCGGTCAACCCGCCGCCTCTGACGCCGAACGACCAGACACTCCGTCAGATCGTCCGAACGTCGATCGCCGGCACGCGCGCGCGCGTCGTCTTCGCGAACACGTTCGGGACGGCGCCCGTGACCATCGGCGGCGCATCGCTCGCGCTCCACGACAAGGACTTGGACATCGTCACCTCATCGCTGCGCAAGCTGACGGTCAACGGCGCCTCATCATTCCGCATCCCCGCGGGCGCGATGCTGCTCAGCGATCCAGTGGACCTGCAGATTCCGGCGCGGACGGAGCTCGCCGTCGATATCTTCGTCCCGGACGATCTCGGCAGCGGAACATCGCCGATCACGATGCACGCTGGCGCCAACCAGACGAGCTATGTGACGGCCGGCAACCATGTCGGCGAGGCCGCGTTTGGCGGCGGCGCCATCACTCGGTCCTGGTTCCCGCTGGCCGGATCATCTCGCCCGGCGTCTGCCTCCGGGATTCGCCGTCATGAACGTCGCGATCGCGGGCAATCGCGTGCTCAACGAAGGGAACTTCAACGCGGGCATCAACGCCCTCGCGCGCTTCGACCGTGACGTGCTCGCGCAGCCAGGTGTGACGCACGTGATCGTCATGGAAGGGATCAACGACATCGGCGCGGCGAACGCGGCCGTTGACGAACTGATTGCAGCGCACAGGCAGATGGTCGAACGCGCGCACGCGCGCGGGCTGAAGATCTATGGCGCGACGCTGACGCCGTACGAGGGTGCCGCGTATTTCTCGGCGGAAGGTGAAGCGAAGCGGAAGGCGTTGAATCAGTGGATTCGCACGAGCGGCGTGTACGACGCGGTGATCGATTTCGAAGCCGTCGTGCGTGATCCGGCGGCGCCGACGAAGATCAAAGCGGAGTTCGATTCAGGCGATCACCTGCACCCGAACGACGCGGGCTACAAGGCGATGGGCGAGTCGATCGATCTGTCGCTGTTCAAGCCGGCGGGATCATAGGTGGTATCGATTGCTTTCGGGGGAGTACCGGTTGGCGTCGAAGGAAACGCACCAACGCGATGATCAGGCACGCGATGCGGCCGCCAATCAAACCCGGCTCGGCCGATGAGTGCTCGCAGCGTGCCGCGTGCGACCTGTGCGTGGTCGGGAATCGATAGCGTCGCGATGTGTCCCGGTTTGGTCATGATGGGCAGCATCTAGACCGGCACTTCAAGCTCTCGCACTTCGATCGTCAACGGCAGTCCTTGTTCTCGACGAACCGCCACGCACTCGCGAATCGCGTCAGCAATGTTTCTCTCCGCTTCTTCACGCGTCCGTCCCTGACTCACGCAACCGGGAATCGCGGGGCATTCTGCGACGAACATGCCGTCTTCGTCCTGCACCAAGGTAATCATGACGGTCATCGAGATGAACCCAGGCTGCTTACCTTGTGCTCAGGCCGGAACCTCGACGTAGCTGGACGATGACTGGGGTCGAGGAAGCGTTATTCCTTCCTCGCGCAAGCCGTCGAGGTGAAACGAGATTGCCTCGCGCATTGCCCGCTCAACCTCCTCTCTTGTGGCGCCAGTAGCTACGCATCCAGGAATATCCGGCGAGTAAGCCGAGAACCCGGTCGCCGTTGGCTCGATCACAATTAGGTACTTCATCGATTACGTCGCGAACCTTCACACCTTACAGATCTACACGCGTGGCCCTGCGTCACGCTTTCACGAGACGCTTGTCGGCGGTCTGGTGCTCGTGGTGGAACGTCGGCGAAGTACTTCCGCACGAACTCGCCGGCGTTCCGGCCGTAGCCGAGATTGCGCACCGAGATCACGAGCGAGTCGTTGACGATGCCCGCGACGATCGTCCACTTCACGTCCTCGAGCTGCAGGTAGAAATCGGCGACGTAGGGGATGAAATCCTCGCGCGGCGACGCGCCGATGAACGAGCAGAACACCTGCTCGACCATCCGGCCGTTCTGCTTCGCCTTGAGCACGTACTCGAGGCGCTCCATCGTGATTTCAGCGCCCTCCATCTTGCGGATCATCGTGGCGTCCGCGAGCGGATAGAGATACGAGAAGGCCTCCAGGTCCACGCGATTCGCCTGACGGTTGAAGAACAGCGTGTCCGACTTGATGGCGTAGAGCATCGCGGTCGCCGTCCGCTCGGAGATGTTCGCGTCCACCGCCCGCAGGTGCTCGGTGAGAATGGTCGACGTCGAGCCGTAGTTCGACCGGATATCCTTGAAGACGGCGCTGTAGCCCGGCTGCTCGGGATGATGATCGATCACCAGGTCCACGCGGTGGAATGCGTCGCCGAAGTAGTGCGGCTGCACGTCGACCATCGCGATACGGTCGAAGCCCGGGAGCTGATCGGGCGTGATGTCCTCGACGTGGATGTCGAGCAGGTTCTGCATGCGGATGTTCTCCGGACGCGTGGCGCCCTGCTGCGCGGCGATCACCGCCGTCTGCTTCGTGCGGCGCAGGACGTTGCGCAGCGCCAGGCCGCTCGCCATCGCATCGGGATCGGGATCGTTGTGGAGCAGAATCACCACGCGATCGGCGTCGCTGAAGAACCGCTGATACTGCTGCACCTTCAGGCGCGTCAGCGAGCGGCTGAACTCGATGAGCAGCGGCTGGCCGAACAGGTCACCCATCGGGAGGAAGTTGACCTCGGGGAAGAACGCCCGCAGCTCCTCCTCGTGCTTGTGCGCGTCGCCGCAGCCGATGCCGACGACGTAGACGAGCGCGGCCCCCGCGTCGCGGATCGCCTCGAGCGTCCTCCGCATCCCGCGCTTGCCGGTGTCTTCGACGATGACGCAGGTGGCGGGGGTGACGTCAGCTTTGAGATACGTATCGGTGCGGTGTGGATCGCCGGGGAACACGCTCAGGCCGGCGTCGTGAAGCTTTCGGGCGAGCGGCTTGCTCTCGACCAGGAATTCGACGACCTCGAAGCTGGACGCCAGGGCCTCGTCGAGCATCCTGATGAGCAACTCCGTCTGACAGACGGCGATACAGCGCATTCGATCTAATGGACCTTCGACATTGGCGCCAACCTCAAATTATACGCCCGCTTGCGGGGACACTCCTGGCGGCGATGGCCATGGCGCCGGCCCGTGTCTCGGCTCAGAACAGGGACGCGCCGTGTGTCTCTTGTCTGGTTATCGGCATGAGCGCGGCGGAGGTCGATGCGGCGCCGCCGATGCCGGCAGGGTCGCTCGAGGGCGTACAGCTGATGGTGCCGATCAACGCCCCGGTGGACAGGGTCGAAACGGCAGGAGCCACGGTCGCGGTGCTGATCGCGCCGGCGGATGGCACTCCGCAGCAGGCCGTGTTCGAAGCGCGCACCGCGATCACCGCATTTCGAGCGGAACGACCCGGCGTGCGGGTGGTGATCGACCGCGACGCCTTCATGGCGCGCGGCGCGTCGCTCGATGAATTGACGCCCTACGTCGATGCAGTGATTCGCGGACCCGAAGGGTCCGCGCCGCAGGCCGCCTGGCTTCGGCTGCCGTCGGTCGTGAATCCAACGGTCGACGAGCTCATCGCGGCATCTCTCGCATCGGGCGCCGAGCGCATCGTGCTTCCCGTGATGGACGTCGATTGGCGCGCCGTTCAGGAATTTGCCTCACGTCGTCCGGCGCTGGTGGAAGTGACGGGTGTGCGGCGGCTCACGGCAGGCGAGATCGTTGCGCGCTATCAGGCGCAGCAGCGGCGGCAGGACGCCTTCATCAAGACCACGATCGCGCGCGGGACCACGACGCTGCTGTTCGAAGTGCCCGACTTCGCCGCGCCGATCACCATCACCGCCGAGACGACGATCTTTCGCGGGCACGAAGGGACGAACATCGAGGAGCGCGATATCCGGGTGAACGGTGCGTCGATTGCGGGCGGTGGCGCACAGTCGCCACCCGAGCTTCCGTTGATTGAGGCCGAGCGGATCAGCACGCCGCCGCTGACGATCACGCTGGACGAGGCGTATCGATATGCGTTGAACGGAGAGGACAGCGGTGCCTATGTCGTCAGCTTCGAGCCGCGATCGGCAAGCCGCGGTCTTGCGCGCGGACGCGCGTGGATCGACATGCGCGACTTCACGCTGCGCCGGCGTCAGATCATTCAGAAGGATCTTCGCGGCGCGATCGTGTCCTCAGAGGAGGTGGATGACTTCGGCCCCGTGGACGCCGCAGGCGCGACGGTCTGGCTGCCCGTCGAGACGCGCATCTTCCAGTCGTACGAGGGCGCGGGCTTCCGCACGCCCATTCATCGCACGATCACCGTTCGGCAGTACGAGGTGAACAGCAGCACGTTCGATACGCGGCTGGCCGAGGCGCTCGCATCCGAGAACGTGATGATGCGCGACACGCCGGACGGTCTGCGTTACCTGGTGCGACGGCGCGATGGTGTCGAACGTGCGACGGTCGCGCGAGGAGGCCACAGCATCCGGAGCGTCATCGGCGGCGTGCTGGTCGATCCGAACATCACGCGTCCGCTGGCGTTCGCGGGTCTCAGCTATCTGGACCTCGATCTGTTCGGCCGTGGCGCGCAGCTGAACGTCTTCTTCGGCGGCGTCTTCGGCCAGGTCTCGTGGACTGTGCCGTCGATCGCGGGAACGAAATGGCAGGCGCACGGCGGCGCGTTCGGCGTCGCGGCGCAATACACCGATCGCGTCTTTCGCAACGGCCGCGAGCAGTACGCCGAGAATCTGCTGCAGCAGCCGGGATATGTCTCCGGCGGCCTGCTGCGCCCGTTGACACCGCGCGTGCGCGCGACCCTGGACTACACGTTCGACATGACGGCATTCGAGCGGACGGTCGATACGGCACCGGCGTTAGAGGCGCCTCGTTCCATCGTTAACCACGGTGGAGTCTTAGGTATGGATGCGGATCGAGGTGCATGGAGCGTCCGCGCATGGTGGAACCCCACTATCCGTCAGCGATGGCGGCCGCGCAATTACCAGCGATATGGTGCCCGCGTGCGCCGCACGCTCGCGCTCGGGCCGGCCGTGAGCTCGAAGCTGGAGCTGTCGTGGATGGGTGGCCATGACCTCGATCGTTTCAGCCGCTACGGGTTCGATAGCTTCGATAACCCGCTGCACGGGTATCCGACCGCATCGATTCGATACGACCGGGGAGCGGTGCTTCGCAGCGCCACGGCCTGGACGTGGCGAGGACTGCGCGTGGATGGTTTTGGAGATGCGGCGCTCGTGCACGATCCCGGCTGGGCTTCGGATGCGCGTCTCTATCCGGGCGTCGGCGCGGGCGTCGAATCGGGCGGGCCGTTCCGAACGCTCATGTCGTTCGAGTGGGCGTACGGCGTCCGCGGAGGCACGCAGACGGCGCGCGTCACCGTGTACAAGCCGTTCTGACAGGGTGTAGGATCTGGAGGTCCGATGCAGAAGCGCGCATTCGTCATGTTCGTGACAGCACTTCTCGCGCTGGGTGTGACCGCGATCACGGCTCAAACGCCGACCTTCCGCACCGCCATCGATCTCGCCACCTTCGGCGTCACCGTCGTCGACAAGAAGGGCGAGTACCTTGCGGATCTGAATGCCGAGGACTTCGAGATCGTCGAGGACGGCCAGAAGCAGACGCTCAAGTACTTCGCGCGCGGCACCGACATCGAGAACGGTCCCGAGATGCACGTCGGGCTGCTGTTCGACACCAGCGCCAGCATGACGGACGACATCAAGCTGTCGCGCTCGGCGGCCGTCAAGTTCCTCAACACGTTGAGCGACGCGAAGGACATGACGCTCGTGGACTTCGACACCGAGGTCCGCGTGGCCAAGTACGGGCAGCGCGACTTCCCGCGCATGGTGGAGCGCATCCGTGCCAGGACCCCGGACGGCGAGACCGCACTGTACGACGCGATGGGCGTGTATCTCGACGGCGCATCCGAGGACGAGGGCCGCAAGATCCTCGTGCTCTATACCGACGGCGGCGACACGCACAGCACGATCAGCTTCGGCGACCTGATGACGCTGATCCGGGCGTCGGATGTCACCGTCTACTCGGTCGGGTTCCTCGAGCACTCGCGCGGCCGCATCGAGGAGCGCGCGCACCTGCAGCAGATTGCCGAGGCGACCGGCGGCCAGGCGTTCTTCCCGTCGACGATGAAGGACGTCGAGGCGAGCTACGACAAGGTCGTCGCACAGATCCGCGCGCAGTACAGCCTCGCCTACAGCTCGACGAACACCAAGCAGGACGGCGCGTGGCGCAAGGTCGAAATCCGCGTCACCCGTCCCGATCTCAAAGGCGCCAAGATCCTCTCCCGCCGCGGCTACTTCGCGCCGTATCAGGAGCCTCCCAAGACGAAATAGCGGCGTGGTACGATGAGGGATTTTCATGCCCTCTGTGTACGACCGCTTCAACCTCGTCACCGATTTCCAGATCCGCGGCGACCAGGTCCGCGCGATTCCGGAGCTGGTGGAAGGGCTGAACCGCGGCGACAAGCATCAGGTCCTCCTCGGCGTCACCGGCTCGGGCAAGACCTTCACGATGGCGCAGGTCGTGGCCACCGTCAACCGCCCGACGCTCGTGATGGCGCACAACAAGACGCTTGCCGCACAGCTCTACCAGGAGTTCAAGCGCTTCTTCCCGGGCAACG
>QHWQ01000179.1 GCA_003222635.1 Acidobacteriota bacterium | reverse complement strand
GTCCAAGGCAGGGGGCGTGGTCGTCGAACAGGTGATTCGTCCGACCGGCTTGATGGATCCGCCAATCGAGGTGCGTCCGGTACGCGGCCAGGTGGACGACCTGCTCAAAGAGATCCGCGACCGCGCCGAGCGCAAGGAACGCGTGCTCGTGACGACCCTGACCAAACGGATGGCGGAGGACCTGACGACGTATTACCAGGAGCTGGGGGTGAAAGTCCGCTACCTGCACTCGGATATCGACACGTTGGAACGGATCGAAATCCTTCGTGACCTGCGTCGCGGGGCGTTCGATGTGCTGGTCGGCATCAACCTGCTGCGCGAGGGGCTCGACCTGCATGTATGCAGAGACGATGACCGCGTCGATGAAATTGGCCATTGCCGAGACCGAACGGCGGCGGGCGCTGCAGGCCGCCTACAACGAGGAGCACGGCATCACGCCCGAGTCCGTGGTGCGCGCGATCGAGGACGTGATGTCCAGCGTCTACGAGCGGGATTATTCGACGCCGGCCGAGCGCGAGCCGGCCGAGACGTTCCGGACGCAGGCGGAGCTGGACGCGGAGATTGCGCGCCTCGAGCGCGACATGAAGAGCGCGGCGGCCAACCTCGACTTCGAGCGCGCGGCGACGATTCGCGACACGTTGAAGTCGCTCCGGCGGCGCGATCTGGGGCTTAGCCTCTCGGCGGGACGCTGACGCGTGCTGGGATTGCTCATCGAGTTTTCGAAGAGCGCGGTGCTCGCCGTCCAGGAGTACGTGCAACTGCAGGTGGCGACCATCCGCGGCGTGTTCTCCCGGCCGTTTTATTTTCACGACGTCGTCGAGCAGTTCGATGCCATCGGCATCGGTTCGCTGACCGTCGTGCTGCTGACCGGGTTCTTCACGGGCGCGGTGCTCGCGCTGCAGAGCGGCATCACGCTCGATCAATTCGGCGCGCGCCCCTTCGTCGGACGGTTGATCAGCGCATCGATGATCAAGGAGCTCGGTCCGGTGCTGACGGGTCTGATGCTCGCGGGACGCATCGGGTCGGGCATCGCGGCGGAGCTGGGATCGATGGTCGTGACCGACCAGATCAACGCGCTGCGCGCGCTCGGCACCGATCCGGTGCGCAAGCTCGTCGTGCCGCGCGTGCTCGCCGGCTTTTTCATGACGCCCGTGCTGACGGTGATCTCCGATACGGTGGGCATTCTCGGCGGATGGATCGTGGCGGTCTATCAGCTTGGCGTCGCGTCGAGCCTGTACTGGACGTCGATTACCGAGGCGCTCTACCTGCAGGACGCGTGGATGGGCATCATCAAGCCGTTCATCCTCGGCTACGTGATCGTCACGATCGGGTGTTATGTCGGACTCGGGACGAAGGGCGGGACACAGGGCGTCGGACGTTCGACGACCAACGCGGTCGTCGCGGCGTCGGTGGCCGTCATCGCGGTCGACTACTTCGTCACGCGGGTGCTCATTACGCTGCTGTACTGATGCCGACGTTCGCGATTCGTGACGCCGAGACGCTCGAACGCCGGTCCTCGCCGGATCGGCCGGCGGTCGTGTTCAAACACGTCTCGCTCGCGTTTGACGGGAAGGCCATCCTGCGCGACATCAGCTTCACGCTGCTGCCGGGCCATACGAAAATCATTCTGGGCGCGAGCGGCTCGGGGAAGTCGACCATCTTGAAACTGATCCTCGGTCTGCTCAAGCCGGATGGCGGCGAGATCTGGATTCATGGCTCGCGCGTCGATCGCATGCCGGAAGCCGAGATGATGAAGGTGCGCAACCATCTGGGGATGGTGTTCCAGGAAGGCGCGCTGTTCGACTCGCTGACGGTGGGGGAGAACGTCGGCTACAAGCTGTACGAAGAGACGGACATGCCGCTCGACGATGTCCGTCGCCGCGTCGAAGAGGTCCTCGGGTTCGTGCGACTGAGCGAGCACATCGAGAAGATGCCATCGGAGCTGTCCGGCGGCCAGCGGCGGCGCGTGGCGATTGCCCGCGCGATGGCGTTCAAGCCGCCGACGCTCCTCTACGACGAGGCGACCACCGGTCTCGATCCGATCACCGCGACGACGATTGACGAGGAGATCGTGAAGCTGCGTGACATCGAGAACGTCAGCTCGATCGTCGTCACGCATCAGCTGCGCGACGCGTTTTTCGTCGCGACGCACGAGGCGATCCGCCTCGGCGATCAGATCGAGATCTCGCCGGCGGACGCGAAGAAATGCGATGAAGCCGAATTCATCATGTTGAAGGACGGGGTGCTGATCTTCGAAGGCAACGCGGCGGAGCTGCGCGCCTCGACGGACCCGTACGTGCAGACGTTCCTGTCATAGAAGGATAGAAAGCAATGCCGCGCACGCGTTCACTCGCCTGGTCCGAGCTCAAAATCGGAATCGTGTCGCTGTTCGCCGTCGCCATCGCCGCCGTTTTGATCTTCATGGTGAGCGGCGAAGGAGGCTTCTTCTGGCAACGCTACAGCCTGAAGACGGTCTTCAGCGACATCCAAGGGCTGAAGGAAGGGGCGCCCGTCCGCGTGGCCGGCCTGGAGGTCGGCTCCGTGACGAAGATGGATTTCGTCGGCGACAAGGTCGAAGTGACGATGGAGGTGGGCAAGGAGCAGCGGCCGCGCATCACGGACCGCTCGCTGGCTTCGCTCGGCTCCGTCTCGCTGCTCGGCGAGGCGGCCGTAGACATCACCGCCAACAGCCAGGGCACGCCGATTGCGGATTGGGGTTACGTGGCGACCGGCCCGGCGCCCGGATCGCTGTCCACCGCGGCAGAGGCGGCGACCAAGGGGCTGGAGACGACCAACAAGCTGCTCGAGGATGTTCGCCAGGGGCACGGCACGCTCGGCAAGCTGGTGACCGACGACACGCTGTATCAGCAGTTGAACGATTTCGTGGAGTCGGCGGAGGCGGTCACCCGTGGCATCAACGCCGGGCGGGGGACGCTCGGGCGCCTGACGACCAACGACGCCGCCGCCCGGTCGCTCGAGCAATCGCTCGCGAACCTGCAGGAGGTGACGGCGCGCATCCGCAACGGCGAGGGGAGTCTCGGCCAGCTCCTGAACAGCGACGCGCTGAGCAAATCCGTGACATCGACGACGAACAATCTCGACGCGATTACCGGACGGATCAACAAAGGTGAGGGTACGGCGGGCAAGCTGATTACCGACGAGGAGTTGTACAACCGCCTCAACTCGATGGCCGATCGGTTGGACAAGCTCGCCGCGTCGTTGAATCAGGGTGAGGGGACCGCGGGACAGCTGCTCCACGACAAGCAGTTGTATGAGAACATGAATGGAGCGGTGACGCAGCTGACGGATCTGCTGAAGGAGATCAAGGCGGATCCGAAAAAGTACTTGAACGTGAAAGTGAGCATCTTCTGATGGCGAGCAGTGATAACGCAGGCGGTGCCGTTCTTCTGGCGTTCGTAGCGGGCGCCATCGCGGGTGCGGCGGTTGCGCTGCTGTTTGCGCCCGCGACGGGCGACGAAACGCGCGAATATCTCGGCCAGCGGGCGCGCGAGGGGCGCGAGAAGGTCGTCGACGCCGCCCGTCAGTTCCGCACGGCGACGGAGCCGGAAGCGTGACAGAGGTGTTCCTGGGGATCATTGCGGTCGCCGTGGCGATCATGGCGATCATCCAGGTCGCGGCCATTGTGTTTATGGAGCGGGCCGACCGGATGTTCGCGGATTTCAGCCGCCGCGCCGAGCAGGTGATGGCCGGCATTCCTTCGATCCTCGGACCCGCCGGCAAGGGCTTCGCGTTTCTCAACGGCCTCAAGGCCGTGCTGGCGGCCATCCAGGACCTGCGCCGCTCGCCGCGCCGCGGCGCCGCCCATCCCGAAGAAGAAGACGCGCTCTTTATAGGGTAGTAGGGAACTAAGGGACAAAGGGACGAAGGTCTTCGTTCGCTCCCTCGTCCCCATGTCCCCTTGTCCCCTGATTGACGCCCGCAGGCGCTGGTGATACAACCACGCTACATTTCACCAGGGGGGACCATGACGTTGACGTCCCGTCGTTTGACCAGCGCCCTCGCCGCGTTTCTGCTCGTCGCGCCCGCGGCCGCCTTCGCCCAGGAGTCCAAGTCGGCGGCTTCCGTCAGCGAACTCGTCAAAGCGCTCGATGCGATGAAGCTCGATGCGTATGCCGTGAAAGGCAGCGCGCCCAACGAATATGTCGGTGCGCTCTATTTCCCGGGCACGCAGCTGCTCGTCGTCAGCGCGAAGTTCGACACGCCGGACCGTGCGAACTCGCTGCTCACAATGAAGAACTACAGGGACCTCTACATCGAGCTGAACAGCGCGTCGGTGCCGAACTCGAAGATCTTCGTCGCCGACCTCGGCACCAACGGCCTCAAGCCGAAGAAGGACGGCACCCTCTACGACACCGCTGACGTCGGCGGCAAGTCGTACAACTTCGACGGCGACTGGAAGAAGGCTAAGATCAGCGAAGACGATTACGTGAAGGCCTACTCCACGACCGACGAGCAGTACTTGCACATGATTCAGGCGCTGCTCGCCGGGTTGAAGAAGTCCTCGTAACCGGCGCCTCAGGCGCTACAGTGCGAGGCAAAAAAGGGCAGCTCTTTCGAGCTGCCCTTTTTGTTTATACTGCGCGCACTGGAGGCGTCGATGAGGATCTCGATCATCGGTCAACTGTGTGCGGCGGTGTCACTCCTTGCGGTTCCGGCGTACGCCGCGCCGTGTGACCAACTTGCCGCGCTCGCGCTGAAAGACGCCACCATCACGTCCGCCACGCTCGTGACCGCGGGTGAGTTCGAGAAAATGAAGAATCTGCCCGCGTTCTGCCGCGTGGCGGCGACGCTGAAGCCCTCGAGCGACTCCGACATCAAAGTCGAAGTCTGGCTGCCGGCGAACGGATGGAACGGGAAGTTCCAGGCGGTCGGCAACGGAGGATGGGCCGGCGTCATCAGTTATGCCGCGATGGCCGACGCGCTGCGCGCCGGCTACGCCACCGCATCCACCGACACGGGTCATGTCGGCGGCCGTGGCACGTTTGCGCTCGGGCATCCTGAGAAGCTGATCGACTTCTCGTGGCGCTCCGAGCACGAGATGACCGTCAGGGCCAAGCAGGTGATTACGAACTTCTACGGCATGGCGCCGCGGCTGTCCTACTGGAACGGCTGCTCGACGGGCGGACGCCAGGGACTGAAGGAAGCGCAGATGTTTCCCGACGATTACGACGGCATCATCGCCGGTGCTCCCGCGAACCGCACCGCGATCTCGCTCTGGATCGCAGATGCCGTGCTGAAAGATCCCGCGAGCTACATTCCGCCGGCGAAGTACCCGGTGATCCACCAGGCCGCACTGGCCGCGTGTGACGCAGGCGATGGCCTGAAGGACGGACTGATCACCGATCCCACCCGGTGCAGCTTTGATCCCGCCGTGCTCTTGTGCAAAGCGGAGGACGGGCCGTCGTGCCTGACGGCGCCGCAGGTGAAGGCGGCAAAACAGATTTACTCACCCGCAAAAAATCCGCGGACGGGCAAGGAGATGTTCTCGTCGTTTGTGCCGGGCACGGAACTCGGCTGGGGCGTGCAGGCGCTCGGCCCCGAGCCGTCCGCCAACATTTACGACCAATACAAGTACGTGGTCTTCAAGGATCCGAACTGGGAGTGGAAGACGTTCAACTTCGACAGCGACGTCGAGCGCGGCGATCGACCCGAGAACCTGATCATGAACGCGACCAATCCGGACATGAAGACGTTCTTCGGTCACGGCGGAAAGCTGCTCCTTTATCACGGCTGGAGTGATCCGAATGTGCCCACGCTCAACACCATCAAGTACTACAAGAGCGTCGTCGACGTGATGGGCGGTGCGGCGAAAGCGTCGAATAGCGTGCGCTTCTTCCTCGAGCCGGGAATGGGTCACTGCGGCGGCGGCGAGGGACCGAACGTGTTCGACAAGATGAGCCCGATGGAGCAGTGGGTGGAGCAGGGGAAGGCGCCCGACGTGATGGTGGCATCGCACCTGAAGGACGGCAGGGTCGATCGCACGCGTCCGCTGTGTCCGTATCCGGAGGTGGCGAAATACAAGGGGACCGGCAGCATCGATGAGGCTGCCAACTTTGCCTGCGCCGCGCCGTAGGCGGTCCCGGCGCCGTTATCTGACGATGGCGAAGACGATGCCGGCGATGGCGGCCAGCTCCATCGCCCAGAACAGAAACATCCACTTCACCATCTCGAACCGGAGGTTCGCAATCGCGAGCTGAAGCTTGCCCGTCTCGATTTCGAGCCGGCGTTCGAACGATTCGTTGGCGAGGGCGTAGGCGTCGGCGAACATCGTCTCGAGTCCTTCTGAAGCCTCAGGGCCAAGCTTGTCTCCGACTTCGCGCGGAGCCTTCGGTCGGTGCATGAGAATCCCTTCCTGGCGCCCTGCGCACCCGACCTCGGGACGACGATGCCATCGTCGTCCGCGAAAAGTCAAATTAGCGATGGGATTTCGTGACGGACCGCAGCGAAGGTTGGTGGGCGCTAGTGGATTCGAACCACTGACCCCCGCCGTGTGAAGGCGATGCTCTACCACTGAGCCAAGCGCCCAACCGAAATTTCAGTCTAGCACAGCCGCCTACGTCGTTCCGTAAAGCCGGTCTCCGAAATCTCCCAGCCCTGGGACGATGTACTTGTGCGGGTTCAGCTCGCGATCGATCACCGGTGTGTAGATGTCCACTTCCGGATGATGCCGCTCGACGAGCGCCACGCCTTCGGGCGCGGCGACGATGCAGATCATGCGGAGCGTGTGCGCGCCGGCGACCTTGAGGAGATCGATCGCGGCGACCGCGCTGCCACCGGTCGCAAGCATCGGATCGATCATCAAGACAAAGCTCGCCGCCAGATCGCGCGGCAGCTTCGTGTAGTACTTCGACGCGATGGCCGTCGCCTCGTCTCGCTGCAGGCCGATATGGCCGACGCGCGCGTCCGGCACGAGTTCGAGCACGGCATCGAGCATGCCGAGGCCGGCGCGCAGCACCGGCACGACGACGACATCGTCTGAGACCACCGTGCCGTCGGCGGGCCCGAGCGGCGTTTCGACCGTGTGCCGCCGCGAGGGAACGTGTCGCAGCGCTTCAGTCGCGAGCAGAACGGAAATGCGATTGGCCGCGCGGCGGAATTCGGGCGGCGGCGTCCGCACGTCGCGCAGCTCCATGAGCGCGTCCTGAACCAGAGGATGATCGATGATGTGAACGGGCACGAAGGAGGATCCTAGCCCAAAGTAGAATGCCGCCCATGAAGAGACTGCTCGCGTCGCTGGCAGTTGCGCTCGCCACGGTCGCCCTCGTATCGGCGCAGGCGACGCGGCAGGTCTCGCTCGTGATCGCCAACGGGATCGTCGTCACCGTCGATGGCGCGAGCCGAATCGTAAGTCCCGGCAGCATCGCAATCGATGGCAGAGACATCGTTGCCGTCGGAATGCCTGACGAGATTCGGCGGCAGTTCCGCGGGCGGCAGACGATCGATGCGACCGGTCAGGTAGTGATGCCCGGACTCATCAACACCCACACGCATGCGCCCATGGTCCTGTTCCGTGGGCTGGCGGACGACCTCGCGCTCGAAGACTGGCTCACGAAGTACATCTTTCCCGCGGAGGCGAAGACCGTCTCGCCCGAATTCGTGCGTGCCGGCACGCGACTCGCCGCGCTCGAAATGATCGAGTCCGGCACGACCACCTTCGCGGACATGTATTACTTCGAGGAGGAGATTGCGAAGGAAACGCGCGGGGCCGGTCTGCGCGGTGTGCTTGGCGAAACCATCATCCAGTTTCCGGTTGCCGACGCCAAGACGCCGGGCGAAGCGCTCATTCGCGCGCAAGCCTTCATCAAGGAGTTCGAGCACGACACGCTGATTACGCCGGCAGTGGCTCCTCACGCCATCTACACCAACGACACCCAGACACTGAAGAACGCCCGCATGCTGTCGATCCAGTACAGCGTGCCGACGCTCATTCATGCGGCGGAGACGCAGGCCGAGGCGATGACCGCACAGGAGCGCGGGTCACCGACAGTCGTCAGCTATCTGGAGTCGCTTGGCTTCCTTGGGCCTGGTGTGCTGCTGGCACATGGCGTGTGGGTGAACGATTCGGACATGGCGTTGATCAAGATGCGAGGCGTCGGCGTCTCACACAATCCCGAGAGCAACATGAAGCTGGCAAGCGGGATCGCGCCAGTCAAGGCGTACCTGGCCGCGAACGTCGCCATCGGGCTTGGTACGGACGGTGCAGCGAGCAACAACGACCTCGACATGTTCGAGGCGATGCGCACGGCGTCGTTTCTGGCAAAGGTCGCGACATCGGACCCGACCGCGGTGAGTGCGAAGACAGCGCTGCAGATGGCGACGATCGGCGGCGCCAGAGCGCTCGGCATGGACAAGACCATCGGTTCGCTCGAGCCCGGCAAGCGCGCCGACATCATCATCGTCAGCATGAGCGCGGCGCGTCAGACGCCGATGTACGACCCGATCTCGCATCTGGTCTATGTAACGCGTGGAGACGACGTGCAGACGACGATCGTCAACGGGCAGGTGTTGATGCGAAACCGCAAGGTGCTGACGCTCGATCGCGCTGCGGTGCTCAGGGAAAGCAGAACATGGGCGGACAAGGTGCGTGCGGCGGTGCGGCCCTAGCCATAGCCATCGTGATGCTCGCGCTGATCGCGACTACCGCGCCTGCGCCGCTTGGGGCGCTCGAGGTCGAGATGAGCGAGCCGGCGATCGAGCGGGCGCTCCGGCTGGCGCGATTTCCGGCGTCGGATGCGGATCGCGCGCGGTTTCACCGCAACTACATCGTCCCGATTGGCGGCCCGACGGCGAACGGTGTCCGGCTCGAATCGATTGAAATCATCACCGAGTTCCGGCGCATGGAGTTGATCGCCGAGGCGCACGCGCGCATCAACGACATGTTCGGCCGCAGCAGCCTGACGGCGCCGCGGCGCGAACTGACGCCGTGGCGAGGCAAGGTGTACGTCGCTGCCCAGGTCAGCCTGGCCGGGAACGCGATCGCGGTGCCGCCGATCAGGGCTGCGCTCGATACGCTGCCGCCGCTCGGGCCGGCGGAAGTGCGGGACATTTACTCTGAAAACTCCGTCGTCGGTGCAATCGTCGCGGTGCCGTTCGAGTCACGTGCTGTCGCACAAACCGTTCGCATCGTCACGGTGACGACCGGCCGAAGCGTGCTGGGTCAGGCGCGAATCGATTTCCGCATCATCGATTAACGCCGTCTCGCGATCATCTTCATTCCGTGCTTCGGGCGCAGCGTCACAGCCGCGTGTGGGACGACCGGATGGCCCGGCACCAGCTCGAAGCGCCACTGCTGCGCGATGGTCGCCGCCAGCAGCACCAGCTCCATCCAGGCGAACGACTCGCCGATGCACTGGCGCGGTCCGCCGCCGAATGGGAAATAGGCGAAGCGTGGCAATGTCGCCTTGAACTCAGCGGTCCACCGATCGGGATCGAACCGCAGCGGATCCGAGTAGTGCCGCCCATCGCGATGGACGATCCACTGGCTCATGACGATGATCGACCGCGGCGGCACGGAGTAGTCGCCGATGCGGTACTCGTTGACCGCGCGCCGGCCGACCAGCCATGCCGGCGGATAGAGACGCATGGATTCGGTGACGACGCGTGTGATGCAGGGAAGCCGCTCGACATCGGCTACGGTTGGTAATCGATCGCCCAGCACACGCTGGATCTCTTCGTACACCCGCCGCTCGACGTCCGGCGCCTGGCTGAGCAGATACCACGTCCACGTCAGGGCATTGGCGGTCGTCTCGTGACCAGCCAGGAAGATCGTCATTGCCTCATCGCGGATCTGCTTGTCCGTCATGCCGCGGCCTTTGTCCTCGTCGTCCTGCGCCATCAGCAGCATCGACAGGAGGTCTCCGCGGTCGCCAAGCTTCGCGCGGCGCTCGCCAATCATGCGGTAGATGATGTCGTCGAGCCGCAGGCGGGCTTGCCGGCCGCGCCGCATGTGCGGAATCGGCAAGTACTGCAGGTATTCGCCGAAGGGGAGCATCAGCGACCAGAAGGAGTCCATCAGGCCAGTCATCGCCTCGCCGACGTCGCGGGCCTGCGACTCGACATCCGTGTCGAACAGCGTCTTGCCGACGACGAGCAGCGTCAGGCGCGACATCTCACGCGAGATGTCGTAGGTGGCGCCGTCGGTCCATCCGCTTCGCATGCGGTCGCCATACGAAACCATCGTCGAGGCGTAGGCCGCGATGCGGTCGCGATGAAAGGCCGGCTGTATCAATCGCCGCTGGCGCAGGTGGAAGTCGTCCTCGCTGGTCAGCAGCCCTTCGCCAAGCAGAATCTTGATCTTTTCGAGGCCGCGGCTCTTGTGGAAGTTCTGATTGTGCGTGACGAGCACGTCCTTGATCGCCGCGGGGTCGCTGACGACGAACAACTGCTCGCTGGCGAGACGCAGGTAGGCGACGTTGCCGTACTCGCGCGTGATGGCCGAGAAGAACTCGAGCGGATCCCGTCCCGGGCGATACGTGAGCGTGTTGAGGAACGAGGTCTTCGGACCCGGCGGGAACGTCCTAGTCGCCGATGACGGCAATGTGCGGGAGGTTTCGGTACTGCTCCGCATAGTCCAACCCGTATCCAACCACGAATTTGTCCTCGATGCTGAATCCAACGTATTCCACTTTCACATCGATCTTCCGCCGCGACGGTTTGCTCAGAAGGCAGGCCGTTCGCAGGTGCCGCGGCGATCGCGCGCGCAGGATGTCCTGCAGATAGGTCAAGGTCAGTCCGGTGTCGACGATGTCCTCGACGATGAGGACGTCGCGCCCTTCGATGGGGCTGCCGAGATCCTTGAGGACCTGCACCTGCCCCGACGATTTCGTGCTCGTGCCGTAGCTGGAGACGGCCATGAAGTCGAGCGTCGTATTTCCCGGAAGGTGTCGCGCGAGATCGGAGAGAAAAATGAACGCGCCTTTCAGGACGCAGACCAGATGCACGCCCTCGGTATGGTCGCGTTCGATCTCCTTCGCGAGCGAGCGAACGCGATCCTGGATGTCATCGGCGGAGATGAGGACGTTCATCGCGAAGTAAACTAACATACTCGACCGGATGAAGCGGTTTCAGATGATC
>QHWQ01000178.1 GCA_003222635.1 Acidobacteriota bacterium | reverse complement strand
GGAGATTGGTCGGCGAAGTGTCCGTTGTGCGTTCATCAGCGGTTGAGCCGTTCGAGGGGTTGCCCCCGACTCCAAGCAAGCAGGGTGCCCGCACGCGGCGGTTTTGTTCTGCCTCCTAAGCTCTTGTCGCCAGTTGATTTAGGTCGTGGGCTGTTACGCGGTCAGATCGGGATGGTTTGAAATTGTAGCGACCCTACCACAGCCGCCCGCGCGCCAGTTGTGGCGACTTTAACACACCAGGATCATTGGAAAAACTGAAAACTTGAGTCGCCCCATCACCCGAGTCGGAGTACGGCACGGGTCGTCACCGTACTCCGACTCCCAGTTAGCCGGTCAGAGAATCGGCTCTAGATATTTGCCGGTGACCGATTTCGGATTGGCGGCGACCTCTTCGGGCGTGCCGCTCGCGATGACGCGGCCGCCGCCCGCGCCGCCCTCCGGTCCGAGATCGATCAGGTAGTCGGCGCACCGGATCACGTCGAGGTTGTGCTCGATCACGACGACGGTGTTGCCCTGGTCCACCAGCTTGTTCAGAACGTCCAACAGCTTGCGCGTGTCCTCGAAGTGCAGCCCGGTCGTCGGCTCGTCGAGGATGTACAACGTGCGGCCGGTGCTGCGACGCGAGAGCTCGCGCGACAGTTTCACGCGCTGGGCTTCTCCACCGCTGAGTGTTGTGGCCGACTGCCCGAGTTCGATATAGCCGAGGCCGACGTCCTGCAGCGTACGCAGCTTGTTGGCAATCGGCGGGAAGTTTTCGAGCAGCGGCAGCGCCTGGTCGACGGTGAGGTCGAGCACCTCGGCGATGGACTTGCCGCGGTACTGGATGTCGAGCGTCTCGCGGTTGTAGCGGCGCCCCTTGCACTGCTCGCACGTGACGTAGACGTCGGGCAGGAAGTGCATCTCGATCGCAATCACGCCGTCGCCCTGGCACGCCTCGCAGCGGCCGCCCTTCACGTTGAACGAGAAGCGCCCCGGCTTGTAGCCGCGCGCCTTCGCCTCGGGCATCATCGCGAAGAGCTCACGGATGAACGTGAACATGCCCGTGTAGGTCGCGGGATTGCTTCGCGGCGTACGGCCGATTGGCGACTGATCGATCTCGATCACCTTGTCGATCAGCTCGATGCCGTCGATGCGATCGTGCGGCCCCGGCTCGCTCGCCGCCTTGTAGAGCGTGTGCGCGAGCGAGCGGTAGAGGATGTCGTTGACGAGCGTCGACTTCCCCGACCCGCTGACACCGGTAATCGCGGTCAGCGTGCCGAGCGGAATCGTGACGTCGATGTTCTTCAGATTGTTCGCGCGCGCGCCGCGGATGACGAGATCGCCTTTGAGCGACGCCCGGCGCGCCTTCGGCGTCGGAATCGACCGCTCGCCGCGCAGATAGGCGCCCGTCAGCGAACCATTGCCGTTCTTCAGCAGATCCTCGGGCAGCCCCTGATAGATGACATGCCCGCCGTGCTCGCCCGCGCCCGGCCCGAGGTCGACGATCCAGTCCGCCATGCGGATCGTTTCCTCGTCGTGCTCGACGACGACGACGGTGTTGCCGAGGTCACGCAGCCGCGCGAGCGTCGAGAGCAGCTTGCGGTTGTCGCGCTGATGCAGGCCGATCGACGGCTCGTCGAGCACGTAGAGCACGCCCGTGAGGTTCGCGCCAATTTGCGTCGCGAGCCGGATGCGCTGCCCTTCGCCGCCCGAGAGCGTCGCCGCGCTGCGGTTCAACGTCAGATAGCCGACGCCGACGTCGTTGAGAAACGTGAGGCGCTCGCGGATCTCACGGAGCACGCGCGTGGCGATGAGCGCTTCGCGATCGGTCAGCTCGAACTTGTCGAACACGTCGACGGCCTCGCTGATCGGCAGGTTCACGTAATCCGCGATGCCGCGCCCTTTGACCTTGACCGCCAGACTTTCCGGCTTGAGCCGCTCGCCCCTGCACGCCGGGCATTCGCGCAGCGTGCGGTACGGCTCGAGGTCCTCCTGCACCGCCCACGACCCTTCGTCGTAGCGGCGGCGGAGATTCGGAATCACGCCTTCGAATCCGTGGCCCCAGGAATCGTCATCGACCGCGCGGCGTCCGCGCCGCTTCGGCAATTCAAACTCTTCCTCGCCCTCGTCCTCGTCCTTCACGTCATCTACGCGGCGCAGCGGCTTGGCGAGCTTCACGCCGCCCTTCGTTCCACCGGCGGGCGGGCCGAAGAGAATCAGCTCGCGATGCTTCTTCGGCAGCTTGCCGAATGGCGCGTCGGCGTCGATGCCGAAGGTCTGCGAGAGCTTGGTGATCGCTTCCTTCACCAGCTTGCGATCGCCGCGCGCCCACGGCGCGATCGCGCCGCCGAGCAGCGACTTCGAGTCATCCGGCACGATGAGCCGCGGATCGAAGTCGTAGGTCGCGCCAAGCCCCTGGCAGTCGGCACACGCGCCATGCGGCGAGTTGAACGAGAACGCGCGCGGCGTCATCTCCGGCATCGAGATGCCGCAGGCCACGCACGCCAGCCGCCGCGAGAACAGCTGGTCCCCGCCCTCGTACGTGTTGATGACGACGATGTCGTCGGCGAGGCCGAGCGCGGTCTCGAGCGATTCGGAGAGGCGGCGCTCGATGCCCGACTTGACGATCAGGCGATCGACGACGATGTCGATGTTGTGGTTGCGGCGGCGATCGAGCTTGATGTCCTCGTAGAGCGACCGGAATTGGCCGTCGATGCGCGCCTTGGCGAAGCCGCGCTGCCGCAGCGCCTGCAGCTCCTTCTTGAACTCGCCCTTCCTGCCGCGGACGACCGGCGCGAGCACGTTGATGCGCGCGTCGTTCGGATAGAGCATCACCAGGTCGAGAATCCGCTCGAGCGACTGCGACGCGATCTCGCGCCCGCAGTTGTAGCAATGCGGCGCGCCGATGTTGGCGAACAGCAGCCGCATGTAATCGTAGATTTCGGTGACGGTGCCGACGGTGGAGCGCGGGTTCGAGCCGGTGGTTTTCTGCTCGATGGCGATCGCGGGCGAGAGGCCTTCGATCAGGTCGACGTCGGGCTTTTCCATCTGCTCGAGGAACTGGCGCGCGTAGGCCGAGAGCGACTCGACGTACCTGCGCTGTCCTTCCGCGTAGATGGTGTCGAAGGCCAGCGACGACTTTCCAGAACCGGACAGACCGGTAATGACGACCAGCTGGTCGCGCGGGAGATCGACGTCGATATTCTTGAGGTTGTGAACGCGGGCGCCGCGTACCGCGATCCAGTCGTGCCCCATACTCCTATGTCAGGAAATTGCCGGAAACCTGAAATGATCATTTTACCGCATGCGCAGCCGTGAATGGCGATAGCCGTAGGCGATATACAGCACAGCTCCGACAACGAGCCAGATTCCGAAGCGCTCCCAGGCCTGGCGCGGCAGGCCCCACATCACGAACACGCACGCAGCGGCGCCGAGCGGCGCGATCACCCAGGGGAACGGCACTTTGAACGGCCGTGGGCGATCCGGCTCCTTCACGCGGAGCACCAGCACGCCGATGCAGACCAGCACGAACGCGAAGAGCGTTCCGATGTTGGTGAGGTCGTAGGTCTCTGCCGCGTCGCCGATGAGCCCGGCGCACGCCACCGCCACCCCCGTGATGAGCGTCGTCGTCCACGGCACGCGCGTCTTCGGATCGACCCGCGCCGCCCATTGCGGCAGCAGGCCGTCGCGCGCCATCGAGAAGAAGATGCGAGGCTGGCCGTACTGGAAGACGAGCAGCACCGCGGACATCGAGACCGCCGCGCCCAGCGCGACGATCCACCCGACGCGGGCGTAGCCGGCGAGCTCGAGCGCGCGCGCCAGCGGATCCGCGACCGCCAGCTGCTGGTACGGCACCATGCCGGTGAGCACCGCGCCGACGATGACATAGATGACCGTGCAGATCGCAAGGCCGCCGAGGATGCCGAGCGGGAGGTTGCGCTGCGGATCGCGCGTCTCCTCCGCGGCCGTCGAGATCGCATCGAAGCCGATGTAGGCGAAGAAGACGATCGCCGCACCCTGGTGGATGCCGGTGAAGCCGTTCGGCGCGAACGGCCGGTAGTTCTCCGGATGGATGTTCTGCAGGCCGACGACGATGAAGAGGCCGAGGGCGAGCAGCTTGATCATCACCATGATGTTGTTCGCCGTGGAGCTCTCGCGCGCGCCGCGCAGCAGCAGCCAGGTGATCAGCATCACGATGCCGAACGCCGGGAGATTGATGAGAATCGGCAGGCCCGCGACGTGCGGTACGGTCTCGAGCAGCCCGTGAATCGCGGGATCCGAGCTGAGCAGCGCCGTCCGATATCCCGTCGTCAGAAATGCGGGCAGGTTGATGCCCGCGCCCCGCATCAACGTGGTGACGTAATCGCCCCACGAGATCGCGACCGCAACGTTGCCGACCGCGTACTCGAGAATCAGGTCCCAGCCGATGATCCAGGCCACCAGCTCGCCGAGCGTCGCGTACGAGTACGCGTAGGCGCTGCCGGCCTGCGGGATCATCGCCGCGAGCTCCGCATAGCAGAGCGCGGCGAGCGCGCACGCCGCGCCCAGCAGGATGAACGAGAAGACGAGCGCGGGGCCCGCGCCGTAGCGAATCACCTCGCCGCCGGGGCCGGTCTGCCCGGCCGCCGCCGTGCCGATCGCGCCGAAAATGCCGGCGCCAATCACCGCGCCAATCGCCAGCATGATCAGATCGCCGGCGCCAAGGACGCGTCTCAGTGAATGCGGAGACGCAGAGTCCGGCTGCAGCTCCGCGATGGGCTTGCGCGCGAACAGTTGTGGCATGAGGAGCGAATTCAACCACGAAGGACGCGAAGTTCGCGAAGGAAAAAATCTCTAATCAAACCTGTACGCCGTTTCATTGGATGCGACCACGAGCGAGCCGCCCGGCCCGAAGGCGACGCCAACCAGCGTCCCGCCTGCCACCACCGGCGTACAGCTGCCGTCCGCCTCGAGCCGATGCAGGCCGCTCGATCCGGCAAGGGCGTCGACGACATACAGCTTGCCGTCAGGACCAAACGCCAGCCCCTGCGGACGGCCGAGCGAAGACGCAATCGTCGTGACCACCCCGCGGCGATCGATCTTGTAGATGGGATCGTAGGTGCCGAGCGTCGGCGCGGTGACGTGCAGCTCGCCGTCGGAGCTCATCGCCAGGTGAAACGCGGCGACGCTCGGCGGCAGCGTGGCAAACGCAGTCGCGCGGCCGTCACGCACGCGGAAGATGGTGCCCGACCGGTCGCCGACCAGCATCCATCCCTCGTCATCGAATGCGATGCCGCAGGCGACGCCGAGGTCGGAGGCGATCTGCTCCGGCGTGCCGTCGTGTGCGACGCGATAGACCGCGCCTTCGAAGCGGCTCGACACATACAGCCTGCCGTCCGGGCCGATCGCCATTGACGTCGGATTGACGACGCCGGAGACGAACGGCTCGCGCGTGCCCGACGGTGTCACGCGGAAAATCGCCACGGGCGTTTCCTGTCCGCGCGATCCGCTGTAGGTGACAAACAGATTGCCGTCTCGATCGAAGACCGGGTTGTCGACCTGGTGAAGCCCCGTCGCCCAGATCGATCCGATCGACAGCTGGCCGAGCGCCGTGTCGCCGAGCAGGACGGGAACGCGGCCGCCCTCGATCTCATCGGGAATCGTGATGACGAGGCGGCGGCTCGACGCGAACGAGATGCGCGCCGGGGTATCGCGCAGCATCACTTCCGTTTCGTTGCCGATGGGAAAACCGGAACCGTTGATGGTCACGCGCCCGCGGCCGACGGCGCGCTCGGGCACGACTGAGGTGACAGCCGTCACCCCGTCAGTCTATCGCCTAGCTCTCGTCGAGCTCCATGTTCCAGTACAAGTAGTCGCGCCAGCTCTCCGGCGCGTTGCGCAGTCCGACCGTGATGCGGATCGCGGGCGCCGAATCGGGCCGCCGCGGATGCCGATGCAGCTTCATCCCCGCCTCGGCCGGCGTCCGGCCCCCCTTCTTCCGGTTGCAGCCGACGCAGCAGGTGACGATGTTCTCCCAGTCCTTCCGGCCGCCCTGGGCGACCGGCAGCACATGATCGAAGGTCAGCTCCGAGGTCGGGAACCCCTCGTTACAGTACTGACAGGTGTGGTTGTCGCGCGCGTAGATGTTGGCCCGGGAGAACGGGACGTAATCGAAGCGGCGTTTGATCTTGACGAAGCGGAGGAGGCGGATGACGGAAGGCAGCTTGAAACTGAGCGTAACCGTCCTTATCTCGCGCTCATGGTGCGCGATCACCTCCACTTTTCCCTGGCACCAGAGCGTAATCGCCTTCTGCCAGTGAACGACCTTGAGAGGTTCGTACGACGCGTTCAGAAGGAGCGCCTGCTCCATATATTGATGAACATGATGCCGGACGCGACAGAGGGTGTCAAGAATCGGCCGCGCCCAAACACCAACTAACGAAAGAGGTTAGCCGGTTACAATACCTGCACTGCAGCGGATCCTTCTTCTTCTGATCGCCCTCTCGGCCGCCGCGTGCGCCACGACGGGCCGCCCGCCGCGACCCCGGCCGTTTCCAGGCGCGCCGCTGCCGCCGGAAGCCGCCCCGCAGCCGTCGCCCGAACCGCCCGTCATCGTGCCTCCCGCGGCCGTCGCGCCGACCATGATCGTCACCACCGCGATGATGTACAGGGGTGTGCCGTACCGGAATGGCGGCAGCGATCCGGCGGGCTTCGATTGCAGCGGGTTCGTGCAGTGGGTGTTCGCGCAGAACGGCGTCCGCCTGCCGCGCGAGGTGCGCGATCAGTACGACGCCGGGAAGAAGATCGATCTGAAAGAGGTGAAGCCGGGAGACTTGCTGTTCTTCGAGACGGTGAGCCGCGGTGCATCCCACGTCGGCGTCGCGATTGGCGGCGATCAGTTCGTGCACGCGCCGAGCTCCACGGGTGTCGTGCGCGTGGAGCGATTCACGTCTGCCTATTGGTCGAAGCGATTCATCGGCGCCCGGCGCGTTGCCGCCACGCACAACACGAATACGAATTAGCCAAAGAGAACAGGAAGATCCCGGCCGACTGCCGGTTAGTTGGACCGCACGAGGACGATGGACGCGATTCCCGATTGACTCGCTTGTTGGCGTGGCGGTGCAATCGAAGTTACGCCGCGCAGAACTTGCCCTTGCGCACGAGCGCGCGCGACGTGTTCGGCAGGAACTCGCGGACGACGATGTCGTCTTCGCTGAAGCGGGTCGGCACGCGCGGCGCCTTGACCGCCTCGACGCGGCACGGCCCGAGCTCCGCCGGCGCCGGCGGCTGCGGATCCACGCGTTCGGTATACCGCTGCGGGTACGACGGGAACGACTTGAACGTCGTCCCGACCACGCCGCCGAACTTCTCCGTCAGCTCGGCGAACGAGTGCTGCAGGAAGTCTGGATGATCGTATCGAGCTTCGCGATCCAGTTCGGGCCGCCCGAATAGTGGATCTGCTTGCGCGTCTTCGACAGCTGCTGATCGCAGAAGCGCGGCAGCGCGAACGAGATCATGTAGTCGATCGGCGCCGTCCCGATCGTCACCACCGGCGACTTGGTGACGAACCACTCCGAGCGCCGCGTGAGCTTGCCGCTTTTCCGGTCGCGCCAGAAGTAATAGCCGGGCTCGCTCGAGGGAAGACTGATGCAGTGGCAGGTCGCGTACGCGCCCTCGGCGTGCGTTCGCCCGCCCCGCGCGAAGACCAGCACCTTGCTCATGTCGATGAACGAGAGTGTCGGCACGCGCGACACCACATCTTCCATGAGCAGCGATATGCGCTCGGTGTAGTTAATCAAGTCCGTTTCGCTGTTTGAGTTAGGAGACGAGCCGCGCTTATTGTGCGGGACCCCTCGTGAAAAGCGCAAGCTCTTCGATCCCTGATCTCGGCACGACCGCAGACAACTGCACTCGGCTGTTTCAGGTTTTTTTATGGCTGAGCCGGCGTCGTGGGTTCAGGGGGTGCAGTAGGTTCAGCAGGTTCAGTGGGTTCCGTGGGTTCTGGTTCTTTCGGTTCCACGGTTTGGATGGTGTCGACGGATATGGGCGGCGGTTCCTGCGTCGTCGGCGCCACTTCTTCCTCGTTCGCGTCGCTCGGCTGCGGACCGTTGTTGACGACCGGCACGGTCGTCGGGGGCACGTACGAGCCCATGCGCGACAGGATGATGCCCTGACGGCGAAGCAGCCGCGCGTTGGGATGTCCGGGGCTGTACATGCGCGGATTGATGATGGCGCCGGCGAGCAGCGCGGCCTGCTCGGGTCCGAGCGCCGCCGCGGACGTGCCGAAATAGCTTCGCGCCGCCGCTTCCGCGCCCCAGATGCCGTCGCCCCATTCGATGACGTTCAGGTAGATCTCGAAGATGCGCGACTTCGAGAGCGCCGCCTCGAGACGGCGCGCGATGATCAGCTCGCGCAGTTTGCGGACGGGATCGCGCGAAGGGGAGAGATACAGGTTCTTCGCCAGCTGCTGCGTGATCGTGCTGCCGCCGCGGATCGCCTGCCCCTTCTCGATGTCGTTGCGGATCGAGATCTTCAGCTGCTCCATGTCGATGCCTTCGTGCTGCCAGAAGGCATCGTCTTCGGCGACCAGCACCGCGCGCTTCAGGTTCGGCGAGATGCGCGTGTAGGGGACCCAGACCTGGTAGTGCCGGAGCTGGCGTCCTTCCTGCGCGGCCTCGCGCTCGCGCAGCTGCATGAAGGCGGTCGTCTTCGGGTTGGTCGTCGCCAGCGCACGGACGTCGGGCAGCGTCAGGTAGACATAGGCGAAGAACGCGAACACCAGCGCCGCACACGCGATTCCGGCACGCACGATGAGACGGCCGACCTTCTTCAGCGCTAACCTCCTACGACGATCTTGATCCGGCGGCCGACAATCGGCTCCGAGTTCGGCTCCGCGCCGTTCATGATGGCGAGCGTCGACGGCTTGACGACGCCGCCCGAGCGCTCCGAGATCGACTGCCACGAGTCGCCCTCGCGGACGACATAGATGTCCACGCGATTGGGGTGCACCGCCTCGGCTTCAGCCGCGCTCATCGGCCGGAACGACCGGATGCTCTTCAGGTACGCATCGTCGAGCGGGCCGAAGATGTTCGGCACGCTGAAGCCCGCCACGAGATAGATGTTGCCGTTGTGGATGATGTGCGCCGCGCGCATCATCACGGTGCCGAGGCCTTGCAGCGAGCCCTGGTAGAGACCGATGAACGCATCGAGGCCGTTGATCTGCTGGCGCGAACCGCTCTCGATGCGGAAGCGGGCGTTCTGCATCTGCGCGCGCGCGATGTTCTCGACGCCATTGCCGCGCGGCATCTCGACCTGCTCGAGCAGCATGTACGCGTCGGCGCCGGAGGCTTTCGCGATCACCTGCTCGGGGCTGTTCTGAATGTCCCAC
>QHWQ01000177.1 GCA_003222635.1 Acidobacteriota bacterium | reverse complement strand
GTCGAAGTGATCTTCAATCGCGTTCTTGCCGCGACCGGTCACCAGAATGATGTTGTCGACTCCCGAGCCGACCGCTTCCTCGACACCGTACTGAATGATCGGCTTGTCGACGAGCGGCAGCATTTCCTTGGGCTGCGCTTTGGTCGCCGGAAGAAAGCGGGTGCCGAGGCCGGCGGCGGGAAAGACGGCTTTGCGGACCGATGACACGACGGAATCGTAACGTACAATGGGCGGCCGAGGTAGCATGCTCGACCCCGCTTACATCCGCGATCACATGGAGGAAGTCCGGGCCGGCCTCCGCAATCGAGGCGTGGACGCGGACAAGGCGCTCGAAGAAATCGCGATGCTCGAAACTGCGCGTCGTCGCATGATTCCAGAGCTCGAAGGATTGAAGCGGCAGCAGAACGCATCGGCCGACGAGTTCGCCAAAGCAAAGCGGATGGCGAAAGACACCACGCAGATTCAGGAAGCCAACCGGCAGCGCGCGGTGCAAATCAAGCAGATGGGCACGCAGCTCGATTCGATCGAATACCAGCGCATGTCCGCGGTGACGAACCTGCCGAACCTTCCGCATGCGAGCGTGCCGGTCGGAAAGACCTCGGCCGACAACGTCGAAGTCCGGCGCCACGGCACGCCGCGCACGTTCGACTTCGCGGCCCTCGCGCACTGGGATCTCGGCCCCGCGCTCGGCATCATCGACTTCGAGCGCGGCACGCGCCTCGCCGGCGCGCGCTTCACCGTGCTGTCCGGCGCCGGCGCGCGGCTTTCGCGCGCGCTGATCAACTTCATGCTCGATCTCCACACGACGGAGCACGGTTATCGCGAGATCGAGCCGCCGTTTCTCGCGAACTCCGACACGCTCAAGGGGACCGCGCAGCTGCCGAAGTTCGAGCAGGATCTGTTCAAGATCGCGGGCGATTGGGATCTGTATCTGATTCCGACGGCGGAAGTGCCGCTCACGAACCTGCACCGCGGCGAGATTCTCGACGGCCGCGAGCTGCCGATCCGCTACACCGCCTACACGCCGTGCTTCAGAAGCGAAGCCGGATCGTACGGCCAGGACGTGCGCGGATTGATTCGCCAGCATCAGTTCGACAAAGTCGAGCTCGTGAAGTTGACCACGCCGGAGCAATCGTACGACGAGCTCGAATCGCTGACGTTGAACGCGGAAGAAGTGCTCAAGCGGCTCGAGCTCCCGTATCGCGTCGTGCTGCTCTGCACGGGCGACATGGGATTTGCGTCGGCGAAGACCTACGACCTCGAGGTGTGGCTGCCGAGCCAGAACACCTATCGCGAGATTTCATCCTGCAGCAACACGGAAGCGTTCCAGGCGCGGCGCGCCAACATCAAGTTCCGGCCCGCGGCGGGGGGGCGGACGGAGTTCGTCCACACGCTGAACGGCTCGGGCCTGGCCGTCGGCCGCACGTTGATTGCGATTCTCGAGAATTTCCAGCAGGAAGACGGGTCCGTCGTCGTGCCCGCCGCGCTGCGTCCCTACCTGGACGGCGCTGAGAAAATCACGCGAGGGTAGCGGAGTCGATCAGGCGCGCTCGCTGCGCATCTGCGCATGACGCCCTGAATTGCGCGAGCGGCGCGAGGCCTTGTCGCGGTACATCCGCTCGTCCGCGGCCGCGAGCAGCTCCTCGAACGTCGCGCCTTCCTCGGGGAAGCGCGCGGGCCCCGCGCTGATCGACAACGCCATGCGCACGCCCGGACGCGGCTCGAACGGATGCGCGGCCACCGCGCTTTGAATGTCCGCGACGCGCCGCTGTTCGGTCTCCGGCGTGCAGTCCCACAGAATGACGACGAACTCGTCGCCGGCGAAGCGTGCGCACAGGTCCGTCTGCCGGACCGTCGATCGCAGCACGTTGCCAACCGAGCGGATGGCGCGATCGCCCGCCTCGTGCCCGTAGGTATCGTTGATTTCCTTCAGGCGATCGAGGTCGAGCACGACGATGCTGAAGCTGGTCTTCGCGCGCAGGGCGTGCGCGAGCCCCGCTTCGAACTGCCGATCGAGCGAGCGGCGATTCGGCAGACCCGTGAGCGGATCGGTGAACGACTCGTGCTGCGTCTGCTCGAAGCGCGTCGAGTTGTAGATGACCGCGGCCGCCTGGTCGCTCACGCGTCCGAGGACACGCCGGTGCTCGTCGGTGAAGGTGCCGGCGACCGTGTGGTAGATCACGAGCGCGCCGATCATCCGGCCGTCGAAACGAAGCGGACACGGGAGCAGCGCGGCGAGATCGTCGCCGCTGCCGGCGCGGCCGTCCGCGCAGGCCGGCAGCCGCAGCGAGAGATCGCTCCAGGACTTCGGCGTCCACTTGAACAGCGCCTCGGTCCCGGGCCCATGCGCGTAGCGGCACGTGTAACCCTCTTCGTCGTTGCCGAGGAAGAGCGCGCAGGTGACGAAGGGCACCAGGCGGTTGACCTTTTCCTGAATCAGCGCCATCGCCTCCGCGACGCCGAGGCTCGAGCCGAGCGCCTGCGCAATTTCATAGAGCGTCTGCTCTTCGCGGTGCGCACCCGCGATGTCGCGCAGCGCGTCGCCCTGTGAGGGTGCTTCCTCGTCGGCGGCGGGCGCGACCGCCTGCAGGCGCGCGAGCATCAGCTCGACGAGCGTCGGATCAAAGGCCGCTCCCGATTCCTCGCGAAGCACGGCCAGCGCCTCGGCTTCGCTGCGGCGCGGACGATAGGGGCGGTCCGCCTGCATGGTGCTGTAGCAATCCGCAATCGCGAGGATTCGCGCGCCGAGCGGAATGTGTTCGCCGCGCAATCCTGACGGGTAGCCGGTGCCATCCCAGCGCTCGTGATGGCAATGCACGAACTCGCCGACGGGCCCCGTGAACGGTACGCCGCGCAGAATCTCGGCGCCGACGCGCGGGTGAATCTTGATGCGTTCGAACTCTTCGGGCGTCAGCTTGTCAGGCTTCGAGAGAATGTGCTCAGGCACCGCCATGTTGCCGACGTCGTGCAGCAGCGCCGCCGCGCGAACCGCCTGAATGTCGTCGTCCGAGAGTCCGGCCACTTCCGCCAGCATCGCGGCGTAGTACTGGATCGACCTGACGTGCTCGGGCGTACATCCGGCCTTAGCTTCAATCGCCAGCGCGAGCGCCTCGGTGGTGGCGAGCTGCACCTCCATCGCGCGCTGCGTGTCTTCCTGCTCCTTTCGCAGTCGGCCGACCACGGTGTGATAGCTGCGGAAGACGAGATAGAGCGGCAGCGCGAGCAGCAGCAGCCATCCAAACCAGCCACGCACCAATGCGACGTGCGCCAGGGCCGCGAGCGCCGCGCCGGCCAGATAGCTCGGCGCGCTCCAGAAGAAGTTCTGATGCCAGACCTGCCACAGCGGCTGACGCGTCGACAGCGCGATGGCGCCTGCAACGAGCAGTGAGTTCACGAAGAAGTAGAGGGGCGCCACAATCGCTGCGCTGCGCGCGAGCGAAGCCGCATCGCTTGTTGCGCCGTCGCCGGCGAGCCAGAGAAGAGGCAGACCGGCAGCCGCGACCGTGAGAATCAACGACGCGGTGCTGAAGACGGTGCGATACAGCGGATTGCGCCCGCGCGATCGCAGCGTGCACTGCGCCCACGCACTGACGGCCGCGATGCCGATCGCGGCGGTCGGGCCCACCGCGAAGAGCGCCCAGAAGTTCACCGCATGCGAGAGAGAAAGGTTCGACTGGCTGCGTCCGAGCGGCAGCTCGATCTTCCCGGCCGAAGTGACGACCGCGATGGCGAGCAGCATCAGCAGCAGCGGCACGTTGTCCACGCGCAGGCGCATCGCCGCGCCAGCCAGACACGCCGCGCCCGCCGCGACGACCACCACGACGTAGGCGCGTGCAATTGCGGGCATCGCGACAAACGCCGGATTGTCAGTTCGACGCCGCTTTGGCGGCGCGCTGGCGGCGACAGTAAAGGACTCGAGAGCCATCGAGCACACCTCTACGGCAATGTCGATGCCTGAGGTGACTCGCCGACGCCAAGTGTGCGCAGCCCCCCACCGTTGCTCGCAAGCGGCCTGAAATGAATCGTTTACTGCGAATTGTCTTTCCAGGTGGGAGTGTCCGCAGCGTCACACATTGAAGCACGCCACGCCCAAGATGTCCCATTTCGGAGCAACGCTAACGCTGCTGTTATATGGGATGCTTGAACCGCGCCGCGCGCGGAGAGGTGGCCGAGCGGTTTAAGGCGGCGGTCTTGAAAACCGTTGTACCCGGAAGGGTACCAGGGGTTCGAATCCCTTCCTCTCCGCCATCCAATGCCATCGACTCTCACACATCTTGAATGCTCCCGCCCCGGCTGCGGGCGCACCTTCGACTACTCGCAACCGCAGAATCTCTGCTCCGCGTGCAAGGCGCCGCTGCTCGCTCGCTACGACCTCGCGAAAGCGAAACGCACGTTCACGCTCGAGGCGCTGCGCGGCCGCATCGCGTCGATGTGGCGCTACGAAGAGGTGATGCTGCCAGGCCCGCCGGTGACGCTCGGCGAAGGAAAAACGCCGCTGCTGCAGGCGCCGCGTCTCGGCGACCACCTGGGTCTCGCGCGGCTGTACATCAAAGAGGAAGGACAAAATCCGACGAACTCCTTCAAGGCGCGCGGCCTCTCGGCGGCGGTGACGATGGCGAAGCGGCTCGGCATCGGGACGATCGCACTTCCGACAGCCGGCAACGCCGGCGGTGCCGCGGCGGCGTACGCGGCGCACGCCGGCCTGCGCTGCGTGATTGCGATGCCCTCCGATACGCCGGCCGCGATCATCCTCGAGTGCCGCGCATTCGGCGCCGACGTGCATCTCATCGACGGCTTGATCTCCGACTGCGGCGCCTTCATCGCGGGCAATGCTGCCGCCAACGGATGGTATGAGGTTTCCACGCTGAAGGAGCCGTACCGCATCGAAGGCAAGAAGACGATGGGCTACGAGCTATGGGAGGAGCTCGACGGCACGCTGCCCGACGTGATCGTGTATCCGACAGGCGGCGGCGTCGGACTGATCGGCATGTGGAAGGCATTCGAGGAGCTCGAAGCGATGGGACTGATTGGCAGCGCCCGGCCGCGAATGATTGCGGCGCAGGCTGAAGGATGCGCACCGATCGTCCGCGCGTTCCAACAGCACGCGCCGGCCTCCGTCATGTGGGAGAACGCGACAACGGTCGCGGCGGGCCTTCGTGTGCCGAAACCGCTCGGAGACTTCTTGATCCTCGCCGATGTGTACGCGAGCGGTGGGGAAGCGGTCGCCGTCAGTGATTCAGAACTGATGTCTGCCTGCGTCGAGATGGCGCGTCTCGAGGGCATTCTCGGCGCGCCCGAAGGAGGCGCGGGGCTCGCAGTCATCCAGGCGCTCGTCGAGCGAGGCAAGCTCGCGAGCGATGACACCGTCGTGCTGTTCAATACCGGCAGCGGCTATAAGTACGTGGAAGCCTGGCAGGCTGCGCTGCTCTAGCGCCGGCTCCGCTGGCGGCGGCGGACGGCCGCGCCATTGGGTGGTGGCGTCGGCGTCGACGCGATGATCGAGCGGTTGATTTCATCGCGCAGCTGCTGCGCCTTGTCGATCAACGTCTTGAGCTGCCGCGAGAAATCCGCAAGACGCACCTTCGTCAGTCTCCGGCCTCCGGCCATAGAGGCAGCAGCATAGCTTAAAACTTGAAGAGGTCGTCGAACGCCTTTCGCGCATCGTCGCTGCGCGGCGTCGTCGTTTCCCGCTCGACGGTGGTCCGCGGCGAGAACAGCGTGCACGTGTTGCGCGTGTTCTTCGGCGAGACGCGCGCGGTCAGCGCGGTATCCATGCACTCGAAGCGGCTGCCCGGATCGAAGGAGACGCACTGTGAGCACGTGTGGAGGTCCGTGCCGCATCGCGGACACCGCGTGTCGAAGCCGATCTCCGGCGACACCGGGTTGCCGCACTGCGAGCAGCGCACGAGTTCACGGAACCCCGGCATGTTGATGTTCTTCGGGCCGTCCTGGGAGATGCGCCGCGTTCCGGCGGGCGCGCCCGGCTCAGGTGGTTTTCGCGCCGCCGGCTTCGGTGCGCGATCGCGATCATCGTCCTGATAACCGCGCTGCCGGTACTTCCGCTCGTCGCTCATCGAAGTGATTGTCCTTCCTTGATCCTTTTTTCACAACTGTAGTACAACCCTGTGTGGGCCACCGGCACGAGGTCCGCCGAGTAAGCAGCTCGACTGCATGCGGTGGTCGCGCTGAACAACGTCGATGCCGCAGATCTTCCGTCGAAGCGCGAACACCCTCTCGAAAGTCAGCATTTTCGGACTTCTCTCCCTCGTCGGCGGCCTGATTGTATTGGCGATCGTCCTTGCCAGGTCGAGCTATGTGACGAGGCAGGAAATCTTCGTCGAGCAGCCACTGCAGTTCAGCCACATGCACCACGTGACCGACGACGGCATCGACTGCCGGTACTGTCACACGTCGGTCGAGACGTCGTCGTTCGCGGGAATTCCACCGACGAAGACGTGCATGAACTGCCATGCGGTTCTGTTCGCCAACGCCTCGTTTCTCGAGCCGGTGAGGGCCAGCTTCCGCGATAACAAACCGCTGCACTGGACTCGCGTCCACGATCTTCCCGACTTCGTCTATTTCAACCACAGCATCCACATCAAGAAGGGCGTCGGCTGCGAAACGTGTCATGGACGCGTCGACCAGATGCCGCTGATCTATCAGCAGCACTCGCTCCTGATGGAGTGGTGCATTGATTGCCACAAGAATCCGGCGCCGAATCTCCGGCCGCGTAGCGAGATTACGACGATGGGGTATCGCCCAGCGGTGGATCAGTCGATTCTGGGCCCGCAACTGATGACGGAATACAACGTCAACCCACCCATCAGCTGCTCGACCTGCCATCGATGAACGACGCGACTATGAACGACGGCGACACGATCGAGGCGCTGCGCGCGCGGCTGGAGGCGACGAGAGGACGGCAGTACTGGCGGAGTCTCGAATCGCTCGCCGAGACGCCAGAATTCAAAGAATTCCTGCACCGCGAGTTCCCGCAGAACGCCTCCGAATGGCTCGATCCAGTCGGCCGCCGCAGCTTCCTGAAGTTGATGGGCGCCTCGCTCGCTCTGGCCGGCGTGAGTGCCTGCACGCGCCAGCCTGACGAGCAGATCGTCCCCTACGTGCGCCAGCCCGAGGAAGAAGTCCCGGGCAAACCGCTGTTCTTCGCGACCGCGATGCCGATGAACGGCGCCGGCATCGGGCTGCTCGTCGAAAGCCATGAGGGCCGCCCGACGAAGATCGAAGGCAACCCCGATCATCCATCGAGCCGCGGCGCGACGGATCTGTTCGCGCAGGCCTCGATTCTCGGCCTCTACGATCCGGACCGGTCGCGCAACATCACCAATCTCGGCGACATCCGTCCCTTCAGCGCGTTCGCGACCGCACTCCAGGATGCGCTCAAGGTGCAGGAAACCAGTCAGGGCGCCGGCATCCGGATTCTGACGGAAACGGTTGCGTCGCCGACCCAGCGGGCAGCCAGCTCGCGTTTGGCGAGTACGTCGACGCGCAATATGCGATCGACAAGGCCGACGTGATCCTGTCGCTCGACGCCGACTTCCTCTGCACCGGAGCGTCGGGCGTTCGGTATTCGCGCGCGTTCGCATCGCGCCGCCGGCTGGAGGGCGAGTCGTCTCCGCTCAATCGCCTTTACGCCGTTGAGAGCGACGCGACCAACACCGGGTCGCGCGCCGATCATCGCCTGCCGATGAAGGCGAGCGAGATCGAGGCGTTTGCGCGTGCCGTCGCCTCGCGTGTCGGTGTGGGCGGTGTCGGCGCCGCGAATGCGCCGCAGGCAGCGCAGCACTGGATCGATCCGCTCGTCAGAGATCTGCAGGCCAGCAAGGGCAAGAGCCTGGTGATCGCCGGCGACGGCCAGCCCGCGATCGTCCACGCACTCGCGCATGCGATGAACGACGTGCTCGGCAATGTCGGCGCGACCGTCACCTACACGCAGACCGCCGAAGTCCAGCCGATGGATCAACGCGCGGCGCTCAAACAGCTCGTCGACGATATGAATGCCGACAAAGTCGCGCTGCTTGTCGCCATGGGCGGCAATCCGGTCTACAGCGCGCCCGTCGATCTGAAGTTCAGCGACGCGATGCAGAGAGTCGCGATGCGCGTCCATCTTGGCCTCTACGAAGACGAGACCGCGGCGTTCAGCCACTGGCACGTCACGGAAACGCACTACCTCGAGGCGTGGAGCGACGTCCGTGCGGACGACGGGACGGTCACGATCATTCAGCCGCTGATCGCGCCGCTCTATGACGGTAAGTCGGCGCACGAAGTGATGGCGGCGTTGAGCGGCGCGGAGAAGCCGGGCTACGACCTTGTTCGCGCGTACTGGATGAGTCCGGGCGCCGCGAGCGGTACGGGCACGATCGCCGCGCCGCCGCGCGCACCTGCGCCCACCCCCGCGCCCGCAGGCAATGCACCTGCTAGCGCTCCGCCACCGCGGCCGGGTGCCGTGGCCGCGCCGGCGGCCGCAGCGCCTTCGGCCGCCAGTGCCACACCGCAGTTCGACCGCCAGTGGCACCAGTGGCTGCACGACGGCGTCGTGCCGAATACCGCGTTCGCGCCGAAGACCGTGGCGATACGGGCGGCCTTCGCGTCACAGGTGACGCCGCGCGGAGCAGCGCAAGGGCTTGAAGCCGTCTTCCGTCCGGACCCGACGATTCACGACGGCCGCTTCACCAACAATGCCTGGCTGCAGGAGTTGCCCAAATCGCTGACGAAGCTGACGTGGGACAACGCGGCGCTGATTTCTCCCGGCACCGCCGATCGCCTGCGTCTGATCAGCGGCGATGTCGTCGAACTGAAGCAGGGCGGCCGCACGCTTCGCATTCCGGTGTGGCTCGCGCCGGGTCAGGCACCGGATACGCTGACGCTGCATCTCGGCTACGGCCGCACGCGCGCCGGCCGCGCCGGCAACAACACCGGCTTCAACGTCAACGCGCTGCGCACGTTCGATGCGCAGGACATTCTGCAGGGCGTCGAACTGAACAAGACCGGCGAGACCTACCAGCTTGCCTGCACGCAGGATCACTGGTCGCTCGAGGGGCGCAATCTCGTGCGCGTCGCGACCAAGACGCAGTACGACGCCGACCCGAAGTTCGCCGAGAAGATGGAGGAGGGCGAGGCCCGCAAGCCGCTGACGATGTACTGGCAGCCGTACCCGTACACGGGCTATGCCTGGGGCATGACGATCGATCAGAACGTCTGCACCGGCTGCAACTCCTGCGTCGTGGCGTGCGTGGCCGAGAACAACGTGCCGGTCGTCGGCAAGCCGCAGGTGATGAACGGCCGGGAGATGCACTGGCTCCGCGTCGACCGGTACTACACGGGCGACATCGAGAACCCCGGCACGTATCACCAGCCGATGCCGTGCCAGCAGTGCGAGAACGCGTCGTGCGAGGTGGTCTGCCCGGTGGCGGCGACGAGCCACAGCGACGAAGGCCTGAACGACATGGTCTACAACCGCTGCGTCGGCACGCGCTACTGCTCGAACAACTGCCCGTACAAGGTGCGCCGGTTCAATTTCCTGCTCTACCAGGACTGGGACACGCAGAGCCTCTGGCCGATGCGCAACCCCGACGTCACGGTCCGAAGCCGCGGCGTCATGGAGAAGTGCACCTACTGCGTGCAGCGGATCAGCCAGGCGCGCATCGCCGCCAAGCTGGAGGATCGGCAGATTCGCGACGGCGACATCCTGACCGCGTGCCAGGCGGCGTGTCCGACCGACGCGATCGTCTTCGGCAACATCAACGACCCGGGAAGCCAGGTGGCCAAGCTGAAATCGAGCCCGCGCAACTACGCGCTGCTGGCTGAACTCAACAACCGTCCGCGCACCACGTATCTGGCGCTGGTGCGGAACCCGAACATCGAGCTCGAGCCCCCGCAGGCAGCCACCGACGGCGAGGGACGGGGATGACGAAGCCGCAGCTTCCGCTGCAGGCTCCGCCGGACGCGGGCAGCGCGGCGGCCGCGCGCGAAACATTGCTCTCGCGCACGCCCGACGTCATCGCGCCCGGGCACACCTTCGGTTCCGTCACCGACAAGATCAGCGGAATCGTCCTGACGCACCGCACGCCGATCGGCTGGTTCATGGGCTTCGCGATCGCGTTCATGTTCCTGATGATCCTGAACATCACGATCGTCAAGCTGCTGTTCACGGGCATCGGCATCTGGGGCAACAACATCCCGGTCGGCTGGGCGTTCGACATCATCAACTTCGTCTGGTGGATTGGTATCGGCCACGCCGGGACGCTGATCTCCGCCATCCTGCTGCTGTTCCGCCAGCAGTGGCGCACCTCGATCAACAGGTTCGCGGAAGCGATGACGCTCTTCGCGGTCGCGTGCGCGGCGATGTTCCCGCTGCTGCACACCGGTCGTCCGTGGCTGGCGGCGTACTGGCTGTTCCCGTATCCGAACACGATGCAGTTGTGGCCGCAGTTCCGCAGCCCGCTCATCTGGGACGTGTTCGCGGTGTCGACCTACTTCACCGTGTCCCTGCTGTTCTGGTTCACCGGCTTGATTCCCGATCTCGCGACGCTCCGTGATTCCGCCCAGGCGAAGTGGGCGCAAAGGATTTTCGGCGTGCTCTCGCTCGGGTGGCGCGGCTCTGCGCAGCACTGGCAGCGCTACGAGACGATCTATCTGCTGCTCGCGGGGCTGTCGACGCCGCTCGTGCTCTCGGTCCACACGGTGGTGAGCTTCGACTTCGCCGTCTCCGAGATTCCGGGCTGGCACGCGACCTTCTTCCCGCCGTACTTCGTCGCTGGCGCCATCTACTCGGGGTTCGCGATGGTCATGACGCTCGCGGTGCCGATGCGCGCGGCGTTCCACCTCGAAGACCTGATCACGATGCGCCACATCCACAACATGACCAAGATCATGCTGGCGACCGGCATGATCGTGGCGTATGCGTACGTCAACGAAGCGTTCTACGCGTGGTACAGCGGCAGCCTGTACGAGCAGTTCATGTTCACGAACCGCGCGACGGGACCCTACGGGCCGTTCTACTGGATGCTCATCGCCATCAACGCGTGCATGATCCAGCTGTTCTGGTTCCGCAAGGTGCGCGACAACGTCGTGCTGCTGTTCATCCTCTCGCTGCTGGTGAACGTCGGCATGTGGCTCGAGCGCTTCGTCATCATCGTCGTCAGCCTGCACCGCGACTTCCTCCCTTCGTCGTGGGACATGTACGAGCCGACGGTGTGGGACTTCGGCATGTTCACCGGAACGATCGGCCTGTTCCTGTCGCTCTTCTTCCTCTTCGTCCGCCTGCTGCCGGCGATCTCGATCTTCGAGGTGCGCACGCTGGTGCCCGCGGCGAAGGTGAAGACCACGTCAGGAACGGAGCACCTGCTGTAAGTCATGGTGCAACATCAGCGGGCAGTACCGATTCACGGCCTGATGGCCGAGTTCGACAATCCGACGGCGCTCGTCGAGGCGGCGGACCAGGCGCGCCGCCAGGGCTATACCGTCATGGATGCCTATTCACCATTTCCGATCGAGGAGGTGAACGACGCACTCGGCCTCAAACCGAACAGGCTGCCGCTCATCGTCCTGCTCGGTGGGATCTTCGGCGGCCTGGGCGGCTACGGCCTCGAGTACTGGACGCAGGTGATCGCGTGGCCGATGAACATCGGCGGCCGCCCGTTCCACAGCTGGCCGCATTTCATCCCCGTGACCTTCGAGTGCACGGTGCTGGGCGCATCGATTGCGGCCTTTCTCGGCATGCTGGCGCTCAACGGGCTGCCGCAGCCTTATCACCCGGTGTTCAACGTGCCGGCGTTCGATCGCGCGTCGCGCGACCGGTTCTTCATTGGTTGCCGTCAGGACATGCACGACGCGCCGCGCTACGAGCCGCTCGAAGCCAGCTCGTTCTTCACCGATACGAGCTCCGCGCGCACGCTGGTGGCCAATACCGTCTCGCGCAATCCGCTCGCCGACAGCGACGAGCTGCTCTACACCGGGAAGATCAACGGCCAGCTCGCCAACCAGTTCCCGATGGCGGTCACCGCAGCGGTCCTGCAGCGCGGCCAGGAACGCTACAACATCTTCTGTTCGCCGTGTCACGGCCGCACGGGCGAGGGCAACGGCATCGTCGTGGAGCGCGGCATGCGCAAGCCGCCGTCGTTCATGGAGGATCGCCTCCGCAACGCGGCCGCCGGCTACTTCTTCGATGTGATGACGCACGGCTTCGGCGCGATGCAGGACTACGCGTCGCAGATTTCGGTGGAAGACCGCTGGGCGATTGTCGCCTATGAGCGCGCGCTGCAGTTCAGCCAGCACGCGGCGATCAACGACGTGCCCGACGACAAACGCGCGGATCTCGATCGGCCGGAGGCCCGGTAAGTGAACGCGACGAAGACCTACAACGCTCCCGCCGACATCGACGCGCGCCGCTCGCGCTCGCTCGTCATCGGTGTCGCGGCGCTCGTGCTCTGCGCAATCGGGTTCTTCATCAACCGCGACCAGTTCTTCCGCGCCTGGCTGATCGGCTACATGCTGTGGCTGGGCGTCGCGCTCGGCTCGATGGGCCTGATGATGATTCATCACCTCTCGGGCGGCGGGTGGGGGATGGTCGTCCGCCGCGTGTGGGAAGCCTCGAGCCGGACGCTGCCGCTGCTCACGATCCTCTTCATTCCGGTCGCCCTCGGCATGAACCACCTCTATCCGTGGACGCACACGGAGCTGATGCAGACCGACGAGGTACTGAAGCACAAGGCGATGTACCTGAATCCGACGTTCTTCCTCGCGCGTTCCGCCGTGTATTTTCTCGGCTGGAACTGGCTGGCGTGGCGCATGACGGCGCTGTCGCGCTCGCAAGACGAGGGCGACATCGACGCGACGCGCAGCATGCAGAGGCTGAGCGGCTTCGGCCTCGTGTTCCTGGGCCTGTCCATCACCTTCGTCGGCGTCGACTGGTTCATGTCGCTGAACCCGGACTTCTACTCGACGATGTTCGGCTTCCTGTTCCTGAATTACCTGGGGCTGGCGGGGCTCGCCTTCACGATTCTGATCGCGTCGTACCTGCGCACGACGGACACGATGGGGCCGCTCATCCGGCCGTCGCACTTCGCCGACTACGGCAAGCTCACGCTCGCGTTCGTGATGATGTGGGCCTACTTCCAGTTCTCGCAGTACCTGCTGGTCTACGCGGCGAACCTGAAGGACGAAATTCCCTACGTGCTGACGCGGATTGAGGGAGGCTGGCAGTACCTCGCGCTGTTTCTGCTCGTGTTCCAGTTCGTGGTGCCCTTCTGCCTGCTGCTGTCGCGGCCGCTGAAGCGGACGCCCGACCGGCTCGTCAGGCTGGCCCTGTGGCTGCTGATCGTCCGCGTCATCGACACCTTCATGTACGTGACGCCCGAATTCAGCAGCGCGGGTGCCAACCGCTGGTTCGTGGCCGGC
>QHWQ01000226.1 GCA_003222635.1 Acidobacteriota bacterium | reverse complement strand
CGAGCGGCACCGGGCGCGTGCTGCGGTAGTAGTAATAGCCACCGCCGGCGACGAGCATCAGCAGGATGAGCGGGCGAACGATGCGTTTCATGCGTGTGAAACAACTGTATTAAACATTTGTTTAACTGGTCAAGGGGCGTATTATTACCGGCCATGAAAAGAGTGCTGCTCCTCGTCGCACTACTCGGGGTGGCCAGTTACCCGGTCCGCGGCGCGACCAACGTCGATGCGGCGTTCAAGGCCTTCTGGGACGCCGGCGACGCGTCGGCCGCCGAGAAAACGGTGCACGCCATCGTCGACAGCGGTGTCGACTTCGACGGCGCATGGACGCGGCTGAAAGCCGGGCGCACGTTCGTGAAGGAGAAGACGGGCGTCATTCGGCAGCAGGGGAACGTCGGCGGCGAGTCGTTCGAGACGATCATCGAAATTCCAGACGAGTACACACCCGAGATGAAGTGGCCGCTCCGCGTGCAGCTGCACGGTGGCGTCGGACGTCCGCCGCAGCCGGGACGGCAGCCGCAGTCGACGCGCATCCCCGGCGAGCCGCAGATTTACATCGAGCCGCAGGCCTCCGATGAGAACGCCTGGTGGCACATCAGCCAGGTGGACAACATCCTCGCGCTGCTCGATAGCGTGAAGCGGAAGTACAACGTCGACGAGACGCAGACCTATATCACCGGAATCTCCGACGGCGGTACTGGCACGTACTTCTTTGCGCTGCGCGAGCCGAATCCCTGGGCCGCGTGCCTGACGCTCAACGGCCAGCCGCTCGTGCTCGCCAACCGCGACGCGCGCATCGACGGGGAGCTCTATCTCGGCAACCTCGCCAACTGTCCGCTCTACGTCGAGAATGGCGATGAGGATCCGCTGTATCCGGCGGAGACAGTGACCCCGATTGTGGACGCGATGAAGAAGGCAGGCATCGCGCCGGTCTACCACGTCATGCGGAACGACAAACATGACGTGCACTGGTGGCCCGAAGAGCGCGCGTTCTACGAGATGTTCGTCCACTCGCACCCGCGCGCGGCACATCCCGAGCGCCTGTCGTGGGAAACCGATCGCACGGATCGCTTCAACCGTGTGCGCTGGCTGGTCATCGACAAGCTGGCGGTCAAAAAGTCGGATGTGGCCCTCGAGGACGTCAACGGCACGGTGTTCGACGGGCAGAAGTGGCAGATCTTCCCGCGCCGGCGGCAGGTGCCGAGCGGGCGCGTCGACATCGAGCGCCATGGCAACACGTTCGAGGCGAAAACGCGCGGCGTGAGCGAGTTCACGCTGCTGCTGTCGCCCGATGCGATCGACTTTGCAAAGCCCGTCCAGGTGACCGTGAACGGCTCGCAGGCGTTTGCCGGCAGCGTGAAGAAAGATCTGCCGACGCTACTGAAATGGGCCGCCCGCGACAACGATCGGACAGCTTTGTATGGCGCCGAGCTCCACATCCTCGTCCCCTGAGACTTTCGTCATCCGCCGCGCGACCAAGGCGGACTTGCCCGCGCTCGGCGTGCTCGGCGCGTCGCTCCTGCGCGACCACTACGCGTTCGATCCGCTCCGGTTCATGGCCCCACGCGGCGATCCGGAATCTGGGTACGCGTGGTTTCTTGGCACACAGCTCGAGGAAGACGGCGTCGCCGTGTTCGTGGCGGAGCAAGCCGGCAGCGTGGTCGGCTACCTGTATGCGGCGCTGGAGCCGCAATCTTGGAAGGAATTGCGCGAGGCGGCGGGGTACATCCACGACATCGTCGTCGTCCCCGAAGCCCAGCGGCACGGTGTGGCGAGTTCGCTCGTGGAGACCGCCTGTGAGTGGTTCCGTTCCATAGGCGCGCCGCGGGTGGTGCTCGGCACCGCCGAGAAGAACGAGCGCGCGCAGCGGCTGTTTACGCGTCTGGGCTTTCGGAGAACGATGATCGAAATGACCCGGGAATTGTAAGGACCGGCTCGGCCGCGCCGATGGAACAATTCTGGCATCACTGTCGGCCGTGCGCCGTTCCGCCGCGGCCCTCGCGTTCGTTTTTGCCGTCATCGTCGCGACACTCGCGGCCGCCCAGGGGCTCGGTGCTTTCAGGAATTTCAAGCACACACAAACTGCCGTCACCAATCCGCAGGCGGCCGCCGAGGAAGGCTATGACGGCGGGCTTCGCTTCTGCCGGATCAAGTTCAACACGTCTCCGGATGGCGATGGCGCCGGCTGGTTCGTCGACTATCCGCGCGCGGATGAGAACCTCTCGCTGCGCATCTCGCAGCTGACGCGCATCCCGATCACGACGGTGGGCGAGGGAGATCCCGTGCGGCTCGTGCTGCAGCTCACCGAAGAAGAACTCTTCCAGTGTCCGTGGGTGATGATGACCGAGCCTGGCGGCGCGGATTTCTCTCCGGCGGAAGCGGCGAAGCTGGGCGAGTACCTGCGCAAGGGCGGGTTCCTCTGGGCGGACGACTTCTGGGGGAGCCACGCGTGGCAGTGGTGGTCGATGCAGATGGCGAAGGCGCTGCCGCCGGATGAATTTCCGATCGTCGACATCCCGCTCGACCATCCGATGTTCCACACGATGTTCGACATCAAGGAGATTCCACAGATTCCGAACATCGGCCAGTGGGAGTCATCGCACACGACATCGGAGCGCGGCGCCGACAGCCCGCAGGCCTACGCGCGCGGCATCTTCGACAAGAAGGGCCGCCTGATGGTGTTCATGACCTTCGACACCGACTTCGGCGACGCCTTCGAGCGCGAAACCGAGAGCCAGGACTACTTTCAGCGCTTCTCGGTGCCTGCCTACGAGATCGCGTCAGACGTTCTGATCTACGCGCTCACTCATTAGTCGAACAGATAGACGGTGTCGGTGCTGCCGTAGCCGCGATAGGCGAGCGTTGGCGTCAGGCGAAGATCGCCGAGCGCGCTGGTCTCCGCGAAGCGCGTCCTGAACACCGGCATCTCCCAGTCCTCGATGAGCAGGTAAGGGTGACGCCCGTGCGCGTTCAGCCATGCAACCGATTGATCCATCCACGCCGGCTCGAGAATGTCGAAGCGGAGCCGTCGACGAAGACGCTTCGCTGGTTCGTGGCGTAGATGCCGTACGCGCCGAGATCGAGCAGGAGAATCGCCGCCGCGGCTCGGCGGCCGCGCACGAGCCGGAACACCGCGGCGGCGGTGCCGATGAACATCGCCGGCCATGCCGGAAGCAGGAATCGCAGAAACCACCACGCATCAAACGCGGGATATGCCGCGTAGAGCATCCACACGGCGAGCAGCACGCATCCGAGGAGCGGCGCTATCCAGGCGACATACACGCCCGCGAACACCAGCGGCGTCTGCGTCTCGACGAGCCAGCGCGTGTACGAGCCGAGCGTCTTTGGCACGTTGTCGAGCGAAAAGAGCGACGCGAGGTCGCCGTAGCCGCTCGAGAACGGCGAGTCGAACAGCGATTGATTGATCGCGGCGACCGCGATCGCGCCTGGTGCGGCTGCCGCTGCAAACAGGAACGAGCGGCGCGGACCCTTCGGGTCCGCGAACGCGAGCCAGAGCGCGATCACCGCGGCGACCGGCGCCACGTTCGGCCGAATGAGAATCGCCATGGACGCGGCAAGCCCCGCCAGTGCCGCGCTGCGCGTCGATGTTCCAAGCGCTCCGTAGACCGCGAGCGCCCAGAATGCCGCGGCCGGTACGTCGCTCATCAGCGTCTTGAACATGATCAGGAACGTCGGGCTCGTGGCGACGAGCCACGCCGCCGCAAGGCCGATCGCATCCGATTGCACGCGGCGGCCGAGCAGAAACGTCGTCCAGACGAGCAGCGCGCCGGTCAGCGGCGCGACGACGAACGCGACGGTCTGGCCGCCATCGTCTTGAAAGTCGCCATCGGCAGCGGCAGCCCGGGCCCGGTGATGGGCGTGATCGCAGGTTCATTGGCGACCGCGGCGTAGCCGAAGGGTGTGAAGGTGGAGCGCATTCGGCCACGGCACGTCGGCCGCCATGGCGATGGAGACCTTCAAACTCCCGCCACGCAGTGGATCCATTTGCGACACGTACGCGTATGAATCCGATGCACCCGCGCCCCACGAGTTGTTCGCGATGCCGATGATGCCGATCGCCATTGCGAGCGTCGCGGCGAGGCGCGCGGGTGTCAGGGCGGCGGCAAGGCGAGCCGCATCCTCACGTACGCGCCTGGGACCGGCGGCGATGAGGTACGCAACCGCCGCCAGCAGCGTGATGATCAGCGGACGCGTGGGATCGTGGGAGGTGAGCCGCAGCGGGCCGAAGGACAGCGCGAATCCGTTCGACAGCCAGGACGCGACTGTCCAGAGCGCGGCGAGGACAGCGACGGCGCAAAGCGCGCGCGGCGTCCCCGCTTCACGCACTAGGCTTCACCCGTCCGGCTAACGTCTGCGGCCCGAGTCGTCATCGTCATCATGTCCGTCGTGTCCGCCGCCCGGAAGACCAACGTTGTCGGTGAAGATGTCCTCGTCGTGGATCACGCCGTTCGCACGTCTATACGGATCGACGTTCCGTGTATCCGACCAGATTGGATGCGCGTCCGCTCCCTTGTTGATCGTCAGACCGCTGTAATCACCATTGAAGCCGGTTTGAATGCCATCCGGTGGCGGGAATACCGGTGACACGACCTTGAAATCGTAAGGCGTGTGTCCACCAGTCCCACCGGCCAGCACGTAGTCCGAGTTGCGGAGACCGGTCCCCGCGTTGCATGCGGATGGATCGCCGTCCTGCTTGGGATTGCACGTCAGGAATCCGCCGGGCTGCGGTGTGTTCTCGTTGGGGATTCGCCCGGTGCGGTAATAGCTGACGCCGACGCGATCGCCGATGTCCGGCGACTGATCGACTGCGGCGAAGTAATGGTCAAGCCCGCGGTCCGGATTCACCGTGCCCACCTCATGCCACGTCAGGCCTGCATCCGTTGAGACCGACATCTGGATGTCGAATTCGCCGTTTCGATAGTCCTGCCACGTGACGTAGAGATGGTTATTCTGCGTGTTCTCGGTCTGGATGCGCGGGAAATCATTCGTGCGGATGAACGCGCCTGGAATGCACTCTTCAGGCCCGCGGCCGAAGTCGCATTGCGGCTCGCCAACGACGATGTCGTTACCGACCTTCGACGGGTTGGCGCAATTCAGGTGCGCGCTGCCCGCCGCCGAGTCGCCGGACGGCCGGCAATGCACGGCGAGCTGCTGTCCGTTCGGGTTGCCGGCCGGAGTATTGCCGTTGTTGAACACGACCTCGAGGTCGCCGTTCGGCAGCACCACCGGATCCGCCCCCTGATCGAAATTGCAGGCGTTCGGGTTTAGCGTCGGGTCGAAGAGATTTCCGAAAAAACACAGCGTCGGCGAGACGCCGCTGATCTCCTCCGGCGTGGAAAAGTGGACGCCGTGATCGGTCGACATCGATCCGAAGATGGGTGACCGCTGATAGCCCCCCGTGCTGGCGCTGAAGCGGAAGACCGTCCACGTCACGTAGACATTGTCCCGGTTCGGACTCCCTGGATAGATGTCCGCCGCAATGAACTCCTTGTCGTGAAAGACCACCGGACTGTTGTCCTCCACCGCGACGAACGCGCGGCCGAATGAGTCGATGTTGAAATAGAAGGCGCCTTCCGCGCGCTTCGGGGACTGCGTGACGTACACCATGCTGGCGTTGGAGGCGACGTCAAAGGCAACGCAGCTGAAGAACGATCGTCCGCTCGAATCCACGGCCAGCGCCGGGTCGCTGCCGGCGTCGTAGGTATGCAGTGTTCCGGGGTCGCCGGCAATGGTGTGGCGGTTCGGATCCGACGCCGTCGGTTCCTGCTGTGACGGGTCATTCAGCTTCTGTCGAAACGGCGGCAGGCCATCGCCCCAGTTGCGTCCGTTCCCCGTCGAGAAGTCGAACCCGCATTGATTGAAGCCGACACGGCTGTCGTTCTGGCCGGCGACGAGGTTCTCGGGATCCGCCGGGTTGTAGGTGATCTCCTCCTCGGCCTGCCGCCGATAGGTGCAGTCCTGATTGACGCGCGTGTTGCCGTTGCTCGTGCGCGAGCCGCAGCCGAGGGTATGCTCCGATCCCAGGCCGATGCCGGGGCTGTTTCCGCCTCCGCCGGCGTTGTCGAGCGAGATATCCGCATCGTTCGCGTCAGCGCCTTCGAGTCGATCGTCGCCCGCCGACACGCCGAGCGCCTGTTGCGCGGCAATGATGGTGGCGTTCGAGATGAACGGAAGTTGACGAACGACGGCAGTACCGGTGGAGGACGTCGTCACGATCTGGGCGCGTCTGATCTTGCCCTCGGCGACGCCGCGAATGACGGGGCCCCGGCGCTGGCCCTGGGCTGAGCCCACGGTATGAAGACTCAGGATGATCAGTGTGAGCACGCCAAGGAACGCGAGGCGCGTGAGAGTTCTTTTCATCGCGAAACTCCTTTCGCGCGACAACAACCGGTCTGTCGCTGTGAGTGTGGAGGTCCTTTTTACTACCGAACAGGGCGTGCTGAAGCTCAGGCGTGCTGGATAAAATATGCAGCGCCGTGGCTCGCGTTGGCTCTCGTCGCGATCTCGGTGTGTGCGCTTTCCTCGTTCGTTTACGCGCAGCGTAACGATGACGTCCTGCGCCGCCCGGGCACGTTCGTCCTCGAGACGTCGAATCGACTGAGCGGCGTCATCGCCGACGAATCGTACCAGAGAAGTTGTACGCACCGCCGTTCAGCAGCGGCACTCGTCGGCTCATTCGCCAGCACGGGATGCGCGCCGAAGCGCTGTTCGTCGGGCTGCCCGCCGCGCAGGAATGGATGTTCGTCCGCAATGTCGTGACCGTCGACCGCCAGGCGGTGTCCGACAGCGGCGATCGCCTCGACGGTCTCTTCAAGGACGGCGGCGGCGATCGGGCCGCGTACCGCCGCTTCGATGCATCGGTGCGCGTTCTTGCGCCGGACGAGCAGCGCTAACGCGATCGACGCCGGGCGAATTTCGTGGTCACGATGGCCGCGAGAAGGCTGATTGCCGCCGCCCCCATCACGGCGAAGAGCGGCAGCAGATCGACGCGGATGTCCATCTGGCGGGGAATGGTGCTCTCGTAGGCGATGTACAGCGCGATGGTGACGGCAAAAGCGGTCGCGCCGAACGTCACGCTGAACCAGGGCAGGAAGATGGCCATGAAGGCCAGCATCGTTGCGAAGAAGAGCGGCGCCTGCAACGCCGCGCTTTCTGGCGCCGCGCGTCCCAGCGCCACGTTCGCGCGGTTGGCTTCAGTATCGGCAAACACGTAATTCGCGTAGACCACGAGCGGAGGTCCCGCGTTGCCGAAGG
>QHWQ01000225.1:5355-14293 GCA_003222635.1 Acidobacteriota bacterium | reverse complement strand
CGTCGTCCGAACGGATAGCTTGTAATCGCCGGGCGCGAGGCCGGCGATCTTGAACATGCCGTCGCCCGCGACCGTCGCCCCCATCGTCGACATCGCGAACGTCTGGCCGGGACCGCGGAATTCCTGGCCGACTGCGATCTGACGTCCGGCCGCCGGGCGTCCCTGTGAGTCGTACACGGTCCCCGAGATCGTGGCGGCGCGCGACGCAATCAACGCGAAGTCCGTGTTGCTCGCCTCCTGGCCGACGCCGACGGCGACTCGCCGCGCATCGGTGAAGCCCGAGATGCCCGGGTAGTACGTCTGCGCGTAGCCGAGTGTCCGCTCGACGCCGTTCTCGACGACGGTCCACGTCTCGCGCGTGTCCGCCATCACGTAGTACGAACCGGGCGTCAATCCGAGAAGCCGGTACTGCCCCGCATCATCCGTCGTCGCGGGCTGCCCTTCGGGAATCAGCCGCCGCCGGCCCTCGAAGAAAACGGGACGCAACGCTCGAACGGCCGCCGCTGGCCGTAGCTCAATCGCAGGTAGCCGCTGCGCGTCACGTTGATGGTGTAGCGGCCGCCGGGCAGATCCTTGATCTCGTAGCGGCCATCCGCATCCGTGCTGGTGGTCTGGCCGTTGTTCGGCAACCCGGGGCCGTTGATTTGTACGCGCGCGCGGCGCAGCGGCCGTCCGCTGTCCGCCGCGAACACGCGCCCGCGAATCGACGCGGTCCCGGTGGCCGTACGTGCCGCCGCTCCGGCATCGCGCGGCGGCAGCACGCCGCCCTGGATGACCTGCTGCTGGCCGTACGCGGCGCTGGCAGCGATGACGAGCACCGCTGCCAGCAGGGACGTGCAAAGCTTCATGATGCGTCTATGGACGCGGACGGACTAGCGACGGCCGTTGGCCATCACGGGCACGAACTTCTGGATGCGCTTGTTCTCCTCGACCTCGCCCGTGAAGATGTTCCCCTTCGAGTCCATCACGATGGCGTTGATCCAGTGGAACTGGCCGGCGTAGGTGCCGTTCCGGCCGAAGCTGCCGATGGTCTTGCCGCTGGCGCGCTCGAGGATCCACACCTTGTCGTTGGTGCCGTCGGCGACATAGAGATACTTCTGCTGCGCGTCGCGTGAAATCGCGAGCTTGTAGGTCGTCCCGCACGGCGGGAAGTCCTTGCTGTAGAGGCCGCCGCAATCCTCGGCGCGCTGCGAGGGCGTGTTCGGCGACACGTAGAACTCCTGCAGGAACTTGCCGTCGGTCGTGAACACCTCGATGCGGTTCTGCCCGCGCTCGCCGACGTAGACCTTGCGGTCCTTCGAGATCTCGACGAAGTGCAGGTCGGGCACGAGGTTCTTCTCCTCGGTCGGCGGGCCGCCCGTCCACTTGTACTTCGGCAGCGGATCGTTGGTGATCTCGCTCAGCGGCATGCCGTGGCCGCCCCATCCACGCTTGAACGCGCCCGTGGTCATGTCATAGATGATCACGCGGCGCTGGTTGATGATGTAGATCTCGTTGGTGGTTTCGTCGAGCTGGAAGCGTCCCTTGCTCACGAACGCGTCGGTGTTCTGGTTGTTCTCTTTGAAGTTCTTGTCGTCGGCGTTCGGGCGGTGGCCGAAGTCCCACACCAGCTTGCCGTCCTTCGTGTACTTCTCGATGCTGTCCTGCGCACCGGTGCCCGCAACCCAGACGAAGCCCTTCGAGTCGACGATGACGGTCTGCAGCGCGGCGGGCCACTTCTCGGTCTTGCCCTTTTCGCCCCACGCGTGGACGACGTTGCCTTCCGCATCGAGCTCGATCAGCTCCGGCCCCTGGATGCAGCAATCGAGGCGGCCGTTGGCGCCGCCGGTCTCATCGGGGTTCGCCGCCGCGGCGCGGTTCAGGAACCAGACGTGGTCGTTGCTCGGATCGATGCCGATGCCGGTGACCTGCTGCATGCTCCACTTGTTCGGGAGCCACTTCGGCCAGAACGCATCGACCTTGAAGACGGGCGCGCCGCCCTCGTCCAGCGCCTGCGTTTGCCGGGCCTGCGAGTGCAGCCCGAGGCTGGAGAGAACGACCACCAGAGCAACGAGTCCAAGGACGCTTGCGGCTTTGCGCATCACACTCCTCCAAAGAGTGGCGTAAGGGTATTCCTAGCGGCTGAAGGACGCAAGGCGAACGGCAATCGCATCGAGCGCGGCGTTGGCCTGCGCGCCGGTCCCCTCGAAGTTGTTGACGATGGCGGCAAACGCGATCGGCTCGCCGTCGCGTGTTCTGGCATAGCCCGCCAGCGAGCGGACGTTCGACATCGTCCCCGTCTTGGCGCGGACGTTGTTCTCCCCGGGAGTTCCCTTCATGCGCGCCGCGAGCGTGCCGTCCACGCCGGCGATTGGCAGCGCCGTCATCCACGCCGACGTCCCTGAGGGATCGAACATGCGGACGAGCACCTGCAGCAGCGCTTCGGGCGCAATCACGTCGCGGCGCGAGAGTCCCGAGCCGTCGACGAGCTGGAACGCATCGGCGGGGATGCCCCACGACGTGAGCCGCTGCTTGATGCCGTCGAGCGCCTGATCGTTGGTGTGCGGCAGCGCGCCGGACGCATTCAGCCGCTGCACCGCTTCGCCGTACAGATTGATGCTTTCCTTCAGCAGCGGCTGCGCGATCTCCGACAACGGATGCGATCGATAGGTGTAGAGAATCGCCGCCGCGTCCGGCGAGTTGATGCTCACGTCGTCCGCGTCGACCGCCGGTCCCGCGACCTCGATGCCCGATGTGATGAGTCGTCGCCGCAGCACGCGCGCGAACCACGCGGTCGGATTGCCCGCGCTGACCGTGAGCGTCGCCGGCATGCCGCCGGACGGCACCGAGCCCGCAATCGTCAGCGTCGTTTCGCCGGGCCGCATCTCGGGCCACACGAGCGTGGTGCTGCCGGCCTCACCGGTGACGCTGCGGTTGGTGATCGGCAGATCCTGCGCGTCGGCGTTGAACACGAGGCTCGTCGCCGCGCCCGCTCTCGCGCCGGGATTGACCGTCACGGTCAGACGGTTCTCCGCGAGATTGAGCGCGCCGAAGATCGCGCCGGTCGAGTAGCCGAGGTCGTCCCACGACCACGCGAAGCCGGGCCGTGGCTCTTCGTACGAATCGTCCACGCCGACGATGCGGCCGTCGATGCGATGGATGCCGGCCGTCTTGAGCGCATCGATCCACGCGCTCAGGTCGTCGCCGCCGCGGCCACCGATCGCGGGATCGCCGCTGCCGACGACGAGGAGGTCGCCGTGCAGCGCGCCGCCCTCGATTGGTCCGCTCGTCCGCAGCGTCGTCGTGAAGCGGTAGTCCCAACCGGCGGCATCCGCGGCCGTCGCGACGCTGACAAGCTTGGCGACCGACGCGGGCACCATCAGCGTCTGCGCATTGAGTTCGAAGAGCCGCTCGTTGCGCGCCAGCGATTGGACCGCGATGCCCCACGTGGCGCGCTGTACGCCGGGCATCTTCGTCGCCGCGACGAGATCGTTTTGAAGCTGCTTGACCGGATCGACTGGTGGAGATGTGACAACAACGGCCGGAGGCGCCTTGGCGCAACCGGCCGTTACGAGAATCGCGAACAGAATGTGGCGGTGAACCCGCACGTTACTTCAGAGCGTCGATAGCCGTCATCGTATCGTTGAACGCCATGACTTCGACCGTCGCGCTGCCCGGTTCATCCGCGCGGTTGGCGAGCACCGCGTTGCCGTTGCGCGCGAAGGTGACCGTCTCCGTGGTGTTGTTATCCAGCTTCAGCGTGGCGACCAGCGTCGGCATCTTCAACACGGGATCGACGCGGTCCTGGAACAACTGCGCGCGGATGTTGGACAGCTTGGTGAGCATGTCCTCCACCTTCGCGGTGTCCATGACTTTGCCCGCGCCGTTCTTCCAGACGTCCTTGCCGTCCTTGTCCTTCGACTTCTCGAACGCCAGCGTCTCGCTGCCGCGCTTCAGCTCGACGCGCGCCGTGTTGAACGACCGGCCGGTGAACATGTCCTTGCTGCGCAGCGCGGCGTAGTCCTTCTCGAGATCCGTCGCCGTCGTCGCCGGAATCGTGAAGATGATTGGCCGCGAGAGGTCGCGCGCGTAATTCGACTCGCCCTCTTTGCTGCCGATGGCAAACGATGCGCGCGTGCTGCCGGAGAGGACCGTGACGGTCTCCTGCGGCTTGTCGAGACCGTACTTGCCGAGGTCCTTCGCCTCGTTCGAGACGATCTTCTGCATCTGCGCGGAGGAGAGCCCCGTCAGGATCGCCTCCGCGCCGGCAAAGTCCGCCCGCATCTTCGACGGCTTGGTGATGGTCCAATCGCTGCCGCTCTTGGCCAGCGTCGTCGTCATGCCGTCGTGGACGACCTCGATGCCGTCGGCCTTCGACTGATCGAACTTCAGCACCGCCTTGTCGCGCAGGTCGAAGGGCGTGCGCTCGAACGTGTTCTCCAGGTAGGCGGCAATCATGAAGACCCGCTTCTGATCGGGCGTCTTCGCGTACATGTCGCCGCTGGTCGGCGTCTTCTCGCCGAGCAGCAGGTGCTGCAGGCCGCTTTTCCCTTTCACCTTGAACGCGATGTCCGCCTTCGGCGGATTGAGCCCGTACTGCGCGAGGTCCGAGGGGTTGTCGTCGACGACGCGATTGATGTCGAGCGCCGCAAGGCTCGACGCCGCGTTCGTCACCTGCCCCTGATCGGCCTGCGTTTTCTCGGGCTCGACGAGCTGCCACGTGCCGTTGATCTTCTGCACGCGGGACGCCTCGCCCGCTGCCGGCTTGATCTGAATCTCCTCGATCTGATCGGCGTCGACGGCGAACGCTTTCGACTTCACCGCCGGCGCATCGGCCGCCGGCTTCTTCCGCTCGACGAAGAAGATGTAGGCGACCAGGCCGATGAGGATGACGAGCAGCGCGATCGTGGACTTCAGGCCCCGCACGTCAGCGTTTCCTCCACCACGCATACACGCCCGTGCCGAACACCAGCGCGGGGATCACGAGCAGCGACATGATCGCGACCGCGTTCGCCTGGCGAGCGGTGATCGTGAGGCGGCTGTCGGATGGCGGCTTCGGGCGGATCGAAATCAGGTTCTCCTGCTGGGCCAGCCAGTTGGTCGTGTTGAGGAACAGATCCTGGTTGCCCTGGATGCGGATGGCGTAGTTGGCGGCGAAGTCGGAATCGCCGATCGTGACGAAACGCGACTCCGGCGGATGCTGATCGGCATTGGCGCCCTCGGCCTTCGGCGCATCGGTCGCAGTGGTCGCCGTCACCGCGCCGATCGTCACAGGACCCTGCTTGTCGCCCTTGTCGGCGTTCAACTCGACGCGGCCCGAGCGAAGCTGCGCCATGTCCGTTTCCGCCCAGCTGCGCGCGCTCGTCTGAATGATCGGAACCGCCGCGCGGCCGTTGGATGCCGGGAGAATCGGCGTGATCGATCGCGCGAGCGGGAACGCCGTAATGACGTTGAAGCGCTCGGTGATCGGATGCTGAGGATACGTCGCCACGACGGGCACCGACGCGTCGGTGCCGATCAACTGGCCCATGCCGCTCGCATCGACGACCACGTCCTTGCCCGCCTGGAAGTCCCAGTCCTTGAGGAACGCGTCGAGCACCGGCGTCGCCGCGGCTTTCTCATCGGGGGGATCGACCATCACGAACACATGGCCGCCCTTGCGCAGGAAGCGCTGCAGCATGTCGGCTTCCGGCTGAAACAGATCCGTCTTCGGGCCGGCGATGACGACCACCGACGCGTCCGCGGGGACATCCTTCTCCTGCGCGAGCACGACCTTCGCGACGTCGTAGTTGTCGCGCCCCAGCGCCGCCTTCACCTCGCTGTAGCCGTCGCGATCCATGCTGTCGATGTCGCGCTCGCCGTGACCCTGCAGGAAGTAGACCTTCTTCTTGTTCGGATTGAGCGCCTTGACGAGACCGCCGGTGAGGTCCTGTTCCTCGGGCGAGGTCACCTGCTCGCGGCGGCCGTTGTAGTCGACGACGACCGTCCCGTAGCTCTGAATCTGGTACTGCTTTGCCTCGACCGGTTTCTTGTCGATGTCGACGTACTCGATGTCGATCTTGGATGGGTTCTCGTACTTGTAGCCCTCGAGCGGCGTACGGAACCGATCGAATCCGTCCGCCTTGTCGAACACGAGGAACTTGATCGGCTTGTCGAGGTTCTTCAGCAGCTTCACCGTCTGATCCGACAGCGTGTAGCGCTGGTTCTTCGTCAGGTCCCATCGCTTGTTCTGCCGGAACGACAGGTAGTTCACCGCGACGAGCACGCCGATGAAGATCAGCACGCTGAGGCCGGCAATCGCGCCGTAGCGCGCGTTGCGCTGTTGGAAGTAGTCGAGGATCTCGCGCCACTGCCCGAGCGTGTAGAGGACGACGCACGCCAGACCGGCCCATGCCGCGTAGACCGCGTACTGGTCCCATTCCGGCCTGAGGAAGCGAACCGCGACGGCCGCGACGACCAGCGCGGTGCCGAGCCAACCGACGATGTTGAGGATGTTCTTGATCATGGAATCAGCCCTTCCAGCGCTCGGTATCAACCGAGCGCGCGGTCAGGAACAGCCCGAAGGCCATCACGCTGAAGTAGTAGACCAGGTGCTTGGTGTCGAGGATCCCCTTCGTGAAGTCGTCGAAGTGTTCGGTGATCGACAGGTAGTTCAGGATGTTCTGCGTGTTCGGACCGACAAACGATGCCGGCCAGTTGATGACCCACAGCATCAGGAACACGGCGAAGGTAATCATCCCGGAGACGATCTGGTTCTTCGTCATGCTCGAGATGAGGAGGCCCACCGAGATGAAGCAGCCGCCCATCAGCAGCAGTCCCAGGTAGCCGATGACGACGACCCTCCATTCCGGGTTGCCGTAGGAGAAGAGCAGCCCCACGTGGATCGCGGTGATCGCGAGCATCGCCGCGTAGAGCGTCATCGCGCCGAGGAACTTGCCGATGATGATTTGCACGTCGGTCAGCGGCGAGGTGAGCAGCAGCTCGATCGTTCCCGATCGCTTCTCCTCCGAGTAAATGCGCATCGTCACCAGCGGCAGCACGAACAGCAGGATGACGCTCGCGTTGAGAAAGAGCGGCCGTATCAGCTGCGAGTTGATGTCGGCGTTGCCGCCCTCGAGCCCGCCGAGCTGCAGGCTTTGCTGGTTGAAGATGATCAGCATCACGTAATAGAACCAGCCCCACAGCAGCGCGAACATGCCGATGACGATGTAGCCGATCGGCGTCGCGAAGTACCCCTTCAGCTCCTTCTGCGCTATCGCGAGGATGTTGCTCATGGCACCACCTCCTCGGCCGCCGCCGCGTGCGGCTCCTCTTCGGTCGTCACGTGCAGGAAGATCTCTTCGAGGCTCATTCGCATCGGACGCATCTCCAGCAGCCCCCATCCGCGGCTGACGACGGCGGCCGCGAGCTCGCGGCGGACGTCGCGGCCCGTCTCGCTGTCCACTTCGTAGCCGACGACGTGCTGCTTGCTGTCGGCAGCCGCGACGCGCGTGACGCCGGAGATCCGCTGCAGCACGGAGGCGGCGTCCGCGCCCGCCGCATCCACCTGCAGATACATCGTCTCCGATCCGCGCAGACGCGACGTCAGGTTGTCGGGCGTATCGACCGCGACGACCTTGCCGCGGTTGATGATCACCACGCGCTGGCAGGTCTGGCTGACCTCGGGAAGGATGTGCGTGCTGAGAATGATCGTGTGATCGCCGGCGAGGCCCCTGATCAACTGCCGTGTCTCGATGATCTGCTTCGGGTCCAGGCCCGCGGTCGGCTCGTCGAGAATCAGCACGTCGGGGTTGTGCATCAGCGCCTGCGCGAGGCCGACGCGCTGGCGGTACCCCTTTGACAGCTTGCCGCAGTGGCGGTGCGCCACGTCGAGGATGTGCGTCTTGCGCATCATCTCCTCGACGCGCGCCTTGCGCTCGGCGCGCGCGACCCCCTTGATCTTCGCGACGAAGCTCAAATACTCGCGCACGGTCATGTCCGGATAGAGCGGCGGCGTTTGTCAGGACGCGCATCGTTGTCGTCTTGCCCGCGCCGTTTGGCCCGAGGAAGCCGAGGATTTCGCCCCGTTCCACGGTGAAGCTGATGTCGTCGACGGCGGTCACCGGGCCGTACCGCTTGGTGAGATGCTGGACCTCGATCACAGGAGTGCCTCCGCCTGGTTCATACGGGTATGGAAACCGGAATAATTACAGGAAAACCGATCGATTTTATACGTACCTGACGCGCAACTGCCTCCTTCGGCCGGGATCCACGAAGATAGGGAGAGAGTCTCCTCTTAAGGGATGGCAACCGGGACGGTCACCTGCACGGTCTGTGAGCTTCACGCCGAGGCGGTTTTCCGCGTCGAGGGGATGGACTGCAACGAAGAGGTGGTCATCCTCGAGCGGCGGCTGAAGCCGCTGGCCGGGCTGGAGGCGCTGTCCGCCGATCTCATCGGGCAGCGGCTGCACGTCGAGTTTTGGCTCGAGCACGAGGAGCCTATGGGGGGCGGCTCGGCGCTCGAGCGGCGGTGGAAGCTGATGGTGGCGTGCGGCGGGTTGCTTGGCGCCGCCGCCGTGCTCGACGGTCTGGGCCTCGCTCGCGCGGCGCTCCCTCTCTACCTCGCCGGGGCCGCTGCCGGCATCGTCTATCCGCTGAGGCGCGCGGTGACCGCGGCGCGCTCTCACATCCTGGACATCAACGTCCTGATGGTCATCGCCGTCGCGGGCTCGCTCGCGCTCGGCGACTGGCCGGAAGCGACGAGCGTCGTGTTCCTGTTCGCCATCGCGCAGTGGCTCGAGGTGCGGACGATGGAGCGGGCGCGGCAGGCGATACGGGCGCTGATCGATCTGGCACCGCGCGAGGCGCTCGTCCGCCGCAATGGCCGCGAGGAGCGAATTCCGGTGGATGCCGTCGTCGCGGGCGACGAGATCGTCGTCCGTCCGGGAGAGAAAATGCCGCTCGACGGCATGGTGATCGC
>QHWQ01000225.1:0-5347 GCA_003222635.1 Acidobacteriota bacterium | reverse complement strand
GTTCTGCGTCTCGGTCGGGACAGCCGGCTGTCGCGCATCATTCATCTCGTCGAGACGGCACAGGCCAGGCGCGCGCCCGTGCAGTCGTTCGTCGACCGCTTCGCGCGCATCTACACGCCGGTCGTCCTCGTACTGGCGGTGATGGTTGCCGCCGTGCCGCCGCTCGTGGCGGGCGCTGCCGTGGCGACCTGGGTGTATCGCGCGCTCGTGCTGCTCGTCATCGCATGTCCGTGCGCGCTGGTGATCTCCACGCCAGTGTCGATCGTCGCCGCGCTCTCATCCGCCGCCCGGCACGGTGTGCTGATCAAAGGCGGCGCGTATCTGGAGCGGCTGGCATCCATCAGAATGGTCGCGTTCGACAAGACCGGCACGCTCACCAAAGGCCAGCTGACCGTCACCGACGTTGCGGCCGTCGGCCGCGCGACGGCGCTCGACGTCATTCGCCTGGCCGCCGCGGTGGAGGCACGCTCCGCGCATCCGGTTGCGGCGGCGATCTCGCGGCATGCACAGGCGCTGGTGACGGATCTGCCCGTCGTCCGTCACTTTGCGTCGCTGCCGGGGATGGGTGCGGAAGGCGAGGTGGAGGGTCGCCGCGTCGCGATCGGCAACGAGCGGTATTTCGAATCCCTGCGCGTCGCGCTTCCCGCGCCGTGGCCACAGGCGGACCGACTCCGCGGCGAAGGGAAGTCGCTGGTGTTTGTCGCCGCCGGCGGCACGACGCTCGGCGCGATTGCCGTCGCGGATCGTCCGCGTGAAACGGCGCGGGAAACGATCGAGCTGCTGAGAAGCCAGCATGTGAAGTCGGTGGCGATGCTGACGGGCGATCACGAGCAAACGGCGGCCGCCATCGCGCGTGAGCTGAACGTGGACGAGTATCACGCGGCGCTTCTCCCCGAGCGGAAGCGGGCGATGGTCGAATCGATGCGCGCCAGGCACGGTGCGCTGATGATGGTGGGCGATGGCGTCAACGACGCGCCCGCGCTTGCGGCGGCGGACGTCGGTGTGGCGATGGGCGCGGCGGGATCCGATGCGGCGCTCGAGACCGCGGACGTCGCGCTGATGTCTGACGAGCTGCTGAAGCTTCCTTACGCGCTTCGCCTGTCTCGGGCAACGATGCGCAACGTCAGGACCAACGTGGCGATCTCGCTCTGCCTGAAGGCGGCGTTTCTTGCGCTCGCCATTGCCGGCATGGCCACGCTGTGGATGGCGGTACTCGCCGACATGGGCGCCACCGTCGTCGTCGTCGCCAACGCGCTGCGCCTGCTGCGCGCACGGTAGCTGCGAGAGCCACGAAGACGATAGCCACAAAGGACCCAGCGCGGCGAAACGGCAATCGTTGCGACTCTCGCTGTGGTCATCGACCGACGGAGCTGCGAATTGCTCCCTCGGAGCAGCGCCGGGTCAATATTCCGCAGACGATGCTGCCGATGAGCGTGCAGAATCTCGTCGTCGTGCGCCGCCAGCTTCGGCGCCTCTTCGCCTTCGACCTTCTGCAGCGTGGGATTCGTGTTCGTCGAGGTCAGGCTGTCGAAGATCTGCTGCCGCATCCCTTCTTCCAGCGCCGGCTGGAAGTCAGCGTCAGTGAGCAGCGGGTTTGCGCGCTGAGCGAAGACGGATAGGTCCGGCTGAAGCCGGACACTACAAAACGGTAGGGCCCGCATTCAGGCGGACCTGGCCGGGATCAGGCTTTGCGATTCGAGAAGAAATGGGAGTCGACGTATTCGGCGATGACGCCTCGATCCTCTTCGCCGAGACCGGCAAACTCCAGTCCCATGCCGACGCGCCGGTCGCTCCACGCCACCTTCGACTCGACGTCGATGTCCTTCTTGCCCATCGGCATCCGGAATCGCACCTTGACGGTGATCCCCTTCTCGAGCGGGTTGGTGGTGCGCACCGCGACGCCGCCGCGGCTGATGTTGAGCGTCACGGCGGCCGCAATCGTGTTGCCGAACCGGTACGCGATCGGAATGCCGAGGACGACGCGCGGGCCGGTGCGCCGGTTGACGTCGCCGGGGAACAGATGCGGCGCCAGCGACGGCAGGATGTGCTGCAGCGACGTGTACTCGTTCACGTAGCCGCTGACATTCAGCGCGGCGAGCTCGCGCACTTCCGCGGCGCTGGCAATCGTGCCGCTGAAGACGACGATGGGCGGCTTTTTCAGATCGATATTGCGCAGTGCGCGCACGAGGTTCACACCATGGCCATGCGGCAGCCGCAGATCGACGACGACGAGATCGATCGTGGAGAGGTCGGCCTTGACGCGCGCGATGAGCTCGCTTCCGCTCGACACCGAAATAGCCTTGTGGCCGGCGCGCTCGAGCGCCGTCTTGAAGCGGTCCCGCACAAAGGCCGTGTCGTCCGCGACGACCACCGTCTTGGTCGCGATCTTCGGCGCTTCGGCGGCGGCGGAGCTCACGTTATGAGTATCGGATCGGCGGTGGGGCGACCTTAGTGTTCGTTGCAGACGCCTCGGAGATCTCGCTATAATCCGACGTTCTGCCGCATTTTCGCTGCATTTCACTAGAGGACCGTATGGCGACCTGCCCCGAGTGCGAATTCGACGAGATTGACACCGAGGACTATGAGGATGGCGACACCTTCAGTTGTCCCGAATGTGGCAAGAACCTCGTGATGGTGGGCGCCGATCACGTCGACATCGCCGACGACGAGGACGAAGACCTCGACGACGACGAAGACGACGAGGATGACGACGACGAGGTCGACGAGGACGAGGACGACCTCGAAGACGACGAGGATCTCGACGAAGAAGAGGATTTTGACGAGTAAGCTGTTCGAGCTCCTTTCCGGTTTCGATTCGGTCATCGTCGCCTTCAGCGGCTTCACCACGAAATCATCCGCACGCGCGAGCTCGATCGCCCCGAGTATCGCGCGAATCCGTCGAACCGCTGCTATTACTGCAAGCACGAGCTCTACACGCATCTGTCGCGCATCGCGGCGGCGCGCGGCGCCGTCGTCGTCGACGGCAACAACGCGGACGATCGCGGCGACTATCGTCCCGGGCGGCAGGCGGCGCGCGAGTTCGGCGTGCGCAGCCCGCTCGACGAAGTGAACCTCACGAAGACCGAGATCCGCGAGCTCTCGCGGCGCGCGGGGCTGCCGACGTGGGACGAGCCGGCGTCGGCGTGCCTGTCGTCGCGCATCCCGTACAACTCCGCGGTGACCGGCGACAAGCTGCGGATGATCGAGCGCGCCGAGCGGGTGCTGCGCGAGTTCGGCTTCCGCGTCTGCCGCGTGCGGCATCACGACGATCTCGCGCGCATCGAGATTGGCGTCGACGAGCTGCCGCGCGCGCTCGAACCTGCGCTGACCGCACGGATCGTCTCCGCGATACAGGCGCTCGGCTACCGGCAGGTGACAATCGATCCGCGCGGCTATCGAATGGGTAGTCTCAACGAAGGACTGATCCTGCGCGTCGCGGGTTAGTGGTTGGTACCAACCACCAACCGGACCAGCGGCGCAGTCGTCATAGTCATCGCCGCTCTGTATCTGGCGGCGCATCTTCCATTCCTGGCGCCGTCGTTGGAAGACATCGACTCCATCAACTTTGCGCTCGGCCTGCGCCATTTCGATCCGGCGCTGCATCAGCCGCATCCGCCGGGCTACCCCATCTACATGCTGCTCGGGCACATCTCGCTGCCGATTGTCGAGCGGATGTCTTCCCTGACGCCCGTCGAAGCGGAGGCGCGCGCGCTGGCAATCTGGTCCGCGATTGGCGGAGCCCTGTGCATCGTTGCGGCGTGGTCGCTGTTCTCCTCGCTGGGAGTTGGGGGTTGGAGTTTGGAAGTGTGGGCGACGCTCCTGCTTGCGGCGTCGCCCATTTTCTGGATGACCGGTCTCAGGCCGATGAGCGACATGCCCGGCCTGGCGCTCGCGATCGGCGCGCAGGCGTTCGTGCTCCGGGCGCGGCGCGGACCCCATGCATCCGCGGTAACCGGTGCACTGCTTGCCGGCATCGCGACGGGCATCCGGGTTCAATCCGCGGTACTGACGTTGCCCGTCCTCGCCTTCGTCGCGTGGCAGCGGCGCGAGTTCATCAGACCGTTTCTCGCGTTCGTGATCGGCTGCCTTGCGTGGGGTATTCCACTCCTCATCGCGAGCGGCGGCGTCAACGCCTATCTCGCCGCGCTGCACACGCAGGCGGCAGAAGATTTCTCGTGGGTGGACATGCTGTGGTCCAACCCGACGCCGCGACACATCGCCATCGGGTTGTACCAGGCGCTCGTGCTGCCGTGGCATTCGATTCCGCTTGCGCTGGCCGTCGGCGTCGCGGCGCTCATCGGCCTGCTGGCGACGGTGTTGCGCGAGTGGCGGACGGCGCTGCTGCTGCTCATTGCTTTCGTGCCGTACTTCATCTTCCATCTCCTGTTTCAGCAGCTCGACACGACGCGCTACGCGCTGCCGATTGCCGTTCCGGTCGTCTGGCTCGCCGCGCGCAGCTTCACGCTGGCGGGCCGATTCGCATCGGCGATCGCCGTGCCGTTCATCGCGGCGTCGTTGATAGTCGCGGTGCCCGGCGGCGCCGCTTACGGGCGCAGTCCGCATCCGGCGTTTGCCGCCATCGCGGACGCCAGCGTCCGCGCGGCTACCAGCGGGCCGGCGGCGACCTACAGCCACTACGCGGTGCGGCGGCCGCTGCAGGCGGCGGCAAGCGAACCGATGCGCGTCGTCGAGCCGCCAACGCAGTACGAGTGGCTCGGTCTCGTGGATTACTGGCGTAAAGGTGCGTCCGCGCCCGTATGGTTTTTCGCCGACGCACGGCGCACCGATCTCGCGCTGATCGATCCGCACAGCCGCACCGACGTCGTCCGCTACCGGTGGGCCGTGGAGCAGCGCGGCGAGTTGAGCGGCACGCGGCCGCTCGGCGTGGATTGGTACCGGCTCGGCGTGCCCGGGTGGTTTGCCGGCCGCGGCTGGTCGCTCACACCCGAGACCGGCGGCCTGACGCAGGCAGCCGGTGACGGCCCCGATCGCCGGCCAATCGAGGCGTGGGTGCGCAGGCGCCCCGGGCTGTTTCACGCGATGGTTGGGGCACGGCATCTCGGCAATCCGGGCGACGCGGACGCGGAGGTGACGCTGGCGATCGACGGCCGGACCATCGATCAATGGCCCGTCACGCTGGCCGAGCGGAACGTGCTGCGCTTCATCCACGTCCCGCAGGGGCTGCTCGGGAGTGGTCCCTTCGCGACGCTGACGATCGCCTCCCGCAGCCTCGACCCGAAGCGGCGCGCACCCGTTGCGATTCGCCAGTTCGACATCCAGCCCGCATCGCAGCTCGAATTCGGATACGGCCCGGGGTGGCATGAAGAGGAGTTCGAGCTCGACACGG
>QHWQ01000224.1 GCA_003222635.1 Acidobacteriota bacterium | reverse complement strand
GACGCTTGCCTTCGCGTGGCGCGGATCGATGAGCGCGGCGCGCTGGCGCGCGTAGGCCTTCGACAGCATCGCCTCGACCGGCATCTTCGAGAAGCGCGGATCCCCGATGTGCCGCTGCATGTCGGCGAAGGCCAGCTTCTTCGCCTCGATCATCAGGTGCAGCGTGTCGGCGGTGCCGCATCCGTACTCGCCGAGCGGGAAATTCTCGAGGATGTTCAGCATGACGAGCGCCGCAATCCCCTGGCTGTTCGGCGGCATCTCGTACACCTCCCACCCGCGATAATTCGTGGTCAGCGGCGAGACCCACTCGGCCTCGTACTCGGCGAGATCCGACGCGTCGAACGCGCCGCCCTGCTCCACGCTGCAATTCAGAATCAGCTTCGCGACATCGCCGCGATAGACCGCGTCGGCGCCATCGCGCGCGATCGCCCGCAGCGTCCGCGCCAGGTCGGGATTTCGAAACAGGTCGCCCGCCGCGGGGGCGCGCCCGTCGGGCAGATAGGTCGCGGTCGCGTTGCGGTTCGTCTGCAAGGCGGCCACGCTGCCGGCCCATTCGAGCGACATGATCTCGGAGACCGGATATCCCTCCTCGGCGTGCGCGATGGCGGCCGAGAGAATCGTCTCGAGCGGCATGCGCCCGAACTTCCCGTGCAGTGCCATCCAGCCCGCGACCGCGCCAGGCACGGTCACCGAATGAATGCCGGCCTGCGGCATCGCCTTCATCCCGCGCGCGCTGAGGAACTCGATGCTCATCCCCGCCGGCGACCAGCCGCTCGCGTTGAGGCCGTGGACCGCGCCGCTCGCCGCGTCGTGGACGATGGCGAACAGGTCCCCGCCGACGCCGTTCATCATCGGCGCGACCACACCCATCACCGCGTTCGCCGCAATCGCGGCTTCCGCGGCGTGACCGCCGCGTGCGAGCACGACCGCGCCTGCCTGCGCCGCGAGCGGGCTCTCGGCAGAGACGATACCGCGCGTCGAGATCGTCATCGACCGCGCCTGCCAGCGGCTGATTTCCGTGCGGAAGTAATCGGCGCTGAGGCTGGCCTTAGGCGAGGTAGTCAACCAGCTTTCCTTCCCAGAGCGGACGGCGTTCCGGCGGCAGCGTCGCGACGAGCGACTGGATGGCGGCCTTGGTCGGACCGATCCGGTATTGGTAGATGTAGCGCTGGAGGTCGGCGGGCTCCGCATCCTCGGGGATGTACGCGCCGTGCGCGCCGTGGGAATTCAGGAAGACGAGCGCCGAATTCCGCCGGAACGGCACGTCGAGCGCGAGATGGCAGCGCTCGAGATCGATCCAGTGCGGCGCGATCGAGTTCGCGGTCTCATCGTTGTCCACTGAATAGATCTGCGTGCCCCACTGTTCGCTTTCCTTGCCACGCGGCAGGTAGAGCAGCACCGTGATGAACCCCCACTTCGGATCGCGATGCGGAGGAATGCGGTAGCCGCGTCCGCGAAGGAGGATGCGTCCATCGGTGCTGTGCAGCTTCATCGGCGGTCCGAGCGGATTGGCGGCGACGGCCGGGAACTCGTGGGCGATCCACCGTCCCAGCGGCTCGCGGAACTTCTCGATGATGGCCGGCTGGAACGCGCCCTCGAGCGCGACGTCGACGAGAAACGTCCAGATCGTCCGGCTGAATGCCGGTCCGTACTCGAACGGCACCTTCAGCTGCTGCTTGTTCCGCGGCTTGTCGGCGAAGAGCTCATAGGGAGGAATGCCGAGCACGAGCGCGTCGTAGAAATCCGGCGGAAAGACGTCGCGGATCACCATGAACGGCAGCGGGTCCGTCTGCAGCGGCGTGCGCGCCACCGCCTGCCGCACGTGATCGAACACACGCGCCCGATCGCAGATCGCCGGCAGCTGGTCGGCCGCTTCCTCGAGCAGCGCATCCGTGGCGGCCACGGCGCGCAGCTGCGCCTCGCGAATCGTCAGCATCCCGACCTGCGCCGTCAATGCATCGAGGCGCGCGTTGATTTCGTCGAGGCGCGTCGCCAGCGCCGCCGCGTCGCCGCGCTGCTGCCGCAGCTCGATAGCCCTGTTCCACTCGCGCTGCTCCTTGGCCGCGGAGCGCAGCTCACGGACACCCTCGATGAGGTCGTCGAGCGACTTCTGCATCCGCGTCAGCGATCGCGGCCGCGCCACCTGCAACGTGTCACGAATCTGTTTGAACACGATTCACCTTCACCCGTCCGTCCTTCGTCCGTGTCGCGACGCCCGCGTCGAGCGAGCGCGCGACGATCTCGTCCCAGTCCTTCGCGAACGGTGCGCGGAGATGCTCCGGCACCCGCAGAATCGCCAGGTCGTTTGCGACGCGATAGGCCGACCGGCGGCGCGAGCGTTCGCTGTCGCTCATCCGCTCCCGGCTGGTGTTCGGCGCATCGACCGCCTGCGCAATCGCGAGGAACAGATCGTCGCGCACCGTGCAGAAGATCACCTTGAAGCCGTTCGCCTCGAGCGCGCGCACCGCGGACGCCTGGTTGAACGTCTGCAGATGAAACGGGTTCAACGTGTTGAACATCGACTTGCCGCGGTCGAGGAACTCGCCCTCCACCGGCTCGTTATACAGATACAGGCAGCCGTCGGGAAGCAGCCGCTCGCGCACCGCCGCGAGGAACGCTCTCGGACGCACGGCGTGCGTCAGCATGTGGTTGCTGACGATCAGGTCGAAGCGGCCTTCGAAGGGGATGGTGAACGCGTCGAAGTCGATCGGACATGACGCGGGAAACCCGTACACCTCCGAGATGAGGAAGCGCTGGTTCTCGAAGATCGTCATCGCGGAGCAGCTCGCCCCATAGAGACGCTCGAGCATCGCGCAGATCGATCCGAGACGCGATCGGATCTCGAGCACGCGTGGAGCCTCGAGAGGCAGCAGCGACCCGAGAAGCTCGACGTGCATGCTGCTCGCGAGGCGATCGTTCATCAGCGACGGCAGATAGTCCTTGCGCGTCAGGCCGCTGTGTCCCGACACGAAGACGCCGTTGGCGACCATGCGACGCAGCTGCGCGCGCTCGTCGTCGCTCAGCGCCGCCGAGCTGAGCGCGAACTTCCCCGGCCGCGGCGAGCCAATGTCCGTGCGGCCAAGCGTCTCCTCGAATCGCTCGAGCAGCCAGCGATATCGCTCGCCGGCGGGACGCTGCTTCGCATACACGACGCCGCAGTCGTGACACAGCGAGTAGTTGTAGATGGGCGCCTTCGCGTCCGGTACGCGATCGAAGAGAACGAAGCGGTTATACCCGCTGACTTTCGTCGACTCGGCGCCGCCGCAGACCGCACACGCGTCGAGCGTCAGGATGGGTCCCGGCGGGCACGGCGTGTCGTTGGTCGCATCGTAGGTCAGCGCCTCGGCGTCGCTCGACACGACGGCCGCCTTCACCGGCTTGTCCGCAATCGCGCTCGCTCCGCCGCCGCGCAGCAACGCGCGCACCCTGGAAAGCATTCGGTAGCGTCCGGCTTCAGCCGGACGAGTACAACAGGATATTCGTATAGCGGCGCTCCGTTTTCCCGACGTACGCGAGGGCATCGCGCAGCTCGGTCGTCGGCCGTACGTGCGCTCCCGCCTCGCTGCGCAGGTCGATGAAATGCGTGAAGTGCCGCTCGACCACGTGATAGACCTCGTCCATCGAGCGGCCCGAACGCTCGAGCATCGCCGGACTGAACTCGATCTGCCAGGCGATGTGCTTGCGGGCCAGCACGCGCGACGCCCCCGCCAGCACGCGCGCATCCCATCCCTGCGTGTCGGACTTGACGAAGGCGACTTCCGACAAATCGATGCCCATGCGCTCCACCCACGTGTCGAGCGTGAGGCACGGCACGTCCACGCGCTCGTCCTCGCGGACATCCGACGCGCGCGTGACGAGATGATGCGTGCCGCTCTTCAGGCTCCGCAGCGTCATCTCACCGTTGCTGTCGCCAATCGCCACGCGATCGGGCAGCACGAGCCCGCGCACGCCGTTGAAGACGGTGTTCCGCACGAGGCAGGCGTAGTTGGCAGGATCGGGTTCGAGAGCGTAGACGCAGGTGAAGTCGCCGAGCAGCGCGCGCGGAATCGACGTCGTGCCGACATTCGCCCCGATGTCGATCATCACGCGGCCGACCGCCAGCTCCCTCGTCTCGAGGATTTCGCGCAGCGGCAGCCGGCGTTTCCCCGCGAGGCGCTGCGCGATCCCTTCGGATTCACCCGCCTGCGCGGGCATCCACCAGGTCAGACCGGCGATCGTGACCTTCTCGTGCGCGCCGGGAATCGACTCCGGATGCGCGAGCGCATCGCGATAGGACGCGCTTCGTTCGGCAAACGCCGCCTCACGCGCGGTCCGCCCATCGTGATTCGTCGCCAGCATCGCCGCATGCCGCAGCGGCAGCACGTGTTCGAGCACCGCTTCGTCCGGCTGCGTCGCGCGCGCCCGCTGCCGCCGCGTTTCGAGCCGCCTCCGCAGCGCCTGCCGCTGCTTCTCGGACGTGTCGAGCCGCCGGCGAAGCAGATCGCGCTGACGCCGGCTGTGTTCCAGTTCGGCGTGCAGACGTCGGCCGCCTGGAAGGCGGGCGACCAGATCACGAACAAATGACGCGAGCCAGCTCATTTGAAGGCGATAATAGCCCCGCGATGACGATCCCGCGAGACGGTCGCACCTCCACGCTCTGGAATTTGATCCTCAATGACAACAGAGTGAGCTGCGTCGTCTATCACGGACCGAACGGGATGGAGCTCCGGATCGAATCGGCGAAGGGCACGATTCTCACCGAGCCGTTCGACATGCAGCCGCGTTCGATGGCGCGAACGAGAGCGCTTCGGAAATCTCTCAAACGCCGGGGGTGGAAGGAAGAGTGACCTAGCGGCGCTCTGCGCGATGCTCGTTCATGTGGTTGTGAACAGCCAGGTAGAGGCGGAACGCGGTCATGGTCCAGAGGCCCGCGACCGCGAGCCTGTCGTGCTTCGGGCCGAGCGTCATATTCCACGCGGCCACGCCGGCCATGTCGATCATGCCTCCGACGGTAATCATCTTCGCCGGCGTCGTCTGCATCGGCTTGAGCACCGGATTGGTTTCCTGCACTTTGAAGAACTTCAGCGCGTGATACGTCGTGACCCAATCGGCGGTCGCGGCGGTGCCCGCGGCAATCGTCGGCCAGTAGAGCCGGCCCTGGCTCTTCTGCAGATCCTGCGCGCTTGCCAGCGAGGGACTGACCAGGGCGACGAGCAGAGCTGCCGCAAGGACCCGAACCTTTCGATTGTGGGGCATGCCGGCTCTATCGGCCGTAACGTGTTACTTCTTTAGGGGATGGCCGCCTCCGTCCGCCTCGGATCCGACGTCCTGCTCTGCTCCAGCCGTCTCGAAGGCGCCCGCGTCGGCGTCGTGTGCAACCACGCGTCAATCGACCGCGGTTTCCTGCACGTCATCGATCGCGTCGCCATGTGCGAAGGGGTGACGCTCGCCGCGATCTTCGGCCCGCAGCACGGCTTCCGCTCCGACGTGCAGGACAACATGGTGGAGACGCCGCACGGCGACGATCCGCGGCGCCGCGTGCCGATCTACTCGCTGTACAGCGAGACGCGCGAGCCGACGGCGGAGATGCTGCGCGGCATCGATGCGCTCGTCATCGATCTGCAGGACATCGGCGCGCGCATCTACACCTACATCTACACGATGGCCAACTGCATGCGCGCCGCCGCGAAGCACGGCGTCACCGTCATCGTCTGCGATCGGCCGAATCCGATCGGCGGCATCGGCGTCGAGGGCGCGACGCTGCAACACGGATGGGAATCGTTCGTCGGCCTGTTTCCGATTCCGATGCGCCATGGCATGACGACTGGCGAGCTCGCCAAGTTGTTCAACGACGCGTTCGGCATCGGCGCATCGCTCGACGTGGTGAAGATGGAGGGCTGGACACGCGACATGTACGCGGATGCGACCGGCCTGCCATGGGTGATGCCGTCGCCGAACATGCCGACGCTCGACACGGCGATCGTCTATCCCGGCACCGTGCTCTTCGAGGGGACGATGGTGTCGGAAGGTCGCGGGACGACGAGACCGTTCGAGCTGGTGGGCGCGCCCTGGATCGATGCGGAACGATTTGCCGAGGCGATGAACAAGCCGGTCATCACGGGCGTCGCGCTGATCGACATGTTCCGCCGGTTCGATCCGTCGCGCTTCGCGTGGCGCCAGCCGCCGTACGAGTACGAGCACGACAAGATGCCGATCGACATCCTTGCCGGCTCCGATGTCTTGCGGAAGCAGGTCGAATCAGGCGTGGCCATTGGCGAGATCGCCGCGAGCTGGGCGGACGACGAGGCGGAGTTCCTCCGTCTACGGTCCTCGTACCTTCTCTATTAGCTTTGCGCGCCCGAGCGCGTCTTCGCGATGCCCGGCGCCTTCATCTCCTGCACCGACGGGGGCTTCAGGTGGTACTTCGTCAGGTGCTCCTTGAGGAGATCGAACGCGGACTCCGGTGTATCCGCGCGCGCCAGCAGGTCGACGTCCTTCGCCGTGATCGCTCCCCATTCGACCAGCGGCTTCATGTTCAGGATCGGATCCCAGTACTCGCTGCCGTAGAGGAGGATTTGAATCTGCTTGGCGAGCTTCTCGGTCTGCATCAGCGTGAGGATCTCGAACATCTCGTCGAGCGTGCCGAAGCCGCCCGGGAAGATCACGAGCGCCTTCGCCAGGTAGGCGAACCAGAACTTGCGCATGAAGAAATAGTGGAACTCGAAATGAAGGCCGTCGGTGATGTACGGATTCGGTCCCTGCTCCAGCGGCAGGCTGATGTTCAGGCCGATCGTCTTGCCGCCGGCATCCGCCGCGCCGCGGTTGGCCGCTTCCATGATGCCAGGGCCGCCGCCCGACGTGACGACGAAGCGGTGATGCGTCGAGTCGAGACCGCTTGCCCAATCGGTGAGCAGGCGCGCCAGCTCGCGCGCGTCCTCGTAATAGCGCGACCACTCCACCGCGCGCCGTCCGCGGGCGACGATTTCGTCCACCTCGCGGGTGCTGCCGACGCCGTGCACCTTCATCAGCTCCTCGAGCGCGTTCTGCGCCGCCTCGCGGCTGTGAATGCGGGCGGAGCCGAAGAACACGACCGTGTCCTGGATGTTCTGGTGTTTGAAGCGTCGTTGCGGTTCGAGGTATTCGGCGAGGATGCGGATGGGGCGCGCGTCCTCGCTCTTGAGAAAGGTGTGATCGAGATAGGCCTTCGGCTGCGAACCCATCCCCCGATTATGGGGGCACACCGCCAAAAGTGGACAATGAGGCGTGCTCGAGTTCACGACCGATCTGGTCATCGTCGCACCGCCCACCAAGGTGCTCGACGCGTTCTTCGACGCCAAAGCGCTGCAGGTGTGGTGGCAGGCGAAACAGGCCGTCTGCGTGCCGCGGCCGCTCGGCAGCTATGCGGTCGAGTGGGAGCCGACGGAATGGCGCGACGATATTCTCGGCCGGCTCGGCGGTGCGCTGCACGCGACGGTGATGGAGTTCAAGCCCGGCCGCGAGTTCTTCCTCGCGGATACGTTCTGGCTGCCGCCGGATGGCGACCCGATCGGTCCGATGGCGGTCGAAGTCACCTGCAGCCGCCACACGTGGGGTACGCAGCTGCATCTGCGGCAGTCCGGCTACGAGGAAGGCGCGCGGTGGCGGCGCTACTACGAACTGGTCGGGCCGGGCTGGAACCGCGCGCTCGAGTCGCTGAAGAAGTACTGCGAGCGCGGGCGGATCGAGTAGCTGGCCTTACCACGAAGGTTTCGCAGATACGAAGTCCACGAAGACTTTTTGGACCACGAAGGACGCGAAAGTCGCGAAGTAAATCGGATCACTGAGTTGATTCTCCGAGGCAAGAAGTTACGTCTGGAACTGGGAACGTTCTTGCGGCAGTACGCGCGCAAGTCTGTTCCCGGCTGGGATCCGAACGATCGCACGTACGGTCGCAAGATTGAAAGAATCGTCAGGCGAATGGATCCTGAGAAACTCGATCGGCTGCTACGCGACGAATCGGACGCACCAACCGGTAGATCTTCGTGTCCTTCGCGCTCTTCGCGGTTTAATACGTCTTCGTGTGCTTCGTGATGCGCGCGCGCAGCGTGCCTTCGTGGTTCAGATCCGCTGCAGCTTCAGGAAATTCGACGGGCCGTGCGACAGGTTCGGCGAAATGCTCACGACGACGATGACGGATGAAGGCGCGACGAGACGGCGCGTGACGAGCGCTTCCCTGATGCGATCGACCGCGTTGGCGACGTCGGTGCCCACTTCACACACGAGCGGCATCACCCCCCACGCCAGCGCGAGCTGACGCGCGATGTCGGCGCTGTCGGTCGCCGCATGGATCGGCGCGCGAGGCCGCAGCGCCGAGAGCACGCGCGCGGTCTTGCCGCCCCGTGTCACCGCCACAATGGCGGCCGCGTCGCTGCGCTCCGCGAGCGTCACCGCCGCCTCGCACAGGGCGCGGCCTGGCCCGGACAGCAGGTGCGTCTCTTCGAGCGCCGTTGACTCCGGCGGCATCTGCTCGGCGTCGCGGATGATCAGGTCGAGCGTCTGCACGGCGCGCACCGGGAACTTTCCCGCCGCCGTCTCTCCCGCCAGCATGATTGCGTCCACACCATCGTCAACAGCGTTGGCTGCGTCGCTCACCTCGGCGCGCGTCGGCCGCGGCTCGCTGCGCATCGACTCGAGCACCTGCGTGGCGACGATGACGGGAATGGCGCGGGCGCGCGCCTTGCGCGTGACTTCCTTCTGCACGCGCGGCACGCGTTCGAGCGGCAGCTCGAGGCCAAGATCGCCGCGCGCGACCATGACCGCGTCGCAGGCCTCGAGGATGTCGTCGATGCGCGCCACCGCTTCCGGACGTTCGAGCTTGGCGACGAGCAGCGTGCGCGGCGCGCCCGCCTTGACCAGCGCCGCGCGCGCCCGGCGAAGATCCTCGGCGGTCTGCACGAAACTGAGCGCGACGTAGTCGACGCCGATGCGCGCGCCGAAATTCAGATCGTCGATATCCTTCGGCGTCAGCGCACCGGACGGCAGCACGACGCCTGGAACGTTGATCCCCTTGTGCTCGCCAAGCGTGCCGCCATCAACAACGGTCGTGCGCAGTTGTTTGCCCTCGACGCTCTCCACCCGCAACTGAATATGCCCATCGTCGAGCAGCAGCGTGTTGCCGGCCGAGACCGCCCTCGTCAGGTCGTAGGCCGTTGAGATCACCGATTGGTCGCCGGGCGCATCACCGATGGCGATGCGCAGCGGGGCGCCGGCCTTCAATTCGATCGGCTGATGATTGTTCAGCTCGCCCGTGCGGATCTTCGGGCCGCTCAGATCCTGCATCACGGCGACGGGACGGCCTGCCTGTTCCGCCGCCGAGCGGATACGGGCGATCGCGGCGCCATGCGTTTCGTGCGTGCCGTGCGAGAAGTTCAAACGGACCACGTCCGTTCCGCCGGCGATCAGCGCACGAATCATCTCGTCGCTGTCGCTCGAGGGCCCCACAGTCGCCACGATTTTGGTGTGCCGCATGAACGAAGGTTACAGGGTACAGGTTATAGGGTTCGTTCTTCGTTCTTCGTTCGAGGAGGTTCCGTGGTCAAGATTCAATCGCATCGCGATCTACGTGTCTGGCAAAAGGGAATGGATCTCGTCGTCGCCGTGGACGCTGTGTCGAGGCAATTTCCAGTGGAAGAACGTTATGGACTGATTCAACAGGCGACGAGCGTCATGATCGTCGAGCGCCTCGGTCTGGCGGATCAGAAGAGCATCGCCGACGTCTTGGAACGAATTACGGAACTAAGCCGGAACCGCGAACCTAGAACCTCGAACAACCTGTAACCTAACACCTGTACCCTGTAACCTACGTTCATGACCGTTAAAGCGTGGCTCGAAATGGCCATACACGACGCGGAGCGCCGCGGGCTGCCGGAGCTGAAGCCGCTGCTCGAGGCGCTCGCCAAGGCCACCTCCTCGCTCCGAACCGCCGAATGGAACGCGGATGCCACGGGAGAGTTCGATTCCGAATCCCGAATCCCGAATCCCGAATCCCGGAATGCCTGAGCCACAAACGATCGCCGCGCTCGCGCGCGCGATCAAGTCTCGCGAAACGACCGCCGAGGCGGTCGTCGATCGCTGCCTGCGCCGCATCGCCGAACGCAACGGCACATTGAACGCCTTCATTACGGTCTTCGAGAACGAGGCGCGCGAGCAGGCGCGGGACGCGGATCGTGAGATCGCCGCCGGCCGCTACCTCGGTCCGCTGCATGGCGTGCCGGTATCCGTCAAAGACCTGTTCGACATCGCGGGCACGAAAACAACGGCCGCCTCCCGCGTGCGGCAGGATCACAGCGCGGAGCGCGATGCGCCGTCGATTGCGGCGCTGCGTGACGCCGGCGCGATCTTCGTCGGCAAGACCAATCTCCACGAATTCGCGCTCGGGACGACGAACGAGGATTCGGCGTACGGACCGGCACGGCATCCGCTCGATCCCAGTCGCTCGCCGGGCGGATCGTCGGGTGGCTCCGCCGCGTCCGTTGCCGATGCGATGTGCTTCGCCTCGATGGGGTCGGACACCGGCGGCTCGATCCGCATCCCCGCCGCTGTGTGCGGCCTCGTCGGCCTGAAACCCGCGATCGGCGAGCTCACGACTGAAGGCGTCGTTCCGTTGAGCACGACGCTGGATCACATCGGCCCTATCTGCCGGACGGTTGAAGACGCGGCGATTGTGTACGACGCGCTGCGTGGCGTGTCCCGAACGGAGTCGAGGGGCGGCGCCGCGCGACCGGCGGGTGCCCCGCCCGATCCGCGCGCAATCAGGCTCGCGATCCCGCGTAACTATTTTCTGTCGCTGCTCGATCCGCAGGTCGCGTCAACGTTCGAGTCCGCGTGCGAGCGGCTGCGCCAGGCGGGCGTCATGCTCGACGATGTTCCGATACCGCACGCGGGTGACGTGGCCGCCATCTATCTGCACATCGTCCTGACGGAAGCGGCCGCCTATCATGCGAAGACGCTCGAACGCCGGCCGGAGGACTACACCCCGAACGTACGCATCCGGCTCGAGATGGGGCGTTACATCCTCGGCGAGGACTACGCACGCGCGCGGCGTGGACGTGAGCTGATTCGACGCGAGGTGAATGCGGCGCTGCAGGACGTGGATGCGCTGTTGCTGCCGGCGCTTCCGATTCCCGCGCCGAAAATCGGCGTACCGATGGTAAAGATCGGGACGGCGGAAGAGCCGGTGCGCAACGTGATGCTGCGGTGTACGCAGGCGTTCAACGTATCGGGGCACCCGGCGATTTCGATCCCGTGCGGCGCCACGATCGATGGGCTGCCGGTAGGCGCGCAGCTGGTCGGCGCGGCGAATGATACGCCTGGACTGCTGCGAATCGCGGCCGCGGTCGAGCGCTACCTCGGACCGGGGACGTCCCGTTGAGGCACTGGAACGTCAGGCAGGTCGGCCGGCGGGATGTCCGGCGGCGGCACCACCGGAATATCGGGCGGCGGCGCGTCGATCACATCAGGTGCGCCTTCCCTGCGCGACGGTGGAGTCTCAGGAGGCTGCGGATGTTCGAACATGCCGTCTCCCGCTGCAACCAACCTGCCGGATGATCCTCAGCCGTTTCTTTCACAACTGGGAACGGCGGCTTGCGTCCGTTACGAAAGATCGCATCGTCCGGCCTTTTGACCGGGGCGAAGACTGGATTGATCTGCCGGGCCCGAAAGGACCCGGCTTGCACGGATGGGTGGACGCGATCATGCGCGACACACCTGCCTTCTTCGATACGCCGCCGACCGGCGACTACGACTTCGATGCGCGCACGGGCGAGCTTTGGTTTCCCAGCGCGCTGACGACGCCGCATCCCCAGAACAACACGGTCTTCGCGCGATGGTTTCCCTCGACGGATGCGAAGCGCGCCATCGTCGTCCTTCCGCAATGGAACTCGGATGCGGAAGGGCACATCGGCCTCTCGCGCCTGCTCGCGCGCTTCGGCGTGTCGGCGCTGCGCCTCTCGCTTCCCTATCACGACGTGCGCATGCCGCCCGAGCTGACGCGCGCCGACTACATCGTCAGCGCGAACATCGCGCGGACGATTCAGGTGTGCCGGCAGGCGGTGCTCGATGCGCGCCGCGCGGTGGCGTGGCTGGCGCTGCAGGGATACGAGCGGATCGGCATCCTCGGCACGAGCCTCGGTTCATGTCTGGCGATGCTGACGTCCGCCCACGAACCGCGCATCCGCGCACAGGCGCTCAATCACGTCTCGCCGTGGTTTGCCGATGTCGTCTGGCGAGGGCTCTCCACACGCCACGTGCGCGAATCGCTCGACGGCAACGTCGGCCTCGAGGAGCTGCGCGAGCTGTGGAGGCCGATCAATCCGTGGTCGTATCTCGACCGCGTCGCCCACACGAAGACGCTGCTCGTCTACGCGCGCTACGACCTGACGTTCCCGGTGGATCTGTCGCGCCTCCTCGTCGACGAGTTCGCCCGGCGCAGTCTGCCGCACGAGGTGTCCGTGCTGCCGTGCGGCCATTACAGCACCGGCGTCGCGCCATTCAGCTACATGGACGCGTACGTTCTTATCAGTTTCTTACGACGGAATCTGTAGTTGGTTGGTGGTTGGTGGTTGGTAGTTGGTAGGTCTCTGTTTAGCGGGTCAGTGTAGCGGCGTTGATTGAAAGGCGTCGAGCACGACGGGGCTCGGCGATCGGAGGAGCGTCGTCAGAGCGTCGGTCGTGTTCACGCCCCGCTGGTGCGCGGTGCGCAGCAACGAGGTAAGGATCTGCTGGGTCTGTGCGCCGCGCATGGTGCGGTTGCCGCCTCCACACATTTTGCGCGTGACCACCGCGGGGCGAAGCGGCGCGCGTCGGCGAGTCGACTCGGCCGCGTCGGCAGGCAGCCGGTCGAGGCGATTGACGTCGTGGCCGCGCGCGATCGCGAGACCCTGGTCTGACACGTGTCCGCGTCGATGGCGGTCGCGGGTCGCGAGGGCGGCCTGCAGCAGGGCCTGCACCTGCGGGGCACATGGATGGTACGGATGGTCCAGCATCATCGTGCGACAGCGGCGCAGCAGATGCGCACACGTCTGATGAGCGGCATGGAAGGTGGTCGTCTCGGCGGTCGCGAAGACCCGCTAAACAGATACGTTGGTAGTTGGTAGTTGGTAATTACACGAACTACAAACCACTAACCACTAACCACTAACTAACCGGGCGGCAGGACGTGCAGTTCGCCGAGACCGAGTTGCACGAGCGATTCCTCGGTCACCTTTCGATCGCCGACGACGAGCGCGATGGCGCGTGACGGGTCGAGATAGTTCTGCGCCACGCGCGTGACATCATCGGCCGTCACCGCGTTGACCTTCGGAACGAACTCGGCGAAGTAGGTATCCGGCAGACCGAACAGCGCGAGCTGCGCGACCGAGCGCGCCACCTGTCCCGCCGTCTCGAAGTTGCGCGGATACCCCCGCGTCAGCGATGCCTGCGCCAGCGACATCTCCTGCGGTGTTGCGGGACGCGGGCCGCGCAGCCCCGCGATCTCCTGCAGCGTGTCGGCAATCGACTCCGCGGTGGCGGCGGTATGCACGCTCGTCTGCACCGAGAACGGCCCCAGGCCGCGACGCCAGTCGAACCCGGTGCGCGCGCCGTAGGTGAACGCCTTCTCCTCGCGCAGCTTCAGATTGATGCGGCTGACGAACTGGCCGCCGAGTATGGCGTTCATCACGACGAGCGGCGCGTAATCAGGCGTATCCCGCCGCGCCGACAGATGCCCGATCCGCAGCTCGGATTGCGCAGCGCCGTCGCGCGGAACAATCGCGAGGCAGGCGGATGCGTTTGCGTCAGCTGTCACGTGCGCGGCCGCGGAGGGAACATTCAGCAGACGCTCTTCGCCGGTCCACTTGCCGAATGCGTTCCGCGCAACCGCGAGCAGCTCATCGTGCGGCATGGCTCCGGCGACGACCAGCGTGGCGCGCCAGGGAAGAAACGTCGACGCGTGAAAACGGACGGCGTCGTCGAGCGTCAACGCGCGCAGCGACGCGTCGCCACCGATGGCGAGGTGTCCGTAGGGGTGCGACGGATACAGCAGCTCGAGAAACGCCCGCTCGGCGACAGCGGGCGGCAGATCCTTGAGCTGACGCAGGCGGTCGAGCCGCAGCTTGCGCACGCGCTCGAAATCCGTGTCGCGCATCGACGGCGACGTCAGCATGTCGGACAACAGCCGGGCGCCGCGATCCGCAAACCGCGCCAGCGTCGTCAGCGTGAACATGGTCACGTCGGCGCCCACCTCGACGTCGTACTCGCCGCCGATTCGTGCCAGCGCATCGGACACGTCGATCGCCGAGAGCGACCCCGTCCCCTCGTCCACCATGTCCGCCGTCAACGATGCGAGGCCCTCGCATTCGGGTGGATCCGCGCCAAGGCCGCCGTCGATCTGCATGACCAGCGTGACGACGGGGACGCCCTGATGCTCGACGGTCCTGATCTTCAGGCCGTTGGCGAGCTCGTGACGAACGATCTGGGGAAACGTGAACTGCGGATCGGCAGCAAGCGCAGGCAGCCGCGAGCGATCGACGGCCATCAGGAGACGGTGACCGGCTCCGATCCGGGGAGCGCCAGCGCCGCCTGGCCGCGCGGGACGATGCTCAGGAGCACGCGGCGGTCGAAGGCGAGGTACATGCGCACGGCGTTGCGAACGGTGAGCGGCGTCGCGCGCCGATAGCGTTCGAGATCGCCTGCAAAGAAATCGGGATCTCCGCGGAACACGTTGTACGCGTTGAGCTGATCCGACTTGCCGCCAAAGCCGCCGACGGTCTGCAGCCGGTACATGAAGTGCGCCTCGGCCTGCGCGAGCCCGCGCTCCATCTCGGCGTCGGTCGGCCCCTCCTCCGCCAGCGTCTGGATGCGCTCGTCGATGATCGCGGCGATCTCCGACAACGACTGCCCTGGAGGTCCGCCTCCGCGTCGCCCTCGGCAAACATCGCCGGCGAGTGCCACGCGATGTACACACGCGGCAGCTCCACACGATCCTCGAGTACCAGCCGGATTTCGCGCGGCACCGAGGCCGACGCCGCGACCGGCTGCGGCTTGTCGGCCGGCGGGATGTCGCCGAAGTACTGCTCGGCGAGCGCGAACGCGCGTTCCGTATCGATGTCTCCAGCGAGTGCGAGCGACGCATTCGCCGGATGGTAGTAGGTGCGGAAGAACGCCCGGACGTCCTCGAACTCCATCGCGCGCAGATCGTCCACCGCGCCGATGGTCAGCCAGTGATACGGATGTTCCGGCGGAAAGAGCGCCTCGCTCAGCGCCATCAGCGCCATCCCGTACGGCCGGTTCTCGTAGTTCTGCCGCCGCTCGTTCAGCACGACGCCGCGCTGCGTCTCGAACCGCTCGGGCGTCAGCGCGGGCAGGAGATACCCCATGCGATCGGATTCCATCCAGAGCGCCAGATCGAGCGCGCTGGTCGGCACCACCTCCCAGTAGTTGGTCCGATCGGTGTTGGTCGATCCGTTGAGCAGCGCGCCGGCCTGCTGCAGCGGCGCGAAGTAGCCGCCGTCGTAGTGCTGCGAGCCCTCGAACATCAGGTGCTCGAACAGGTGCGCGAAGCCCGTGCGTCCCGAGTGCTCGTTCTTCGATCCGACGTGATACCAGAGATTGACCGCGACGATCGGCACGCGCCGGTCCTCGTGCACCAGGACGTCGAGGCCATTGGCCAGCGTGCGTTTGGCGTGCGGCAGCTCGATTGCGGTCGTCACGTCGTCTCAGCGAACAGGAATGAGCGGTATCTTGCCCTTGTTGGCTTCGGCGGACTTGTGCGCGAGGATCGACACCTGCGCCGCGGTGCGCTCCGCGGCGAGCATGAAGGCACGGCCCGCGGACGAGCCGGGCTCGCTGATGACAATCGGCACGCCGGCGTCGCCCCCTTCCCGAATCGGTTGATACACCGGCAGGCGGCCGAGGAACGGCACCTCCATCTGCTCCGCCAGCTTTTCGCCGCCGCCGTGGCCGAAGATATCCGCCTCGTGGTGGCAGTTCGGGCACGCGTAGTAGCTCATGTTCTCGACGAGTCCGATCGGCGTGATGTTCAGCTTCTGATACATACGCACGGCGCGCAACGTGTCCGCCAGCGACACTCGCTGCGGCGTCGTCACGACGATGGAGCCGACCACGGGCACCGTCTGACTGAGGCTGAGCGCGACGTCGCCGGTGCCCGGCGGCATGTCGACAATCAGGTAATCGAGATCACGCCAGGCCACGTCACGGAAAAACTGCTGGATGGCGCCGTGGAGCATCGGCCCACGCCAGATCACGGGCGCATCGTCGGAGGTGAGGAACCCCATCGACACAACCTGCACGCCGTGCTTTTCGGCCGGAACGATCCGCTTGCCGTCGGTGGTGAGCTGCGTCGCGGACAGCCCGAGCATGATCGGAACGTTCGGGCCGTAGATGTCTCCGTCGAGGATGCCGACGCGGCTGCCGCAGCGGGCGAGCGCGAGCGCGAGATTCACCGCCACGGTGGTCTTGCCGACGCCGCCCTTGCCGGCGCCGACGGCAATGATGTTCTCGCCTCCGCCTGCTCGCGCATCTGATCCTTCACGGGACACGCCGGCGTCGTCAGCTCGATCGCGAACGAAACCTTTCCATCGGCGATCGAGAGGTCCTTGATGAAGCCGAGCGACACGATGTCGCGGCGAAGGTCGGGATCGTTGACGACGCGCAGCGCATGCAGAATGGCGTCGCGATCCGGCGTAGCGGCCATACTCCGTATCTTAGTTGAGGCCGCCTGCAAACATCTGTCGTCCCTCATCAGTCAGCAGGATCCAGAGCGCATACGCGCCGAGCGCCGTGCCGAATGGAAGGACGAGCAGATTGACGACGGCGAGGCCGAGCGTCAGGAAACGTCCGGCGGGTGCGCGCCTGCGCAGCAACACGCTCGCGCCAACGTGTGCACCGCCCCAGAGCAGCGCCACCGCACCCATCACGGCAAACGCCGTCGCCGTGACCCCCGCCGCGAATCCTACGGCAGAGCCATCGGGACCGACGAGGATGGCCAGCGCGCCGGCTGACAGCAGCAGCAGCGACACGCCGACGAGCATGGCCAGCGCGCCCCAGAGCGTACAGAGAATGGCGAGGATGCCGACGTGCCGTGCCACTATGTCTCCCGCCGCCCGCCTCGCGTGCGGTTCTCAGCCGCGGGCGGGCGGGCTGACGAGCACGCGCAGCTCGATGCGCGTGGACAGATCGTGTTTGGGCGAGACCGAGAAGTGAAAGCAGGCGCCGTCTTCGACTCCGGCGGGCACCGTGATGTGCACCTGATGATGCAGCAGCTCGATGCCGCTGCCCACGCACGTGGTGCACGGCTGCATCCACGTTTCGCCGCGGCCGCCGCACGCGTGGCACGTGCAGCGCACGGGGACGTCGAGCGGCACCGTCGCGCCTTCCATGGCCTCGCGCGGCGTGATCTCGAGCGCCGCGGTCAGCGTGCGCGCATGATCCTCCGCGGCAAACGCATGGCGTATGCGTTCGACCGCCGGCGCCACGGATGGAAAATCGACGACCACCTCGTCGGCAAAGCATCGGCGATCGAGGCGGATGTCATCCGCGCCGCGCACCGCGAGCGCATCTCCGCCGAAGCGGCCAAAGGCGTTCCACGCCATGACTTGCTGTTACGATAGGGGCCGCCTAAAGAGAAGTCAATGGCGGACGTGAAGGAATGTCCCATGTGCGGCGAAACGATGAAGCTGCGCGAACGCGAGATCACCGATCGCGTGCCAGGCAGCACGGAGACCAAGACTTCGAAATTCCGTGAATGGGTCTGTCCGGAGTGCGACTACTTCGAAGAAGCCGAGGAGGATTAGCGGGCGCCGAGCGTCAGCAGCAGCTCTTTACGCAGACCTTCGTCGATCTCGTCGATGTTGAGCGCGGTCTCGCACTCGTCACACAGAATTTCCAGGACGGCGGGACGTCCTTCTTCCGACACTTCCACGTGTGAGTCGTCGAGGTGGACGACGTGCATCTGTAGGGTCTTCACCAGAAAGTTCTGGTCGTTGCCGCAGCTGGGACACGTCAGCGCCACTCGGGTCTCCTCGTTGATAGCCAATCGTCTCTCCTAATCCTGATTGTAGGCTGTGGGATCTGCGTGCGCAACGCAGAAGTGTGTCAATTCGGCCAGACGAGCTGGAATTCTGCGTTTTTTTAAGAATAAACGAGCCTGGCGTCGACGGTAACTGCGGGAAATGCCTGCCTCATTGCCTGCACATAGATTTCCAGCTGCGCCCGGTGCTCCGGGCGCGGCCGGCCAGTTTTGAACTCCAGAAGCGTAAAACGATCGGACGCCGTCTCGATCAGGCAGTCGACGGTGCCGCGAACGATGCGGCCGTCGATGGCCGTCGTAAACGGCACCTCGTGCAGCGTGCGGCCCGCGGCGTAGAGTTCGCGCACGTCCGCGCGCGCACAGATGCTCGCATAGGCGGCCACGGCCGCATCGACAACGCCGTCAACACCTTCGCTCTCGTCGATCTCGTCGTCGCGCACCAGTCGCAACGCGATGTCGCGGATCGTGTCCGTTGAATGCGTGAACCCGACGCGTTGCAGCAACCGGTGGACGAGGGTGCCAATCAGTCGATCGGACAGCGGCGCCGCGTGCGCGCGCATCTCGGTCGCTGCGGCAATCGCCGAGGCGACCGACAGTCGCGCTGGCGCCTGGTCGATGAGAGGCATCACGGTGATCGGTGGTTCGGGGTTCGGGGGTTCGAGGGTTGGTGGTTCGCTGGTTCGGGGTTCGCATCGGTGGAAACGATGAATGGTTCCAGACGACGCGAGCCATTCCGCAGCGTTACCGGCGAATAGATCGATCAGCGATGGCGGCAACACTTCGGCGAGGCTGCCGCGTCCGGGCTGCAGGCGTCCTTCCTTCAACACGCTCCCGAGATACAACCGATCGCGCGCGCGCGTCAGCGCGACGTAGAGCAGCCGCTTCGTCTCCTCCTTATCGCGTGCCACAGCGTCTTCATCGGCGTCGGAACGGAAGTCGCCCGCCGCCACCGATACCTCGTCGCCGCCCGCGCCGGCGACCACACGAATGGGATCGCGGAAGTTGCCGGTGCCGCGCGCGAGGTTGACGACGAAGACGACCGGGAACTCGAGGCCCTTCGACGCGTGGACGGTCATGAGGTTGACCGCGTCGAGCGCGTCGATCACGGCATTCGACTCGTCGCCGACGGCGAGGCGATCGAGGTGCGCGGCAATGCGTCCGAGCGTCGCGTAGCCGCGGTTCTGGATGCGCCGGATCAGCGCGCGGATCTTCTTCAGGTTCTCGCGTGCCTGCGGGAGCCGCGGGCCGCGCATCTCGACGAAGTACGCCGATTCGGCGAGCACGAGGTCGAGGAGCTCCGCCGGCGGCATCCGATCGACCAGGCCGCGCCAGCGGGCGCACGCCTCCCGCGCACGAGCGAGCGTGTCTGCATCCGCGGAATCGAGCTCGACGTCCGGCGCCGCGGCACCGCGCAGCGACGCGGCGAGATCCGGCGCCAGCCGCCGCAGCGCTTCGTCGGAGAGGCGGAAGAAACGCGAGCGCAACAATGCCGCCGCTCGAAGGTCCGACAGCGGATCCGCCAGATACCACAGCAGCGCGACGACATCCTTGATTTCGTCGGCATCGAAGAAGCCGAGGCCCTTGTAGACATATGCGGCAATGCCGCGCCGCTCGAGCGCCGCCTCGAATTCACGATGCGAATCGCGCGTGCGGAACAGGATGGCGACGTCGGCCGCCGTCATCGGGCGCCGCAGACCCGTCGTTTTGTCCCGAACGATTGCGCCCGCTTCCAGCAGCCGCGCGATTTCCGCCGCCGTCGTCTCCGCGCACGCGTCGGGCGTATCCCCCGTCGCCAGGCCGAGGGCCTCGTTCGGCTCAACACCATCGACGGGAAACCGATCGTCTTCCCCGTAGCGAAACGCATCCCGCCGGCTGTCGGACTTCTGAACGTCGCGCGCGACGTCGTTGATGAATGACAGCAGCGCGGGAACCGATCGAAAGCTCCGCGAGATCGCCCGCCTGGCGTCGCCTTGCGGGCGCAGCGCCTCGATATGGCGCCGCGCATCGTCGAGAATCGACGCGTCGGCGTCGCGGAAGGCGTAAATCGACTGCTTGCGATCGCCGACGATGAAGATCGACGGCGCGAGCGGACCGCTGGAGGCGAGACCGGCGCCTTCACCCCACGATTGCACCAGCAGCGAGACCAGCTCCCACTGCGCCCGGCTCGTGTCCTGGAACTCGTCGACGAGCACGTGGTGGTAGCGCGACTCCAGGCGATAGCGGCTTTGCGCGAACTCCTCCATGTGGCGCAGCAGATCGAGCGCGCGCAGCAGCAGGTCCGCGAAGTCGAGCACGGCGTGCGCATCGAGCGTGCGCCGGTATTCGGTCTCGGCAATGCGGTACATCCGCAGGATGCCGCGCGACACGAGGACGTTCAGGTCCCGTTTGTAGCGCGCGATGGCCTCCTTCACCGACGGCGCGTGGCCGACCACGAGATCGCGATGCGTGGACCAGGCGGCCTTGCTGACGAACCGATCCTGGTTGAACGGGCACTTCTTGCGCGGCTCGCCGTCCTGCGTCAGGAAATAGTCGCGTGCGTGCGCGTAGGCCGCCTGGATCGCCGCGGGATCGAGCGCCGCGTTCTGTTCGAGACTCCGGAGATTCTTCGCGAGCAGCAGGAAGACATGCTCGGGTGGACCCGACGCGAGAAACCGCTCCATGCCGCCGGGCATCGCGGCGAACACGCCGAGCAGCGCCGTGACGGCAGCCCGCGTTGCCGATGCCACGTCGAGATGACGCGGCCCTGTCGCCAGGTAGCGCTCGAGGACGCGCGGCGCCACCAGCCGGCGGTTGAGCAGCGCGGCCAGACCGCGGCGGGCGCGTCGATCGCCGAGCTGCGCGAAGACGAGCGCGATGTTCTCGTCCTCGCGCGCGAGGATGCGGCACGTCCGCAGCGCGCGATCGAGCGATTCGTCGATGAGACGGGGCACCTCTGTCTCATCCGCGACGTCGAAGCCGGGATCGAGGTCCGCCTCCAGCGGAAACTCGCGGAGCAGCGACAGGCAGAAGGCGTCGATGGTGCTGATGGCAATCTCGTCGATGCGGTCGCGCAGCTCACGCCAGCGAGCCGGCGCAATCTCGCCGCGCTGAGCCGCCGCGCGGAGTGTCGCGATAATCCGCTCGCGCATCTCGGTCGCGGCCTTGCGTGTGAAGGTCATGGCGAGGATGTTCGACGGATCGACGCCGGCGCGCAGCAGGTTGATGTAGCGATCGACGAGCACGCGCGTCTTGCCGGTCCCCGCCGACGCCTCGAGCGTCACGTTGTAGCGCGGATCGACGGCGCGCTCGCGCGCCTGCTGGTCCTTGTCGGCCGCCTCGTCGACGTCGAACGGCAGCCGCGGATTACTCGTCACCGACGTAATCCTTCCGGCACACCGATGGGTACGCGCAGTAGGAGCAGATCCGCTCCTCGTGCGGACGCGGCGGGAACTCGCCGCGCTCGATCCCGTCGACGATAGCGAGCAGACGCCTTCGCGCATCGGCAAGCATCTCTGCGCGATCGGCCGGTTTGTCCTTGCGGTTGATCACCGGCGCCAGCGACTTCTTGCCGCTGAAGGCGACATACGCCGCCTCATCGACCTGCCACGACTCGTCCCGCTGCTGCGCCAGACGCTCCTGCGCGCAGAGCGCGTACACCGGCACCTGCAGCGCGCGCTTTCGATCCGGCGCGGAGCCGGATTTGTAGTCGATGACGCGGAGACGGTGGCCCGCGAGCAGGTCGATGCGATCCGCCACGCCGCGGAGCGAGACGGCGCGGCCATCGCTCGCGCCAAGCGAAAAGCGGCCATCGAGCCGGTACTCGAGCCATCGATCCACGATTTCGACCGGGTGCGACGCCTCGAGGCCGAGGACGACATCGACGAGCCCCACCGAAATGGCGGAGCCAAAGAGCCGTGTGCGCTCGAGCGCGGCGTCGGCTTCCGGAAGATTCCCGAGGAGCGGTTCCGCGACGTCTGCACAGAGCGCGCGCGCCGCGTCGATCGACTCGGAGGTGATCGTTCCCGCGCCACGCCGATCCCACGCCTCGAAGAAGCGCTGAAACACTTCGTGGATGAACCGTCCGCGGGCGCGAGGCGACAAGGCGGCCTCGTCCTCCGGCAGCTCATCGATCTGCAGGACGTCGGCGGCGAAGAACTTGAACGGACAGTCCTGATAGCGCTCGAGCGAGCTCACCGAGTACGCGGCGGGCGTATGCGCGCCGGTCTGACCGCCCGCCATCGCATCCGCCGGCCTGGCCACGCGGCGTGCGGCCCAGATGCGCGCGGTGTCGGAAAGCACGACGGCTTCGCCGTGCGCGCCGGGGCGGGTCTGAAGACGCGCCCGTACACGGCCGACATCGTCGAGAAGAATCGACGGCGCGACGAGCGTGTCGTGTTCGAGCGAGAAGGTCGAGAGCGCGAGGCTCTTCGCCGGCAGCCGGAGGAGATCCGCGAACGACGACCGCACGGCCTCGACGCGGTCGGCATCCGCCGGCCAGCCAAGGTCCCGCAGAATCGCCGTCGAGTAGAAGATGTTGCGGCGCTGGCGATCCGGCCACTCGCCGTCCACCAACCCTGCGAGCTGCACGTGATCGAATTCGCCGAACGGCGCGGCATCGGCATCCACGACGTGGACGCCAGACTCGCCGCTTCGCGGCGCAAACGTGCGGGTCTCGATGCCGCGGCGAACCATCGCCGCGACTTCGTCGAACGTCACCCCTCGTGAATCGAAGCGGCGATAGGCGTCGCGCAGCGATCGCAGCAACCCGAGGACGGCGCCGCGGGCGCGAAGCTGCCGCGCACGGAGCGGATCGTCTGGCCCGGGGAGACTCTCGTGACCGCTGAGGAATCGAATGAGCAGATCGAGGTGTTCCGCAATCGGTGCCGTCGATCGAAGCGGCGCGACCTCACGCCCGATGCGTTGCAGCACCAGTGCGCCGGCAATCGCCGCCTTCGACACGCGCGACCCCTCGTGCTGCCACGCCTCCACGAGCCGATCGAGCGCATCGAGGCCGCCAAGGTAGCTGGCTTCGCTCAGCGCGCGATCGAGCGCGGCGACGTCGCCGGCACGCACCGGCTCACCGGCGGCATCGGTGAACCGCAGATGCGGCGAGCGAAGCAGCGCCGCCGCGGGAACGCGCGCGAAGTTCGCGCTGACGAACGAGAACAGCAGATCCACGGCCGCGGCATAGGGTTCCGCGGCGAGCGGCAGCGCGTCGAACATCTGGCACGGCACGCCCGATGAGCGGAAGACCTCGCGCGCCAGGTAGACGTACGGCAGACGCTGCCGCACCACGAGCGCGAAACGATCGAGTGAGGATGATCCTGCGTCGCTCGCCGCTTCACGGACGCCGCGCGCGAAAGCAGCGAGCTCCTCTTCTCGATCCCGGAAGATCGTCAAGGGGATCGTCAAGGGGAAAGGGGGAAGGGGGAAGGGGGAAGGAGGCGTTCGGTCCGAGGCGTTCGCCTCGGCCCGCACTTCCTCGATGCCCGGCAGCCACTGATGGATGCGCTCGTGAAGCGCGCCCGCCAGCACCGTATCCGTCACGACGACATCAAGTTGCTCGAGGCCCGGGATGCGCGCGAGCAGATCCCAGTCGACCGGATACAGGCCGTACCGATCGGCCGCCCGATCGCGTACGGCGATGACGATGTGGCGCCACGGATGCGGCGCGGCATGCGCCAGCAGCTGCTCGCGCATCGCGTGCTCGTCCACGCCGCCGGCGCCGGCGCACCGGCGCTCGAATTCGCGGAAGGCCGCGGCGAAGAAACGCGTCTGGCGCATCAGCCGCTCGGCGCCGCGATCGTCCTGCGCGCCATCGAGCTTGCCGATGGTCAGGCGCTCGAAGTCATCAATCGACTTCTGCTGCCGCTTCAACGTGTCGAAGAACTCGAGCATCGCGGCGATCAGTCCCGGTCTGACATGGAACGGCGGATCGGCCCCCGCATCGATCGCCGCTCGGCAGGACACGCCTCACGAAGTCCGGCAGGACCACCGCGCGGTCGCCGTCGCGCTGGTCCTCAATCGTGCGGAGCAGATGCAGCGACGCCGCGCGCGTCGGCACCACGACCAGACGATCGCGGGCATCGAGCGGAGAGCCCCTCGACGTCGCTCGGGGCAAGCCGTTGGTGGAGAGGGTGACGAGCGCGCGTCGGAACGACCGGAGATCCGCCGCCCGCACGAGTCGGGTCGTGCGGGGTGTAATCACTGGAGCCGGGGGGGTTCGAGCAGCGCCTTGATGTCGTGCTGCACGCGGGTCACCATCAGAATCGCCCCTGCCGCGGACGAAGACGCCTGCCACGCGACGGCGACATCACCGGAGGATACGGCGGTGTAGCGAATATCGACCGCGGACTCCGCGAAGCGCCACGCGCTGACCAGCAGCTCGTGCGTCGTCCGCAGCTCCTCGGGCACCGTGAGCCGCTGCAATCGATCCGCGCCACCCGCCAGCCTGCTGCGCAGCGTCACGAGCGCGTCTGGCGACGGACCCGCCAGGCGGCGGATGGCATCGAGCGACGGCTGCATCTTCACGAGCTGCAGCAGCTGGCTGCCCACCGCGCGCTGATAGTTGCGATAACTCGCGCGATGAATCTGCCACTGGTCGCGACGCAGACGAAGGCGACGCGCGTCATCGAGCTGCACCTGCAGCGCGGTGCTGAGCGCCTGGACGACTTCGGGACGACGGCTGCCGAGGCGCGCGTCATCCTTCGAGATCTGATTCAGCACCCGCTCCACGTCCGCGATGCGTGCCTGGCCGGCAGCGCTCGTCGCCGCGGCCAGCAGCCGCTTCGACATCGCGGCATACTGCTCGTCGATGACGACTTCGGTGTGAATCTCTTCCTCCGCGGTGTGCCGCAGCCGGTCCGCTTCGACCGGCGGAATGAGCGCGCCCGCTTCGCCAATCAACGCGAGCGCTTCCTGCAGCAGCGAGATGCGATCCGCCACGCTCGGCGCCAGCTTCGCCACGCGGAACGTGGCGTCAATCTGTTCGGTGATGCCCGGCATGCCGAGCACCTGCTCATAGCCCGTCTCTTCCGGCGTGGCGACCAGCGCGAGATTGAAATCGTTGCGTCCGGCGGCGGCCTTCAGATCGGAAATCGCTTCGTCGAGCAGCGACACCACCTCGCGCACGTCGCGCTGGCGGTAGCCGTAATGCGTCGCGGGCCAGTCGGAGAGCGTGTGCCGGGCCTGTTCCGCGCTGATCAACGCTGCGTCCTTATCCGTCGAGAGCGCGACCTCGTTGAGCACGCGCGCGATGTCGCTGCTCAGGAGCTGAAAATCGTTCTCGCCGCGTGTGTCGGCGTATTGCTGATAGCGCGCCGCCGCGGCGTACCGGTCCGTTCGAATCCAATCGATTTCCGCTGCGGGCAACGTCACGACGTGCAGACGCGGCTGATCGCTCGGCCCGCCGAGCGGCATCGAGAACACCACCTCATCGTCAACGCGCGCGAACTCGCCGTAGCTGATGACACTCGTCCCGTCGCGGAGGAAGAGACGGAAGAGCGTGGCATCGGCAGCGGCGTACGCGGCAGACGCGGCCGCGAGCCACACGACGACGACACACGAGCTAGTTCGCAGCGTCATGCGTGGTGAGCTCTCATTGTATCCGGCCGATGTGGAAAACCTGTGCATCACTCGTGCAAAAGCTGTGGAGAAGCTGACAGCAAAAATATTTTTTCTGCGCGCGACGCGAACGATCCGCGGCGCTTCCGGCTGTGGACGCGCGCTTCGCGTGTCGCTTCGCTTGATCGCCGCGCGGCAACGAATAAGATCCTCGCCGCTCCAGGCCCCTGTCGGACACACACACGTGATCGTTCATCACTTCGAAGAAACCATTGGTGGGCGCGCGTACCAGATCGAGGTGACGCCCATCAGCAACCGGTGGCGGGCGCAACTGCGGCGCGGCCCTGGAATGCCTACCGCTATGATGCCCTTTTACGGCCAGACACCCGATGAAGCCGCGCGCCAACTGCTCGGCTGGCTCGCGCTGGCGCATCAGCGGTTCGCCGCGACCATGAATGCCACCACGCGCGCGTCGACTCTATAGACGTCCGCTGACGGATAAGGTCCTATTGAACCGGCTGAACCCTAGGCGTTACCATGAAAAGTCCGGCAAGAGTGGGCCAGTGGCGCAGATGGGAGCGCGCGTGAATGGCATTCACGAGGTCACCGGTTCGATCCCGGTCTGGTCCACCAAACTTACTTTCGAGGGTTCAGCGGGCTCTAACCAGTTGAAGGCACGAGCGGTTAGAGCGGTTCGAACAAACTCTTTTCCGTCGAACGCAATCCCTTCCGGAAAAAACAACTGCTGAAGGCGCTGACGCTGTTCGAGTGACGCCTGCACCCACAGGTCCGCCGCGCGCGGCAGAACCCGTTCTGCGAACGCCAGGATGCGGTAGTGCCAGT
>QHWQ01000414.1 GCA_003222635.1 Acidobacteriota bacterium | reverse complement strand
GAGCCGCTGCTCTACGCGCTGCGCGGTCCGCTCGCGCTGCACGGAACGAAGTTCGGTTGCGGCCTCGGACAGTGCGGCGCGTGCACCGTTCTCGTGGACAAGACCGCGACGCGCTCGTGCCAGTTGCCCGTCAACCGCGCGGCCGGCCGCGACATCACGACGCTCGAGGGCCTCGGCACGCCCGAGAAGCCGGACGTCGTGCAGGCGGCGTTCATCGCCGAGCAGGCGGCGCAGTGCGGCTATTGCACCAACGGCATGATCATGACGGCCACAGCGCTGCTCGCGCGGACGCCGAAGCCGACGGTCGATCAGATCAAACAGGCGCTCGAGGGGAACCTCTGTCGATGCGGCACCCATACACGCATCGTGCGCGCGATTCAGCGCGCGTCACAGGTGTAGTCATGCAGACGAATCTCATCTCTCGACGCGATCTGCTGAAGGCCGGTGGGGCGCTCGTCGTGAGCTTCACGTTCGCCAGCCTGCCTCGGGATCTTTTTGCACAGGCTGCCCGGCCGGTGGATTCGGGCGAAGTGGACGGATTGCTCGCGATTCACGCGGACGGATCCGTGACGCTCTACACGAGCAAGGTCGATGTCGGCACCGGCATCCGCATCGCGTTGGCGCAGATGGCCGCCGAGGAGCTTGGCGTCTCACCGTCGCGCGTGTCGGTCATCGAGGGGGATACCGCGACGTGTCCCGATCAGGGAGGCACCGGCGGAAGCACGGGCCTGGTTCGTGGCGGCGTCGAGATTCAGGCCGCGGCGGCGACCGCGCGGCGCGCGCTGCTGCAGATGGGCGCCACGCGTCTGAATCGCCCCGTGACCGATCTCACGATCGTCGATGGCGAAGTGAAGCCGCGCGCGGGCGGGACCGGGGTTGGCGTTGCCACGCTCATCGGCGATCGCCTGTTCTCGCTGAAGGTGGATCGCAACGCGCCCCTCACGCCCGCTTCGCAGCACGTCGCAATAGGCAAGCCGCTGTTACGTCCCGACCTGCCGGCGAAGTGCACCGGCCGCCACGTCTACGTGCAGGACTTCACGCTCCCCAACATGCTGCACGGCCGCATCATCCGTCCGCCGTCGGTTGACGCGACGCTCGTGTCGATCGGTGAGAGCTCGCTGCGCGGCATTCCGGACGCACGCGCGGTCCGCGTCGGGAACTTCCTCGCCGTCGTCGCCCGGGACGAGTGGGCCGCCGTGCGCGCGGCAACCGCGCTCAAGGCCACGTGGAACGAACGCGCGTCGCTGCCCGGCCACGAGGAGCTCGTCCGCTTCTCGCGCATGGCGCCGCTCGAGCGCGATCAGGAAATCGTGAGTCGCGGCAACGCCGCGGACGTCTCGCGCCGCGCCGCCAAGACGCGTACGAACCTGTCGAAGGTGTTCGGCATCCCGCAGGGAAAGCTCCGCATCATCTTCCTCGACGGCTCCGGATCGTACGGGACCAACGGCACCGATCACGTGGCCGCGGACGCGCTGCTGCTGTCGAAGACGGTTGGCCAGCCCGTCCGCGTGCAGTGGATGCGCCAAGACGAGCACGGCTGGGATCCGAAAGGCCCACAGCAGCTGCTCGACGTACGCGCCGCGCTCGACGCCGACGGCCGCATCGTCGCCTGGGAGACGGAGATGTGGGTGCCGAACGCGGCGCCCGGCGCACGCGCGCTGCTGTCGGCCGAGGCGGCCGGCCTGCCGCAGGAGCATGGCACCGGCTCCGGCGCGATCACCCAGAACGGCGATCCGCCGTACGCCGTGGACAACGTGCGCGTCGTCGCGCATCTGATCAAGGACACGCCGTTGCAGCTGTCGAACCTGCGCGCGCCCGGCAAGATCGCAAACGTGTTTGCCGTCGAGGGCTTCACGGACGAAATCGCCGCGGCTCAAGGCGTCGATGCGGTTGACTTCCGCCTGAAGCGGCTTTCCGATCCACGCGCGATCGACGCGATCACGCGCACCGCTGCGGCGTTCAAGTGGGATACGCGGCCCTCGCCAAATCCGCGCGCGAAACAGGGAAACCTGCTCATCGGCCGCGGCATCGCCTACATGCGCTACAAGCAGATGGAGAACTACGTGGCGATGGCGATGGAAGTCGCGGTGAATCCGTCGAGCGGTCAGATTCAGGTGCGCCGCGTCGTGTGCTCGCATGACTGCGGCATGGTGGTCAATCCAGACGGCCTGCGGAATCAGGTCGAAGGGTGCATCGTGCAGACGCTGAGCCGCGCGCTGCACGAGGAGGTCACGTTCGATCGCTCGCGCGTGACCAGCGTCGACTGGAGAACGTATCCGATCCTGCGCTTCCCGGAAGCGCCCGCCGTGGACGTGATCCTGATCGATCGGCCGAACGAGCCGCTGATCGGAGCAGGCGAAGCGGCGACGGCGCCCGTTGCCGCGGCATTGGCGAACGCGGTCTTCGATGCGACCGGCATCCGGCTGCGAACCGTGCCATTCACACCCGTTCGTGTGAAAGAGGCGCTCGCCCGCGCGTAGACAATCCGATCCTGCCCACGGTCAACACGGATTCGAGGAGGAGCTCATGGCTGCAGATCTCCGGCGCCGGCTACTCGGGACCATCGTCATCCTGGCGCTGCCCGCTCTTACATTCGCGCAAGACGCAACTCTTAGCGGAACAGTCACCGATACGACGGGCGGAGTGCTCCCCGGCGTCACGGTGACCGCGGTCAACGAAGCGTCAGGCAACACATTCGAAGGCGTCACGGATGCGCGCGGCGTCTTCGAGATTCCCGTGCGCACCGGCGCGTATCGCCTCACCGCGCTCGTGACGACCACCGAGTCGAGCCAGTCGAGCAACATCGATCCGCGGCAGCTGTCGGAGCTGCCGGTCAACGGCCGCAACTGGCTGGACCTCACGATGCTGGCGGCAGGCAGCCGCATCAATACGGTGTCGAGCGATGACCTGATGCCGAAGGCATCGGTCGGCACTTCGCAGTTGAACGTCGACGGTCATCAGGTGACGTCCACGATTTCGGCGACCGGCTTCGGCCAGCCCCACTACAGCCGCGATTCGATCGCGGAGTTCGAATTCGTCGCCAACCGGTTCGACGCGAGCCAGGGGCGCTCGGCCGGCGTGCAGGTCAATGCGGTGACGAAGTCGGGAACCAATCTCTTCACCGGCACGACCGCGGGCTACTTTCGAAGCGACAGGTGGAACGCGAAGGACTTCATCGTCAATCGCGTGCTGCCCTATTCGAACCAGCAGTTCAGCACGACGTTTGGCGGCCCGATCCGCAAGGACAAGATTCATTTCTTCGCCAGCTACGAATACGAGCGCGAGCCGTCGACGCAGACCTATACAACCGCGTACAAGAGCTTCAATCAGGACATGACCGGCACGCGCACCGATCCGAAGGCGGCCGGGCGCGTCGATTTCCAGTTCTCGCCGCAGGTCCGCCTCCTGGTGCGCGGCAACGTCTCGCGGCTCTTCACGCCGTACGATCCGCGGTACACCGGCGGCTCCTCGCAGACGCCGTCGTCCACCGAATCGACGGCGCGCCCGAGCAACGAGCTGTACGGCGCGCTCACGCAGGTCCTCGGCAACAGGGCGGTCAACGAGATCAAGGTCGGCTACGACGATTTCTTCTTCCAGGCGACTCCGACGGCGCTCTTTCCCAATCACCCGGGCAATGCATCGTTTCCGCAGTGGGCGATCGGCAAAGGCGCGCCGCGCATGACGTTCAGCGGCTTTGCGATCGGGCAGGCGCACACCAACGCGCCGCAGCGCAACGGCCAGGTCCAGTACTCGTTCCGCGATGACTACAGAACCTCGTTCAACCTCCGCGGACGCCACAGCGCGCACCTCGGTGGCGAATGGCTGCACCAGTGGGGACCGTACTTCCAGTGCACCAATTGCATGGGGACCTACGACGGCGGGAGCAACAGGCCTCCGGCCAATCTCGAATCGCTGTTCCCGAACATCCTCGACGTGTCGACGTGGAACCTGGCGCCGCTGTCGCCGCTCTTCAGAACGTATTCGGTGGGCATCTCGGCCGCCGGCTTCAAGCAGGAGACGCCAAAGGAAATTGGCGCGGCCTGGCTGCAGGACGACTGGAACGTCACGTCCCGCCTGACGCTCAACCTCGGAATCCGCTACGACATCAGCAAAGGGCAGTTTGCCGAGCGCAAGGCGATTCTTCCGTGGCTGCCTTCAGGACGGTCGATCGAGAAGAACCGGTTCGGCCCGCGCGTCGGATTCGCGTACACGCTGGACGACCGGACCGTCATTCGCGGCGGCACCGGAAAATATTTCGCCGACGTCTCCGATCAGGTCTCGTCGTGGACCGAGCGGTACGGCGGCGGCGAGGTCAACGCGCAGGTGGCCTACGACGGTCGCGCGGACTTCGCGGGCAATCCGTGGAACGGCAGGCCCCAGCCGACCTACGACGAGGCGCTGCGGATTCCGGGCCTGCGGAAGAGCGTCTCGCAGATTGCGACGCCGGGGCTGCACGTTCCCTACAGCTATCAGTCGTCGATCGGACTGCAGCGGCAGTTTGGTCAGACGATGGCGCTGCAGGCGGATTACGTGGTGAACAACAGCCGGCGCGAGCTGTTTCAGAGGAACATCAATCTGACCTACAACCCCGTGACGGGCGTGAACTACGTCTCCACCGATGCGACACGCGCGGTCTATCCGGACTGGGGCGTCGTCAACGCGTACGTGTCGGAGGGGTGGTCGAACTTTCACGCGCTGGAAACGGCGTTCACCAAGCGCCTCAGCCAGCGGTGGCAGGCGTCGGGCACCTACACGCTGTCGATCTACAACGACGGGAACACGTCGCCGGCGCCGTCGCTGACGCTGGTGCAGGATCTCGGCGCCGAGTATGGACCGTCGACGACGGACCAGCGGCATCGCGCGGTGTTCAACGGCATCTGGGAGGTGGGCTATGGCTTCCAGGTGAGCGGGCTGTACTTCTACGGCTCGGGCCAGCGCTTCGCGACGACCTACGGCGGCGGCGATCGGCCGCGCGCGCGGCCTGACGGCAGCATCGTTCCGCGCAACAATTTCGT
>QHWQ01000223.1 GCA_003222635.1 Acidobacteriota bacterium | reverse complement strand
CATCCCGAACACCAGCACGCACAGGCAGACGAGTCGACGGATCGACATGCCGAGAGAGTCTACGCTACTTCAGCGCGACATCGAAAGAGGCGTCGCACATCGCCTCCACGTCCTGCATGACGGCGCCGGCAGCGGTGCCCTTGCGAACGTCGTAGGCCAGCGGCTTCGCCTTGACGGGCAGTCCTTCGATGCGGGCCTTGCCGTCCGCATTGGTGCCGATCTCCAGATCCGATCGCTTGAGGCTCATGAACCCGTACCGCACACGCACATGGATCGTGGCGTTGTACACGGGCTGGCCATCGGCGCCGCGGACCGTGAAGTCGGCGGAACAGTTGCCGAGGTTCGCTTTGAGAACCGGCATCTCAGTAGCGTAGCTCACCTCGATGCGGTCCACCTGATCGCACCGGCGATCTGACGCTGGAATCGCGCGTCGTTCCACGTCTCGGAGAAGTGGCCGAGCGCGTTGTAGTACGAGCGGCCTGCGCCGAACACCTGCGCCCACGCCAACGGATAGTCGCCGCTCGATCCGACCGACGCCGCATCGAGCCGCAGCAGTACCTGCACTCGGCCGCGCGGATTCTCCTGAAACGTGTAGAACTCCTCGACGAGTGAGAACCGATCGCCGAGCCCCGCCGTCGCGGGGTGCGACTGGTCTTCGACGATGACGCTGCCCTGCTGCGTCCACGGATGCTCGCGGAAGTACGCGCCGACCAGACGCCCGTAGTCCGGCCATTCGTAGAGCGTGTCGGTGGCGCTGTGCACGCCGATGAATCCGTGCCCGCTCCGAACGAACTCGATGAGCGCATCCTTCTGAGCGGACGAGAGCGGCAGCTCGCCGCTCGTCAGCGCGAACATGACCACGTCGTAGTTGCGAAGATTGTCCGCGCCGAGCGTCGACAGATCTTCGGTCGCGGCGATTGAGAACTCACCGCTCGACGCCGCGAGATTGGCCATCGCCTGGCGTGCCGCGGGGATCGAGTCGTGCCTGAACGCCGCCGTTGCGGTCACCATCAGCACGCGCGACCGCGTTGCCGGAGTGCCCGGCGCGGGCGTGACAGGCGTCGGAGCCGTCGCGTCGCGGGCACCGCATCCGCCCGCCAGGCAGACGCCGGCGAGCGCCGCCGCCTTCCACCAGGTCACCGCGCCATTACTGTCGGGGGATCGCGGCCGCGGGGCGGCCGCTCACGATTTTCGAGGCGATGACCGCCAGCACGCCGATCACCGCTCCAGACACGACACCGACGATCGGACCGATGATGCCCATCATGATGCGCGGATGCGTGGGCAGCGGCATCGACGCCATCATCGCGACTTCCTGCGGATGGTTCGCGATGTACTGCCGGGCGAACAGCACGTGGAATCCCGTCACCCAGACGGCGTTGACCACGCCCAGGGCGAGTCCGTGAAGGAAGTAGCCTCCCGGCGCCCGCGCGGCAATCGCATACGCGCACAAGAGAAAGACGGCGAGCCAGAAGAGCGGCTCGATGTTGGACGGGATGAGCGAGATCGTGGCGAGCCCCATCGCAAAGCCGAACGACGACAGTTGAAGGACGAGTTTCCAGTTCACGATGCACTCCTTCCGCGTGCCGTCAGAGCACGCGCGCTTTGCGCATCACGCCTTCGGCCTTCTGGCGGATTTCCTGCGCGAGCGTGAACGGATCGGCCTGCTGGTATTTCGGGAGAAACAGTTCGACGGACAGCGGGCCCGCGTAGCCCTTGTCGGAGAGCTTGCGCAGGATGGTCGTCAGCGGGCTGATGCCGTCGCCCGGGATGAGCCGCGTCGTGTTGTCGAGCAGCTCGCGCGGCATGTCCGGCACGTCCTGGAAGTGCACGTGGCCGATCTCGTTCGGGCGAATCAGGTCGAGATCCTCGAGCTTGTTGTTCCCCGACCAGAAGTGGTAGCAGTCGAGCAGCGGCTTCACGCTCGGATGCGCCGCCGCGCGCGTCACCTGCAGCATCGTCCGCAGCGTCGAGATGAACGCGGAACCGCGCGTGAACTCGGCGGTCATGCGCATGTCGAACGGCTTGACGACATCGCCGGCCGAGCGCATGTTGTCGGCGCCGGTCTTGTAGTCGTCCTCGGTGAACTTCTGCATGCCGCCGACCGGCGCGTAGATGTGCTTCAGTCCGAGCTCGGCGAACTGCTCGCATCGCTTCTTCAGGTTGTCGAGCGCGGCCGCGTGATTCGGGTTCGGCTCCCACAGTCCGCCGACGCCGCACGCCGCGGAGACCGCCGTCAGGCCGTTGTCGGTCAGCACGCGCTTGGCGGAGGCGAGCGAGTCGTTCTTCAGGAATCCATCCAGCAGCGCCGCGGTGATCTCGACGTTCTTGATGCCGGCGCGCGCCCACCCTTCGAGCGAGCCGCGATAGCCCGCCATCGACGAGGTGTTCTGATGGATCGCCAGCGTCATCTTGCCGGCCGCGGACACACGGCTGGCGACCATCATGGCCACCGGCGTCACGAGCATCGCGCGTCTGGACAGCACTTACTCAAGCCTGGTGAGTTTGAGCACCGCGCCCGACGGCTTCTGCGTCAGCGTCAGCGCGTTGCCCGAGATGGCGAACTCGTACTGATTGCCGTTGCCCCCGATCGCGAACTTGCTCTTGGCCATCATGGCTTTCGTCGCGAGCATGTTGCCCGTCACCGTGTAGGTGCCGGCGTTCAGATACAGCGTGTTGAAGACCGCCACCTTCTGCGCGTCGGTCGCCTTGTCGTTGGACGGATAGTCCGGCAGCGGCTCGCCTTGCACGCGCGAGAAGCTGTAGTGCTGCTTCGTGAAGATGTAGAGGCCGGCCTGCGCGCCGTCGACTTTCCACGCGCCCATCAGCGGATTGGCCGGCGCAGACTGTCCCGAGAGCGTTGTCGCGGCAACCGCGAACGCCAGCAGCGTCATCACATACTTCATGCTTCCCCCTTCCCCCTTCCCCCTATTTACCCATCGCCTTCTGCTTCCAGATGCCCCAGCTGCGCGGATAGTAGCCCGGCGAACCGGGCACCGAGGACGGCGCCTGATTCGGCGTCGGCGGCGCCAGGTCCGCCTGCGTCAGGTAATGAATGTTGCCGCCGAGCGCCACCGCCTGCGACTGCACGCGCGCGTTCACGTCCAGGAAGATGGCGTTGCTGACGGCATCCGGGACCGACGATCCGACGATGGCGGCGCCATGGCCGCGCAGCAGGGCCACGGTCTTGTCGCCCAGCGTCTTTGCCAGCGCGTCACCCGACGTGTTGTCGTCGACGAGCATGCCGATGTGTCCCTGAACATTTCGTATCTCGAAGACCGGCACGCCCGGAACGAGGAACACGGCCATGTGATACATCGGCCGCAAAGGCATCGTCACATCGGCATACGGCAGCACCGATGGCATGTGCGAATGCACGACGGACTTGACGTCCGGCCGCGCCTTGTAGATCGAGCCATGAATGAAGCGCTCACGGACGCTTGCCGGACCTTTCGGATTCACGGGATTGCCGTCGAGATCGTATTCGAGGATATCGGCGGCCGTGACCAGGCCCGGGGCGAGATCGCGGGACTGGAAGAAGTGATTCGGGTTGGTGAGGCTGCGCACGCTCACGTGTCCGAGGCCGTCGAGGATGTTCTCGCTGGCGAGAATCCGGTTGGCGACGACCAGGTCCTCGATCAGCTGCGCGTTGCCGCCCCCTGAGGGCTTCGGGGCCTGGCCACCGAGCACGGTCGTCAAGGACGTGAGAACGCCGAACGCAAGCACTACGCGCCAGTAATTGCTGATTCGCATAGGGCCTCTACTTGAGGAGATCTTTGACTTTCGCGATGCCGGCCTTCGCACACGCATCGTCCTGTTCGAGCGTCGATCCGGCGCTGCCCACGGCACCGATGGTGTCGTTGCCGATCTGGATCGGGACGCCGCCGCTCAAGGCGAGGATGTCGGCGAGGTCGCGCTGCGCCTCACGACCCGGATCTTCCGCCGTCCGCTTCTGAAACTCCATCGTCGAGATGCGGAACATGCGGGCGGTGTACGCCTTGCGGCGCGCCATCTCCGCGGTCTGCGCCGTCGCCTGCTCGTCGCGCATGATGACGAGCACCTGCGCCGCACGATCGAGCACCGCGACCGACGTGTGGTAGCCCTTGGATGCGCATTCGGCGAGCGCGGCTTCGGCGATCGTCTTCGCCATGCCGAGCGACACGTTGCGCTGCGTGACGACGCCCTGCGCATGTGCGTGGCCGCCCACGAGCGCGAACACGAACGCAACGACGGTTGCGATTCTCATGCGCGGGGATACTAGCACGCGCCGTGGCGCCCGATGCCGCTGAACAGGCCGTTCAGCTCCGGCACGGAAATCGTGCGTGAAAGCGCGGTGAAAGTTCCCTGCCCCGCAATCTCCTTCGCGGCGTTGAGAAACCCGGTCAATGCGGCGCGCGCCAGCGCGCCGCCGACCGAGATGCGGCGGACGCCGATCTCCGCCAGCTGCGCGACGCTGAAGTAGTCGCCGCCGACGAGCACGTTGACCGGCTTCGGCGCAACGGCGCGGACGATCGCCGCCACATCGGCAGCGGAGCGCACGCCAGGGGCATACAGACAATCGGCGCCCGCCTCGGCGTACGCCTCGAGCCGCCGGATCGTTTCGGCGAGGTCCGGCCGTCCGGCAATGAATCCTTCGGAGCGTCCGGTGAGCAACACGCCGGTTCCACTCTCGTCGATCGCGCGCCTCGCCGCCCTGACGCGATCGGCGGCGAGGACAAAGTCGTGGAGCGGCGCCGCTTTGTCCCCGGTCGAATCCTCAATCGAGACACCGGCAATACCGGTCGCCGTCGCGGCGGTCACGTTGGCCGCGACGCCTTCGGGCTCGGTCGCGAAGCCATCCTCGAAATCGGCGTTCACCGGCACGCCAACGCACGCGGCAATCGTCCGCAGATGCGCGAGCGCGACCTCGAGCGAGATCTCGTTGTCGCGGCGGCCGACGGACCATGCCAGACCCGCGCTGGTCGTGGCGAGCGCCGGGAACCCGAGGTTGACGAGGAGGCGCGCGCTGCCGATATCCCACGGGTTCGGAATGACGAAGCAGCCCAACTCGTGGAGCCGGCGGAACTCGGTGACCTGCGGGATCATCGCGCGTCGGCCGCTTCGATGATCACGGCGGTGCCGTACGCGAGCACTTCGGTGACGCCCTGGGCGACTTCATTCGCGTCGTAGCGAACGCCGACGAGCGCGTTGGCGCCATGCTCGGCCGCATGCTCGAGCATCAGGCGGAACGCGTCCTCGCGCGCCCGCTCGCACATCTGCGTGAAGAGCGTGATGTTGCCGCCGATCAGCGTCTGCAGCGACGCGCCGAGCGTGCCGACGATGCTGCGCGAGCGGACGACGATGCCGCGGACCACCCCGAGGTTGCGGACGATGCGGCAGCCCGGAAGCTCGAAGGCGGTGGTGACGAACTGCGGGTTGATTGCGGTCATGGACCGCAATGCTAGCACCGCGTCGGCGTCACTGAATCGTGATGTCGAGGGTGCCGACGATCGGATCGCCGCCGGACGTGCTGCGCTTGGCCGTCACCGTCACCCTGAACTTGCCCTTCTTCGTGTACGCGTGCTGCTCGTCCGCGCGGCTGTCGAACGACGTGGCGCCGTCGCCGAAGTCCCAGTCGTACGAGGTGCACGTGACGTTGCACGTCGCGGTGAAGCCCCACTCCTGCCGTGCCGTGCCGGGACCGCCGGAGATGAGGTGCGAGGTGATCGTGACTGATGGCGTGACGGGCGGCGGTGCGGGCGCTGGCGCCGGAGCCGGCGCGGCGAAGCCGTGGTCGGAGTCGTGCCGCCGCACGCGATCAACGCGAGCGCACTGAAACAGACGAGAAACACCGCACGCGGCATTCGCGCGCATCCTAACACAGGCGGCGCGCTCATCCGACAAGAAGACGCACCAGATCGCGGATGCTCGCCGCGGTCTCGAGCGTGTTGATGCGCGTGATGACCTGCTCGCCGCGCTGATCGCCGAGCACGGGCGCGATGAGCGTGCGCGCCTTGGCGGCCACGCCCGCGGTGTCGAGCGGATTTTCCTTGGTGCCGGGCGCATGGCGGGTGAAGTGCGTCACCGTGCGGCCGTCGCGCAGCCGCACTTCCACGTTTGCGCTGCGCGGCGCCGCAGGATCCATCAGCGCACGATCGCCAACCAGCTCGACACGCTGCTTGACGGCGAGCACCTGCGCATCCTTCATCCGCTCGTACGAATGGCTGGCGTCGAACGACACGGTGCCGTCGATGAGCGCGACCGCAATCAGGTACTGAAGGTTCACGTCGGGCATCGCGCTGTTGTTGACGATGCCGGCGCCGTCCTCGGGAAGCGTCGCGACGATGCGATCCACGTTGGCGGGCGTGAGGTTGTGCTCCTTCCGCAGCGCCAGGAACGCATCGAGCGCCGATTGAATCGGATAGCCGACGGAAAACGTCTTGATCGCGGTCTCGGTCACATAGAAGCGCCGGCCGAGATCAGCCGCCATCTCCTCGGGATGCGGCTGCGTCGAATGCGCCTCGAGCCCGTTGTGTTCCCCTTCGAGCACGTCGGGCACGCCGGTGAACCCCGCCTGCGCCATCAGCGCGGCGGTCACACCGTTGCGCGCGCCCATGCCCGCGAAGTCGAACGCCTTCTCGATATGTTCGACATCGCGCTCCCAGCTCCAGACGCCGGACACCTGCTGCACGGCGTACGAGAGCGCGTAGCGCATCCCTTTCTCGTCGAGCCGCGCCATCGACGCCGCCGCGCCGGCCGCCGCCATCGTCGCGCTCACGCCCTCGGCGCTGCGATGCGTGGCGCGCACGTGATTCGGGCCGAGCGCCATCAACCACCGGCAACAGAGGTCGTAGCCGAGCGCGACGGCGCGCAGGAACTCCTGCCCCGACGCGTTCTCGCGCTCGCCGACGGCCAGCGCCGCGGGCACGGCCGCGCAGCCTGGATGCGCCTTCGTGACCGGCTCGAAGTCGTCGGTTTCGTCGGCGTGCGCGAACATCGCGTTGACGAGCGCCGCGTTGATCGCCGTCGTCCGGAGATTGGTGGTCAGGAGCGAAGCTTCCGCGGTGCCGCCCTGGGCGCGCGCGAAGCGGATGGCCATCTCGCCCGGCTTGAGCGTCGCGCCCGAGACCATCGCGGCGACCGTATCGAGCACGCGATGCTTCGTTTCGCGCAGCACGTCCGGCGGCAGCGGCTGCTGGCGTGCCGCCGCCATGTAGCGTGCAACGCGGCCCGTCAGGTCCGCCGCTGCGCCCTTCCCCTGTTCACTCTGCCCGGACACCCGTACGCGAGCCGCGGCGGCGGCCAACAACCCCGCGCCACTCTCGAGCACGCGTCGTCTCGTGATACCCATTTGCCTAGGGCTCGAGGTTCACCGCGTAATACGCGATAGTCTTGCTCGGCACCTCTTTGAACCAGTGCGGCGTCTTCGCGGGAATCGTGATCACATCGCCCTTGGTGAGGTGATACCACTTCGCCGGCGGTGCGGCGCTGCGCGAGCACAATCAATCCGTTCTCACCGATGATCTGCCCGCCCTTCTCCATGGTCTTGTTGGCCGTGTCGTGCGGAATGTAGGTGACCTTGCTCGGCACGCCCTTGGCGGCGGCGAGCGTCACCACGCAGACTGCGATGGCCAGGGCCACGATTGCTGTGAGCTTCATGGTTGCTCCTCTCTGGTCCGCCTGAAGGCGGACGCTACCGTTCTGGTCCGCCTGAAGGCGGACGCTACGTCTCTTGTTACTTCGCCCGTGCCGTGATGCCGCGGGCGAGCATCGGTATCCGAAGAACTGTGCCGCCGCCTGCGATGTAGAGCGTCCGCTTGTCCGGACCGCCGAACGTCAGGTCCTGGCATCGGCGCGTGATGCACCACACAGGAATGACGCCAAGATTCCGGCCGCGGGAGCTCACCACCTCGATACCCGCCTCGGTGAGCGCATAGAGGCGGCCTTCATCATCGATGACGAGGCCATCCGCATTCGAGATCGGCTCCGCGTCCGCGGGAATGGTCTTGTCGCGGCCGATGTAGGTGACGAACACACGGCGGTTCGTCAGCCGCCCGTCCGGCAGGATGTCGAACGCATAGGCGTGAATGCCGCCGGTGTCGTTGACGTAGAGGATCTTTTCGTCGCGGCTCAACGTGACGCCATTCGGCCGCCCGAGGTTCTCCGCAACACGAATCGGCATGCCACCCGGAGGCACGTAATAGAGTGCCGGCGCCATGGCATCTGCAGGGACAGGCTGCGGTGGCAGGTCGCTGAAATACACACCGCCCTTCCGATCGGAAATGATGCCGTTCGGACGTCCGAAC
>QHWQ01000222.1 GCA_003222635.1 Acidobacteriota bacterium | reverse complement strand
TCTCCCAGAACTCCGGCTTGTACATCGGGATCTCGGGACCCATGCGCTGCGTGACGCCCGAGTCGCGCTCGAAGTTGATGCCGGGCGCGCAGTTGCCGAGGTCGAACTGCTGCTTCGAGCACGGACGCCCGCGCGTCAGCTGCACGAGGTTGCCCTTCTCGTCAGGCTTGACGCCGCCACCGCCGCCGAAGCCGCCGCCCCACATGCCGGAAAGATCCGGATGACCGTCCGCCGTGCGCGGCGTCGGAACGTTCTGTGGCTGCGCATTCTGTTGCGCGTGGAGGGACACGAAGCTCATCGCCGCCGCAACTGCGGCGGCGATGGCAAACCGGTTGAACTGATGCATGAAATTAAAGGTCGTTCGGGTTGTTCGGATCTTCGTGATACATGGTGATCGTCCGGCCGTCCGGGAACGTGAACGTCACCACGCGGCCCGTGTTGCTGCCGTCGCGCGCGGGCGCGAAGCTGACCTTCAGCGTCTGGCCGACCTGGAAGATGCGGGTCATGCCGTTCTGACGGAGCGCCTGCGGGCCGGCGCCCGTGATCTCCCACTTCACGACCGAGCCGTCGGCCTTCTTCTCGTCGAAGAACCAGCGCACGTGCGGGTTGATCATCGCGAACTTGGTATCACCTCGCCGCGAAGCGTGTTCGCAGCGCCCTAATTATGCCCTAGTGTCCTTATGCCCCGGCCGCCCCTTTGACGTTGGCGGGGATCGGCACGATCACATACGGGTTGTAAGTATTCGTATGGGTAATCGTCAGATCCAGAACGGTCATCCCGTTCTGGGTCTCGACGATGTGCTTTGGCAGATAGACGTCGGCCTTCGCGTCGTCGTTCCAGTCGCCGTATTGATCATACGTAACGGTCAGAACGGCCGTTCCGTAGCGCGCCTCGGCCTTTACCGGCTCCATGTACTTGTTCAGCGTGGCGGTGATCGTCGCGCCTGCGGCCGGGAACGTCAGCACCGTGGCGCCGGCGACCGTCGAGATCCTGGCGGCATCGCCGGCGGCCCTGGCGGCCTTCGCCATGCCGAGCGGCGTCAGCAGGAGCTGCAGCTGGCGCTCCTGAAGGGCGGCGGGCATCGGCGTCGCCTTGCCGCCGGGCGTCTCCTCGTTCCACGCGTACTTGTCGGCGACGACCTCGATCGTCCGCTGGCCGTCGTGGGTGTAATCGAAACGCATCGCCTGCTGCGTGTAATTCAGGCTGACCTTCCACTTCGTCAGCGTCACGTTGCGGCCGCCGATCGTCTTCGTGCCGTTCTCGCCCCACAACTCGATGCGGGTCACCGAATCGTTCCGCTGCATGCCGCGCAGCATTCCGAGGTTGTCCTGCATCGTCTCGATGACTTTCTTCGGGTCGTTGGCCGGTGCTGCTTGCGTCGAAGGCGCCTGTCTGGGGGCTCCGCCAGCGCGTCCTCCCTGCTGCGGTGCCGCGTATGTCGTCAGCGCCGCGAACGCGAGACACGCCACGAGCGCTGATGCCTGGCTTTTCATTCACGCCTCCTGCGTAATACAACTTCCCGAACAGCTTGTGATGTGGGGTTGAACCGAAGAACTATCGCCGAAATCAGCCTATTTTCGCAAGAGCCGGGGAGTATACTCGGCGAGCCTTCGGGCTCGCGCCGAGAGGCAATTGGAGGCCCGTTTCATGTCCGCAAAGAGAACCGCTGACCAGCAGCCCCTCTGGGCCCGACTCTGGTTCCAGGTCATCGTCGGGATCGTCGTCGGCGTCGTTCTCGGGCAGGTGAATCCGGGCCTGGGGGCCTCGATGAAACCGCTCGGCGACGGCTTCGTGAAGCTGATTCGCATGATGATCGCGCCGATCATCTTCGGCACCGTCGTCGTCGGCATCGCGAAGATGGGCGACATGAAGCAGGTCGGGCGCATCGGACTGCGGGCGATCCTCTACTTCGAGATCGTCTCGACCGTCGCACTCATCATCGGCCTCGTCTTCGTCAACGTGATGAAGCCGGGCGCGGGGATGCACGCCACCGCGGCGCAGCTCGATCCCAAGAGCGTCGCGGCCTACACCTCGAGCGCGTCGCATCTGACGACCGTTGACTTCCTGATGAACATCATCCCGACGACGATCGTCAACGCGTTCGCGACGGGCGACATCCTGCAGGTGCTGTTCTTCTCGATACTGTTCGGCGTCGCCGTCCTGCATCTCGGCAATCTGGGCAAGCAGCTCGTGGCGTTGATCGATCAGTTCACGCACGCGCTCTTCGGCATGGTGGGCGTCATCATGTACGTGTCGTCGATCGGCGCGTTCGGCGCGATGGCGTACACGATCGGCCAGTTCGGCATCCACACGCTTCTGTCGCTCGGCGAGCTGATGCTCGTCATGGTGCTCGCGTGCCTGTTCTTCATCTTCGTCGTGCTCGGGACGATCGCCTGGTGGTCGGGGCTCAGCCTGTTCAAGTACCTGGCCTACATCAAGGAGGAAATCCTGATCGTGCTCGGCACCTCCTCGTCCGAGACGGTGCTGCCGCGGATGATGGCGAAGCTCGAACACGCCGGGTGCGCGAAACCGGTCGTCGGCCTCGTGATTCCGACGGGCTACTCGTTCAATCTCGATGGCACGTCGATCTACATGTCGATGGCGGCGATCTTCATCGCGCAGGCGACCGACACGCCGCTCACGATCACGCAGCAGCTTGGCATTCTCGCGGTGCTGCTGCTGACATCGAAGGGCGCGGCGGGCGTGACGGGGAGCGGATTCATCACGCTGGCGGCGACGCTCTCGTCGATTCCGGCGCTGCCGGTCGCGGGCCTCGCGCTGCTGATCGGGATCGATCGCTTCATGTCCGGCGCGCGCTCGCTCACGAATTTGATCGGCAATGGTCTGGCCACCATCGTCGTCGCGAAGTGGGACGGTCAGCTCGATGCGAAACGCCTCAAGCGCGTCTTCGATGGCGAGACCGTCGCGGAAGCGGAAGAACCCGAAGAAATGCTGCTGGTTGATCACGCCCGATATGGAAGTTAGGTAGCGCAGGCCGGGTCCTTTCGGACCCGGCAGATCTGCCGGCGAAGGAGGGCAATCGTCATGCGCCGAACCCTGGCTGCAGTTGTTGGCCTCGTCACCCTCGTCGCAACGATCGGCTATGCGCAGCAGGCCGCGCGCCTGCATCCGCATCGCATCGCGGTCTTCGGCTCCTCTGTCGCCAACGGCCGCGGCGACGAGCTCGCGCGCGACGGCTACACCGGCTTGCTGCGCATGCTGATGGCGCAGAAGGGCTGGGAGGTCCTCAACCAGTCGCGCGGCGGCGACAATACGAAGACGCTGATGACGCGCTTCGCGCCCGAGGGCGCACCGGATCCGAAGACGCGTTACCTGACGACGGTGAACCCAAGCTACGTCGTCATCGGCCTCTCCTTCGGAAACGAGAACCTCTACGAATCCAAGACGAAGGCGGAAAAGGACGCCGTCTACGACGGCTATCTGAAAGGCATCCGCGCCGTCGTCGACCGCGCGCGGCAGAACGGCATCACGCCGGTCGTCATGCTCTGCTACACGCGCGATCTCTACACGCCCGAGGACTACGAATACGTCCGCCGCGCGAACGTCGAGCAGGCGCAGTGGGATGTGCCGACGGTGAACGTGCTCGGCGCGATTGACGATGGGAAGGGACACTGGGCGCTCGGGTGGGACGACAAGCATCCGCAGAACTCCGGGCATCACGAGTTCCTCTACTCGTTCGTGCCGTCGCTGTTCGAAGCGCTCGAGAGGGGCAAGCCGAATCCGGTCAAGGCGACCGGCGGCGGCTTCGCGCGCATCGCGTCGGGCTCCGCGCCGCTGACGTTCGCGCCGGCCGAGACGATGCATCCGTTCGCGCTCAGCTTCATGGTGCGCACGCAGGGCGACGGGACGTTGAGCACGATCAGCGGTTCCACGCTCGCCACCCGTACCGAAATCCGGGTCAACGAAGACAAGCCGTTCACCGCCACGACGCTCGTGGTCGACAAGCAGTTTGCCGCATCGCTCATCGTGCAGGATGGCAGGTTCGGGTACAAGTCGGCGGCGAAGACGATGATCGATTCAGGTGTTCGCGCGGATGCGCAGTGGCACGAGGTCGTGCTGAGCCACTTCACCGCGCGCGGCGAGACGCTCCTGTTCGTCGACGGCAAACAGGTGGGCACCGTCTCCGAGCGTCTGGAGCCGAAGAACTTCGTCGTCGGCAGCGCCGGCGATTTCAAGGATCTGCTGCTGTACCGCGCGGCGCTGAACGCGGACGAAGTCGCCGCGATGCACGCAGGGAAGCTGCTGAAGGGCAGCCTCGAGGTCTACTCACCGCTGACCGACGCCGAGTTCAAGGCGGACGGAACGGTGGAGAACCGAGCGCAGAGCCTGACGGCCCTCAAGGTCGGCCGCGATCGCATCGTGCACGTGGACGAGGGGACCAGCACCCGATAACTTCCAACCGCCAACTCCTAACGTATCGGTTTAGCGGGTCAGCACCGCGCTGACCCGCCTCTTACGCCGGTCACGAGCCGCAGAGACGCAGAGACTCAGAGTTTTTCGCTTGTACTCTCTGGGTGAATCTGGCATAACAACGGCGTGCCTCGCCATGAGCCGGACCCACCGCCGCCCGATGCGTCCGAGCTCGAGCGGCTGCGCCGCGACAATGAGCAGCTACGCGAGGACCTCCGGCGCTCGGAAGCGGAGCGTCAGCGCCTGCGGCGGGAAAACGAACACCTGAAAGAGCAACTCGACGCTGCGCGACGCGCAGTCTATCGGCAGGCCGCGCCCTTCTCCCGCGGGACGCGCGTCACGACTCCGCGTCGCCCTGGCCGAAAGGCCGGCGCGGCGCATGGCACGCACGCGCATCGCCGTCCGCCCACGCACGAAGCGGTCGCGCAGCAACGCGGCGATCTCGTGCGCATCAATCGCAACTTGTCAATCTTGGCTCAGGTCTAACGGCGAGCGAAACCGTCCTGATTGAACGTGTATCCGCACCGGGCGGCGCCGCACGAAAACTCACCGGTTTTCCAGTTGCAACCTTTCGCGCACGCAAGCGTCGTTGTCCCGCCGGGAGCGTCGATCGTAATGAGGTAACGATCCTGATCCAGCGCCTGTCCTTGCAACCGGCCGACGGACCACGCCGCCAGTACGACAGCGACTGCGACAACGGTTCTGAGAATGTTTCCCGTCATCAGACAACCCTACCTCCCGACAAACCCGACCAGATGCAAGCGTGACGCGATGAAGGCGAGCAGGATCAGGACGCCGACGATGGTCATGACGATGCCGCGCGCCAGGGCGTCTTTCACCGAGAACGCATAGGTCGCATCGTCGGTCGCGAAGTGGACGTCGAATCCCGCCGGCGTGGCCATCAGGTTCGGAAGGCTAGCCGGCGGCTGATACGTTTGCGTCCGTTGTTTGGCGACGACCTCGTACGAATTGATCTGGCGGGTCAGCGCAAGCGCGCCACGGCGCCGCGCCTGCTGCGCGGCCGATTCGTCCTGACCGTGGAGACACGCGTTTACCTGCGCAGCAATCGACGGGACGCCCCGCACCATCCCTATCGTTACGGCGAGCGTCAGCGCCGCCGCAATCGAGCCGACGATCTGCTTCATAACGACTCCCGTTTCTTCAATATCGCCCGGGCCATGCGGATGTTCGCGTAGTCGATCATCTTCCCGTCCTTGCCGATGGCGCCGCGGCCGCTCTTGGTGGCTTCGTCGTAAGCATTGACCACGGCTTTGGCGTGCGCAACCTCCTCCGCAGACGGGCTGAAGATGCGGTTGACGATCGGGATCTGGTTCGGGTGGATGCACTGCTTGCCGTCGAAGCCCATCACGCGCGCGATGCGCGCCGAGTGCTCCAGCCCGGACGTATCGCGGTAGCCGGCAAATGGACCGTCGATCGCGCGCAGGCCCTGCGCACGCGCGGCGGCAACGACCCCGTGCATCACCGCATGCCAGCGGTGGCCCGGATAGATGCGGTCGTTCTCATCGAGCTCGCCGATGTTCGCGACCGGCATCTGCATCGTCGCCGAGTAGTCGCCCGGCCCGAAGATGAGCGCCTGCAGGCGCGGCGAGGCTTCCGAGATCTCGCGCAGATACATGAAGCCTTTGGCGCTCTCGATCTGCACCTCGAGACCGATCGGCCGCTCGAACCCTTTCGCGTTTTCAATCTGCGTGAGCAGCATGCAGACGAACCGCACGTCCTGCGGCAGGTGCGCCTTCGGCATCATGACGACGTCGATGCGATCGCCGACCTCTTCGACGACGTCGATCAGATCCCGATAGCCGAACGGCGTGTCGATGCCGTTCATGCGGAAGGCTTTCAGCGTGCGGCCGAAGTCGAGCTCCTTGAACGCACGAATCACGTTCGCGCGGCTCGCCGGCTTCTCGTCGACGGCCACCGCATCCTCGAGGTCGATGCAGACGGCATCCGCCTCGCTCGCCGCCGCCTTCTCGATCATGTCGGGCCGCGACGCGGGCACATAGAGCATTGACCGCTCGAGGCGATCTGAGGGGACTTGGTTTTCAGTCATACAGACGTTGAACCACGAAGGTCGGTTAAAAGGAACGCGGCATGCCAAGGACGTGTTCGCCAATATAGGACAGAATCAAGTTCGTCGAGATCGGCGCGATCTGGTAGAGCCGCGTCTCGCGGAACTTGCGCTCGACGTCATATTCGGCAGCGAAGCCGAAGCCGCCGAACGTCTGCAGGCACGCGTTGGCGGCTTCCCACGACGCATCCGCGGCGAGCAGCTTCGCCATGTTCGCTTCGGCGCCCGCCGGCTTGCCCCCATCGAAAAGCCGAGCCGCCTCGAACCGCATCAGGTCCGCCGCGCGCACGTTCGCGTACGCGCGCGCGATCGGAAACTGCACGCCCTGGTTCCTGCCAATCGGCCGATCGAAGACGATGCGCTCGCCGGCGTAGGTGCGGGCCTTGTCGACGAACCAGTAGCCGTCGCCGATGCACTCGGCGGCGATGAGAATCCGCTCGGCGTTCATGCCGTCGAGGATGTAGCGGAAGCCCATCCCCTCCTGGCCGACGAGATTCTCCGCCGGCACCTCGAAGTCCTCGAACCACACCTCATTGGTCTCGTGGTTGACCATGTTGCGGATCGGGCGGACCGTCATGCCCTTCTTCTCCGCGCCGCGTAGATCGACGAGAAAGATCGACATCCCCTCCGTCTTCTTCTTCACGTCCGGCAGCGGCGTCGTCCGCGCGAGCAGCAGCATCAAGTCGGAGTGCTGGATACGTGAAATCCAGACCTTCTGTCCGTTGACGACGTAGCGATCGTCCTTGCGCACGGCCATCGTGCGCGTCTTCGTCGTGTCGGTGCCGGTCGTCGGCTCGGTGACCGCGAACGACTGCAGGCGCAGCTCGCCGGACGCGATGCCGGGCAGATACTTCCGCTTCTGCTCCTCCGATCCGTGCCGCAGCAGCGCGCCCATGATGTACATCTGCGCGTGGCACGCGCCTGAGTTCGCCCCCGATCGGTTGATCTCTTCGAGAATCACCGACGCTTCGGTCACGTTCAGCCCGCCGCCGCCGTACTGCTCCGGGATGAGCGCCGCAAGCCAGCCCCCATCGGTCAGCGCCTTGACGAACTCCTCCGGATACCCGGAGCGTTCCTCGACCTCCTGCCAGTACTTGCTGTCGAACTGCCCGCACAGCTCGCGGACGGCCTGCCGGTATTCCTGGTATTCGTGTGCTCTGGGATTGATGTCGGCCATGGAAAAGGAACTGGGGGACTAAGGGACCAGGGAACTGAGGAACAAAGGTTCCTTCGTTCCCAAGTCCCCAGGTCCCCTGAACACCATCGCCATATCGCCACAATCGCCGATTGAATGCAGCGCGCCCAGCATCGCCTCCGCGATCTGCCTGCCGAATCGTGATGCGACCAGCGTGGTGAATTTCTGTTCGAGCTCCGCGGTGGACACTGGACGTTCGGGGTGGCCTTTCGGAAACTCGCTCGAAGCACGCTCGACACCGTCGGTGGTCTCGACCGCGAGACGAGCGGGCCACGATGCGGGATACTTCGCCGTGAGATCGTCCGCGGCGCTGACGCGTGTCCGACGAAGCAGCTCGCTGACTGCGGGATTGGAAACGTTGGAGAACTGCTCGAGACCAAGCGCGCCTTCGAGCAACGCGGTCGCCACGCAGTACGCCATGCTGAACTTCGCCTGATACGGCGTCCGCGGATTCATCTCCTTGACGATCTCGTAGCCTGGGCCGTAGGTCTCGATGGTGATGCCGCTCGCCTCCCGCAGCACATCGTCTTTCGACCAGCGCCGGCGCGCGCGAATCTCCAGCGCGCAATCGACGGCCGTGTGCGTGTGGCCGCAGCACGAGTAGAGCTTGTAGCCGTTCTCGCCGATCTTCCACCGCGTGCCGAGACCATCGGTCACCCGTGAAGCATCGTAGAGCGGCGCGGTTTGATAGCTGACAGCTCCGCGCGTGAATGCCTCAAAGAAGCCGCGCTCCCCTTCGAGGATGCGCGTCGCCCCCGTAAACCCGGCGCGCGCGAGATCCGCGGCGATGACGCCGTTCATCGCGGCCTTGCCCGGATGCAGGTGCTTGCTCATCGCGCCGTCGGCGTTGAACTCCCAGAGCGCCGCCGCCTGCGTGCCGGCGCTGCCGAGTGCGTGCACCATCTGATCCGGGCCGAGGCGCATCAGCGAGCCCGCTGCCGCAGCGGCGCCAAACGTCGCGACCGTGCCGGTCGGATGGAAGAAATAGTAGTGACTCGGGTTGACGGCCTCGCCGATGCGAAACGCCGCCTCGTAGCCGATCGCGACGGCCGCGAGAAACGCGCGGCCATCCGCATGCTCGCGCTCGGCGACCGCCAGCGCCGCCGGAATGATCGGCGCCGCGGCGTGGACGGTCGATCCCTTGTGAATGTCGTCGAGCTCGAGGATGTGCGAGGCGACGCCGTTCGCGAAGGCGGCAACCGGAGCAGATGCGCGACCTGCGCCGAACACCGTTGCCTCGTTCGACACGCCGAAGCGCGCGGCGACCTGCTGCGCCAGCCGCGCCGGCTTCTCGATCGATCCAGCCAGCGCCGACCCGAGCCAGTCCGTGACCGATCGCCGCGCGTGCGCGATCACGTCGTGCGGGAGCTGTTCGTATCTCGCCCCGACGAGCGCCTCCGCCAGCGCCCGGGTCACGCTAGACACCGAGGTACTCCAGCCACTTCACGATGATCGTCAGATACACGGCCATGTAGGTGCAGCCGAGCACGAAGCCGAGCAACCAGAAGTCTTGTCGCTTGATGTAGCCGCTGCCGTAATAGACCGCGTTCTGCCCCGAAGCGTACGGCGTCAGTACGCCAATCATCCCGAGCGGATACGCGAGCAGCAGCGCCCACGCCACCGGCGTGACGACGGGGATCTTCACCGCGACCGCAAGAAAGAGCGGGAAGAGCGTCGCCGTGTGCGCGGTGATGCTGGCGAAGAAGTAGTGCAGGAAGAAGAACGTCAGCACGATGCCGACGATCGTCGCGTCGGGACCGATGCCCGAGAGCATCGGCAGGAGCGAGGCCGCGAGCCAGTCGAGGAACTTCGTCTCCGCCAGTCCGCCCGCCATCGTCACCAGCGTCGCGAACCAGATGAGCGTGCTCCACGCCTGCGAGTGGCCGACGATTTCGTCCCACGGCACCACGCCGAAGATGACCATGCCGAGGATGACGAAGCCGGCGACGACGGCGGGGTCGACGAACGAGGCGCCGCCAATCCAGAAGCCGAGTGCGCCGAGCACGAGCAGCAGCATCGTGATCTCTTTGCGCGACATCGGACCCATCTCGCGCAGCTGCGCGCTGGCCCAGCGCGGCGCCTCGGGCGCATCTTTGATCTGCGGCGGATAGATGGCGTAGAGCAGCGCCGGCTGAATCAGCGTCAGGATGATGCCGACGGGCAGGAATCCCTTGAACCAGAGCGTCCACGGAATGGTGACGCCCGTTGCCTTCGCGATCATCGCGATGGCCATCGTGTTCGGCGCCAGCGCGGTGATGAACATGCTGCTCGACACCATGCTCGCGGCCAGCGCGGTGTAGAGGAGATACGCGCCGACCCTTTTCGCGCTCGCATCATCGGGGTGCGAATCGTAGAGCTCCGGAATGTTGCGCACGACGGGATAGATGCTGCCGCTCGAACGCGCGGTCGCCGACGGCGTCACCGGCGCGAGCGCGAGATCCGCGAACGTGACGGCGTAGCCCAGTCCAAGCGTCCGGTTGCCGAGCGCGCGAATCATGAGCAGCGCGATGCGGCGTCCGAGACCGGTCTTCGAGTAGCCGCAGGCAAACATGTAGGCCGCGAAGATCAGCCAGACCGTGGCGTTCGAGAATCCGCTCAGCGCCCACGCCGTCGCCTGTGTCGGCGCCGGACGCACGAGCCCGAGCGCCGCCGCGACAAACACGCCAAGCAGACCGATCGCAGCACCGGGAATCGGCTCGGTGATGATGCCGGTGATCGTCGCGAGGAAGAGCGCGAAGAAGTGCCACGCGTTCGCCGTGAGCCCTTCCGGCGTCGGCACGAGAAGCACCGCGCCGCCGATCACGAACGGCGCGGCGGCTCGAACCGCCGTGGAGTATCGCGTTCGCACCGGCACGACGGGCGCCGCAACTTCTGCCGCGACGTGGGCGTTCATCAGGCGCAAGATACTACAGTGATACGATTTCCGGCATGACACACCCGACGCCGGCGCTCGCGACAGCGTTCGCGTTGCTCATCAGCGCCACGGCCGCCGCGCAGACGCCGATCGCACACCGCTTCATCCAGGTCGCGCCCGGCGTCTACGCAGCCGTCGGCAACGGCACCATCGAAACGCGCTCGTCGAACATGATCATCGTCAACGCGGACGATGTGTTTCTGGTGGACACGAACATCACGCCGGAAGCGACGCGGCGGCTCGTCAACGACATCAAGACGATCACCGACAAGCCGATCCGTTATGTCGTCAACACGCACTGGCACTACGACCACACGGATGGCAATCAGGTGTTCGGGCCCGAGGTGACGATCATCGGCCACGAGAACGAGCGCGCCGAGATTCTGCAGGGCGTGCTGAAGAACCGGCTGACGCAGGAGTTTCAGAATCTGCCGGCGCAGATCGAGAACGCGCGCACGCAGGGGAACGCGGATCGCCTGAAGGTACTCGAGGCGTATCAGGAGCAGCTGAAGGAGACCGTGCCGACGCCGCCGGCGCTGACCGTTGCGGATCATCTCACCGTCTTCCGCGGTGAACGCGAGATTCGCATCCTCTATCTGGGACGCGGCCACAGCGACACCGATGTGATGGTGTACCTGCCGAAGGAAAAGGTCATCGCCACCGGCGATTTCTTCGAAGGGCCCGGGACCGGCGCGCTCAACTTCGGGTTCCACGACGAGTGGGCGAACAATCTCGAAAAGCTGAAGGTGCTCGACTTCGAGACCGTCGTCCCCGGCCACGGCGAGCCGTTCAAGGGAAAGGATCAGATCGCCTACTTCCAGGCGTTGCTGCGCGACCTCTGGAACCAGACCAAGACGCTGCACGATCAGAAGGTGCCGGTCGCGGAGGCCGCCAAACGGATCGACCTCACCGCGCACCGTGAGCATTACCGCAACATCAATGGGCCGGGCTTCCAGGAAGCCACCATCGCGCGGATCTACCAGGTCCTCGATCAGCGCGGCGGCAGCAACTAGCCTCGGGGTCGTCGCGTTTGCGCTCTACGCGAACGCGCTCGCCGCGCCGTTCGTGTTTGACGACGACCATGCGATCGTCGTCAACGAACAGATCCGGCACATCTCGACATCGCTCGCGCCCACGGAGCAGGGATCCCCGCTCGCCGGGCGGCCGCTCGTCAGCCTGACGTTCGCCGTCAACTACGGGTTCGGCGGACTCGATCCGCGCGGCTACCGGCTCGTCAATGTCGCGATTCACGTCATCAATGCGCTGCTGCTGTTCGCGCTCGCCCGCAGGCATCTGGACGAGCGCTCCGCCTTCGCCGTCGCGCTGATCTGGATGGTGCATCCGCTCGCGACCGAGCCGATCGATTACGTGTCGCAGCGCACCGAGCTGATGATGGCGTCGTTCTTCCTGGCGACGGTGTACTTCCGCGGGTGGTGGTCGGTGCTGTGCTGCGCGTTGGGGATGGCGTGCAAGGAGACGATGGTCGTCGCGCCGATCATCGTCATACTGTACGACCGTGCATGTGGATCACGGCGTCAAGGACACGACTACGCCGCGCTGTGTGCGACGTGGTTGATTCTGTTCGCGCTGCTCTGGTCGTCGCCGCGGGGTGACTCGGCGGGCTTTGTCGGCGCGTCGGTGTCACCATGGGAGTATCTGCTCGATCAGTCGATGATGATCGTCCGCTACCTGCGGCTCGCCTTCTGGCCGCGTGACCTGGTGCTCGATTACGGCGAGCCATCGCACGTCACGTTCTCGCAGGCCGCGCCGTACTTCGTGCTCGTTGCCGCGCTCGTCGCGGCAACCATCGTCGCCTTCATCCGCAAACCGCCGATCGGATTCCTCGGCGCGTGGTTCTTCCTCACGCTCGCGCCCACGTCGAGCGTCATGCCGATCTCGACCGAGGTTGGCGCCGAGCGGCGGATGTATCTGCCGCTCATCGCCATCGTCGTCCTCGCGGTGACGCTGGCGGTTCGAGGGTTTGCTGGTTCGAGGGTTCGGCGGTTCGCGTTCGCGGGTTCGGTGGTTCTGCTCTGCGCCGCAACGTATCAGCGGAATGCGGAATACCGATCGGGCCTCACGCTGTGGCAGACGGTGCTCGATCGCTGGCCGCCGCACGCGCGGGCGCATCGAAATCTCGCCGCTGAGCTGAAGCGCAACACCGAAGCAGTCGACGAACTGCAGATATATGTGCGCGACAATCCCCGCGACGCGGACGCATGGGCCAATCTCGGAAACGCGCTCTCGGCGCTCAATCGCGACAACGAGGCGCTGCAGGCGTATCAGCGCGCGGTCGACGTCGATCCGAACAACGGCCTCTCACAACGCAACCTGGCGCTCGAGTATCTGCAGCAGAATGACTTTTCGAATGCGGTCGCCCACGCGCGCGAAGCCGTGCGCCTGACGCCGAACGACGCGGCGGCGCACAATCTCCTGGGACTCGCGCTCATCGGCGCGCAGAAGACTGACGAGGCCATCGCGGAGTTCCGGGCGTCGCTCGCCATTCAACCAGCCAACAATGATGCGTCCGGGTATCTCGAACGGACGCTGAAAGCGACCGGGCGATAAGGTGTCTATCGAAACGACGTGCTGCATCGCCGGCGGCGGCCCGGCCGGCATGATGCTCGGCGTGCTGCTCGCGCGCGCCGGCATTCCCGTCGTCGTGCTCGAGAAACACGCCGACTTCCTCCGCGACTTCCGGGGCGACACGGTGCATCCTTCGACACTCGAACTGATGCACGAGCTCGGCGTGCTCAACGAATTTCTCGAGCGGCCGCACGCCGAGGTGCGCCAGGTGCGGGGGAAGGTTGGCGACGAGCTCGTCACGCTCGCCGATTTCTCGCATCTGCCGGTCCACGCACCGTTCATCGCGATGGTGCCGCAGTGGGACTTCCTGGATTTCCTCGCGACGAAGGGGCGCCACTACCATCCGGCATTCCGCCTGCTGATGCGGGCCGAGGTCTTCGAGCTGATCGAACGCGACCACCGCATCGTCGGCGTCCGCGCCGAGACGCCGAGCGGCGTCATGGACATCCACGCCGATCTTGTCGTCGCGGCCGACGGCCGGTCGTCCACGGTGCGCAATCTCGCGCGCATGCGCGTGGACGATATCGGCGCGCCGATCGACGTCCTCTGGATGCGGCTGCCGAAGCGGTCTGAAGATGACGCGACCGCCGCGCTCGGCAACATCCGCAACGGCCACATACTCGTGATGCTCGATCGCGGCGGCTACTGGCAATGTGCGTTCGTGATCCCGAAGGGCGGCTACGACGAGCTGCGGCGCAATGGCCTCGACGCCTTCCGCAGCGAGATCGCCGGCATCGTTCCGTGGCTGGCCAATCGCGTCAACGACATCGCCTCGTGGGACGATGTGAAGCTGCTGACGGTGAAGGTGGATCGCCTGCAGCAGTGGCACCGTCCCGGGCTGCTGTGCATCGGCGACGCGGCGCACGCGATGTCGCCGGTCGGCGGCGTCGGCATCAACCTGGCGATTCAGGATGCGGTCGCGGCGGCGAACATCCTGTGGCGCCCGCTGCAGCACGGCGCGCCATCGGTCGCCGACCTCGCCGCGGTGCAAACGCGGCGCGAGCTGCCGACACGCGTCACGCAGCGCGTGCAGGTATTCGTGCAGAAGTACGTGCTGTTCAGAACGATCAGCGGGCGCGGTCCAACGAAATTACCGTGGCCGCTGCGGCTGTTGAATCGATTCCCGATGCTTCGCCGCATCCCTGCCCGATTCGTCGGACTCGGCGTCCGGCCCGAGCACATCCGGACGCCGGACGCAGGGCGGGCGTAGCTAATCGCCGCCGCCTTCGAACGGATCCGCTTCGCCGCCCGCGCCGCCGAGCGCGAGGTTCATCGTCGCCGGATCGGGTCCCTTGCCCGCCGCGAACGCGCGCTCCGCGGCGCGCGTGTTGGCCAGCATGCCGGTCAGGCCGTAGTTCCCCTCGTGGCACGTCGACTCGAAGATGCGGTTGTACTGATCCGGGTTCTTCTTCAAATCCATCTTGATCGTCCACGGCTGCACCCACGTGGTGGGGTCCTCGACGCGGACGCTGTACTCGATCGTCTCCGCGTCGGCGCGCCGAAAGCGCTCGACGAGATGCAGGTTGTCGTGCGCGCCACGATAGAACGTCCTGGGCCCGAAGTTCGTCGTCTCGACGACGAGCGTGTCGCCCTCCCAGTGGCCGCGGGCGTCGCCGTACCAGGGACGGACGTTCGACGGCAGGTGCGCGCTGCCGTCGATCGGAATCACTCGCGTGCCGCCGCCGCCCTGGCCGTGCTCGTAGTAGATCGCGACATACCCGGGCGACTGCACGACGCGGGTGAACGCATTCAGGTCTGGCAGCATGCTGCCGAGGCACCGCTCGGACGTGCTGCGGTCCTCGGGTCCGTCCGCACGGTTCATGCGCCCGGTGTTCCAGGTGCCCGGATTCGGCGCCTTGTGCGGGTTCGCCTGATACGCACGTTCCATCTCGACGCGCCTGGAGGCGGCCTCGGTCAGCGCGGGCACGCGGCCGTTGGGGGGATCGACCACGAGCGACGTGCGGCGCCCGGTCTTGCGGTGCGATTCGAACACCGCGTTGTACGCGCCGGCCACGTCCTGCTCGGTGCCCCGCTCCGCCCGGTGCTCGCGACGATCGAGCGCTTCGCGCTTGGCGTCGATCGCCGCGATTTCGGCGTCGGTCAGAAATTCGCGGTTGGCGTACTGCGCCGGCCGCTGCAGCGGCGTCTGCGTGGGATCCTGCCAGATGCCCTGCAGGTCGGGCTCGCCCCAGGGCGTCCTGAGATTCGCCCTCGAGGTTCCCGCGTGGTTCCCGGGCAGCGGCGCATAGGCCCCGCCAATGAGCAGGACCGTCATCGCGACGACAATCGCGGAAAGTAGTCGATTCGTCATACCCGCCTCAGAAGGACATGTTCGCGCTGAACTCAATCAGCCGTCCGTTGAGGACCAGCGTCGGCTTGCGCCAGCTCGAACCGAACGTCGTGTTCTCGCCGAGAATATCGGACGAGTTCAGCGCGTTATAGAGATCGAAGTTCGCCTGCACGCGCCGCTTACCCATCGTGAGGTATTTCGTCAGGCGCAGATCCAGCTGCGAACGGCGATTCTCGCGCACCGTCTGCGGCATGACGAGCGGCACCGCGAGCGTGCGAGTACCGCCGGCGAGGTTGCGCCCGAGCGACGGCAGGATCTCGGCCGTCGTCGCGTTGTAGGTCGCGTAATACGGCAGCCCCGGCAGGCTCTGCAGCGTGGCGCTCACCATCGTCTCGGCGGGCAGCGGAATGCTGCCATTCAGCTTCACCTGCGTGTTGCCGGCGAGCGGCGTCACGACATGACACGTCTTCTTGCCGTCGATGGTTGTCGTCGTGTGCGGGATCGGCGAGGTGGATACACCCGGGAGGTTGGCGGCCACCGCCGACGGCGAATCGACGTTGAAGCACACGTCGTCGACGGTCCTGCCGGTGTCGATGCCGCCGCCGACGCGCATGCCGCGGCCGATACGCGCCTCGACGCTCACGCCGACGAAATCGTTCGTCCGCTTCTGCTTGCCGAAATGCGATGACTGCGTCACCTCGCTCGAGACCACGCCGAACTTCCCGGGCGTCACATCAGCGAGACCGCAGACCTGATAGCCGCCGCCGTTCGGCAGACGCGAATCGCGCGGCGCGGTGATGCAGAAGGTGTCGAAGTCCTGCGGCGCGACGCTCACGTTGTCCGTCACGGCAAACGCACCATCCCAGTTGTGGTAGTAGCCCGCCGTCATCGACATGCTGGCGCTGAGCTGACGCTGAAGCTCGGTGCCGATGTCCCAGGTGTAGGGCCGGATCTGCCATCCGTTGCGAACGTCCGTCGCGTAGCGGATGGCATTGGGATTCGCCTTGCCGAAGTTCGAGTTCGCAATCGGGCCGCATTCGCCGTTCAGGGCCAAGTTGTGCAGATCGCAGTCGGGGATGTAGTTGCTGTTGGTGTCCGTCCACGATCGCGTGGTGTTGTTGACCGAGCTGTTGAGCGGGTTGTATTGACGGACCTGCCCGTTACCGGTCATCGCCACGTAGCGGCCGTAGGAGACCTTTAGCGCCGTGCGCCCGTTGCCGAACAGGTCATAGGCAGCGCCGAGGCGCGGGTTGAGATCCTTCCATGCAGGGCCGCCATGCACCGCCGCGTACTGTACCGCCGGTGTGAAGTCGTGCGCCGGCTCGTTCACCGGCGGAACGTAGCCGTTGTAGTAGTCGAATCGCAGACCGTAATTGACGCTGAGGCGCTGGAGCGTCCACTGATCCTGCGCGTAGATCCCCAGTTCGGCCTTCTGGTAGTACCGTTCGCGGAAGATCGCGTCGTAGCGCAGCGCAACCGGCACGCCGCGATTGAACTGATAGGAGACGCCCTTCGCGCCCGGCTCGCCCGTGCCGATATTCTCCGTGTCCGATCGCCCCTGGTCCCACTGAATGCCGGTCTTGAAGGCGTGCGAGCCGGTGATGTACGACAGCCCGAACCGCTCGGAATACCGATCCCCGAGTCGGATTCGCGGCGTATACAAGCCGCCGACGCTGTTGTACCGCATGCTGGTCGACTGCTCCGTGATCGCCACGTCGTCGGGCGACGTGCCGGAATACAGCAGGTTCGGCCAGTGGAACATCACGTTGGACGCGCCCGCTTCGAGCAGCAGCTTGCTCGTCACCGGGGAGGTCCATGTCGCCTGAATGATCCCGTTCGGCCAGAGACGCCACGGCGCTTCGCCTTCCTGCGCGTTGGCCGCGCCGCTGCCCAGTCCCGACGCGGCGCCGCCGCTCTGGCAGATGCAGTCGTGCTTGATGTCGGTGAAGATGTTCAGCTTGTTCTTCTGCGATACCTGCCACGTGATGCGGGCGGCATGCGACTGATATTTCTCGTCGCGGAAGGCGGGGCGGGTGAGATCCGGCGTGTAGAACGGCGTGCCCTGCGTCTTGTTCAGATACAGGCCCGCCGCCTGATTGCGAACGCCCCATCGCCGAACGGTTGCGAAGAACCACACCTTGTCCTTCCTGATCGGGCCGCCCACGGTGAAGCCCGCGTCGTACATGCGATTGAGCTTCGGCACGTCGGTCAAATCGCGCGCGCGCAGCGCGTCGTTCAGGTTGCTGCTCTGCAGGTTGTGGTTCGTATAGAGCCCCTCGATGCTGTAGCGGAAATCGTTGCCGCCTTCCTTCGGCACCATGTTCATCGCGACGTTCGGCGAGCTGCTCTCGGCGGTTGCTCCGCCGGTCTCGAGCGCGGTCTCCTCGATCGTCAGCGTGTTGAACAGGTACCCCGGCGAATCGCCGGCGCCGGCGTAGTTGTCGATGCGCATGCCGTCGAGACTCAGGTGCGTACCGCGCTTGCCGTGATAGGTCCCCTTCGTCTGCTGTCCG
>QHWQ01000221.1 GCA_003222635.1 Acidobacteriota bacterium | reverse complement strand
AGTACTACTGCCTCGAGATGTTCGCGTACCCGTCGGGGCACGCGCACGTCGGACACGTCCGCAACTACATCATCGGCGACGTGATGGCGCGCACCAAGCGGATGCGCGGCTACAACGTGCTCCACCCGTTCGGCTGGGACGCTTTCGGCCTGCCGGCCGAGAACGCGGCAATCGCCACCGGTACGCATCCCGAGACCTCGACGCTCGCCAACATCGCCCACATGAAAGGGCAGCTGCAGCGCCTCGGCATCAGCTACGCCTGGGATCGGGAGTTCGCCACCTGCGATCCCGAGTACTACAAGTGGAACCAGTGGCTGTTCATCCGGATGTTCGAGCGCGGCCTCGCCTATCGCAGGCGCTCGTCGGTCAACTGGTGTCCGAAGGACCGGACGGTCCTCGCCAACGAGCAGGTCATCGACGGCCGGTGCTGGCGGTGTGACTCACTCGTCGAAACGCGTGACCTGGAGCAGTGGTTCTTCCGCATCACCGCCTACGCCGATGAGCTCCTCGATGCGACCGTCGAGCTGAAGCAGTGGCCCGAGAAAGTTCTGACGATGCAGCAGAACTGGATCGGAAAGTCGGAAGGCGCGCGCGTGAAGTTCGCGATGGAGGATGGCTCGACCGACATCGAAGTCTTCACCACGCGCATCGACACCATCTTCGGCGCCACCTTCGTGCTGCTTGGGCCCGAGCATCCGCTCGTGTCGAAGATCGCCGAGCGGACGAAGGATCCCGCCGCCTTCCGCAAGCAGGTGCAGATGTTCCGCACGCAGGATCGCGCGGCACGCATCAGCGGCGAAATCGACAAGCAGGGATTCGACACCGGTTTCCGCGCCATCAATCCGTTCACCAGGCAGCCGGTACCGATCTGGGTGGCGAATTTCGTGCTTGGCGACTACGGCACCGGTGCGGTGATGGCGGTCCCGGCGCACGACCAGCGCGACTTCGAGTTCGCGCGCAAGTTCCAGCTGCCGATCAGGATCGTCATCGTTCCGGAAGATGGTCCGGCGCCGAACGCGGACACGATGCCGGAGGCGGCGGATGCGTACGGCCGCACGGTTGATTCGGGTGAGTTCTCGAACCTGCCCTCGGAGGAAGCGCAGCGCCGGATGATTGCGTTCGCACAGGAGCGCGGCATCGGTGAAGGCACGGTCCAGTACCGGCTCAAGGACTGGGGCATCTCGCGCCAGCGCTACTGGGGCACGCCGATCCCGATGATCCATTGCGAGACGGACGGGATCGTCCCGGTGCCCGACGATCAATTGCCGGTGGAGCTGCCGAAGGTCGCGCACTTCACGGGGCGCGGCGACTCGCCGCTGGCGCAGGTGCCGGAGTTCGTCAACGTGACGTGTCCGAAGTGCGGCGGTCCCGCGACGCGCGAGACCGACACGATGGACACCTTCGTCGACTCCTCCTGGTACTTCTACCGGTTCGCGGACCCGCGCAACGACAAGCAGGCGTTCGATCCGAAGAAGGTCGAGTACTGGCTGCCCGTCGACTTCTACAGCGGCGGCGTCGAGCACGCGATCCTGCATCTGATCTACTCGCGCTTCTTCGCGCGCGTCTTCCGCGACCTCGGCATGGTCGATCACAGCGAGCCGTTCACGCAGCTCCTGACGCAGGGGATGGTGCTCAAGGACGGCGCCGTCATGTCGAAGTCGAAGGGGAACGTCGTCGATCCCGATACCATGCTCGAGAAGTTCGGCGCGGACGCGCTCCGTCTGTACGTGATGTTCGTGGCGCCGCCCGAGAATCAGGTCGAGTGGACCGATGCAGGCCTGCGCGGCATCGCCAGCTTCCTCGCGCGCGTGTGGCGGTTGGTTGATCAGTGGCTGATCGAGCAGCGGCAGCAGCTCAACACCGCCGTGTCCGCCATGATGGAGCTGGTCAACGCGCTCTACGCGTTCGAGGAGAACGCGGGGCCGAGTTCAACGCCGGTGGTGCGCGAAGCGATCGAGGCGCTGGTTCGGATGCTCTCGCCGTTTGCGCCGCACACCTGCGAGGAGCTGTGGGAGATGCTCGGCCACCGCGACGGCCTGATGAACGCCACGTGGCCCGAGTTCAACGCGGAGGTCGCCAAGGCCGAGGAAATCGTCGTCCCGGTCCAGGTGAATGGCAAGGTGCGCAGCCGCCTGACCGTGCCCGCCGAATCGTCCGAGAAAGAGCTCGAGCAGCTCGCGCTCGCGGATCCCGCCGTGATGGCGCATCTGGCTGGCAAGCAGGTGAAGAAAGTGGTCGTCGCCAAGGGGCGGCTGGTGTCTCTCGTTGTCTAGACTGTTCTGCGTCGCCGCGCTCGTCTGCGCGATCGCCTCGAGCGGATGCGGCTACGCGCTGGCAGGGCGGGGATCGTTTCTCCCGCCCGACATCCGCGTCGTCGGCATCCCGCAGCTGGTCAACCGCACGACCTTCTTCGACGTCGAGCAGATTCTCACCGAGAAGATCCGCAACGAGTTCATCGGCCGCGGCAAATATCGCGTCGTCCCCGACGCGGCCGGCGCCGACGCGCTGCTGAACGCGGAGATCATCTCGATCACACTTTCACCGGTTGGACTGACCAACACGCAGCTGGCGTCGCGCTATCAGTTCGTCCTGACGATGAAGGTGGATTTCGTGGACGCCCGCGTCAACCGATCGCTCTGGGAAAACGACGCGCTGTCGTTCACGGGCGAGTACGACCTGACGGCGAGCACCGGATCGACGGGCGATCTCTCCAACTTCGCCGACCAGCAGCGCAGCGCCTTCGATCGCATCTCCACCGACGTCGCACGGACGGTGGTGACGGCGATTGTCGAGGCCTTTTGAAACCACGAAGGTTTTTCAACCACGAAGGACACGAAGGTCGCGAAGATTTGCCGCCGATTTCACGAGCCGCACTTCGGAAGCAGATTGCCGCCGGCGAGACCGGCCCGCTCTACGTCCTGATCGGAGACGACGACAGCGAGAAGTCCGCGGTGGCGACGGAGTTCACCGAAATGGTGGAGGAGGGGCTGCGTGCTTTCAGCGTCGATCGGCTCTACGGCGCCGAGATGAAAGACGCGGACGATCTCTTCGATGCGGCGGCGACGCTGCCGATGATGGCGCCGCGCCGCATCGTCATCGTCTTCGATGCCGAGCGCCTGCTCATTCCCAAACGCGAAGGGAAGGCGGCCGATGCTGAACAGGAACGCCTGGAGGAGTTCGTCAGCCACCCGCCGGCGCACGCGACGGTCGTGCTCGTCTGCGGTCCGCTCGATCAGCGGCGCCGCCTCGTCAAGCTGCTGCTCAAGGAGGCGCAGATCGTTGACTGCGGGACGATTGCCGATTCGATGGATGCCGAGCCACCGCGGACGACGTGAAGCAGGTCGTGCCGCCCACGGCGGAGGCCACCAACTTCGGGATCGCGAATGCGATCGAGCAGAACGACGCGGCGGAGGCGCTCCGCGAGCTGGCGCTCGCGCTCGATGGCGGCGCGCAGCCCTTCTTTCTGCTGGGACAGCTGCGATGGGTCGCCGAGAAGATGCCGCGTCAGCGCCTCAAGGCGGCGGTCGACGCGGTCTTTCGAACCGACGAGGCGATCAAGTCCTCCAGCGGCGACCCGAAGATCCTGCTCGAGCGGCTGGTCGTGGAACTGTGTGGACCGGCCGATCGAAGGAGGATAAACTCCGCGCCGACACAGCATCGATGAGGTGGTCCATGGTGAAGCGTCCGTTCCTGGTGGTTGCGATCCTTGCTGGACTCTGCGCGGTGCCGCTGCTCCTGTCTGCCTGTCAGGCGGTTCAAAAGAAGAAAGTCACCAGCCAGGCGGATCTCCCGCGATTCACGTATCCGATTGAGATGCCGGCGTCACAGCTGGTGCAGGCCGACAAGGCGACGTTCGATCGCTTCGCCGCGAGCGTTCGCGCCGACCTTGACCGCGTGAACCGGGATTACGACATCAGCGACAAGGCGACGCAGCGCGAGTTGCTCGGGGTCGGGCTGGATCTGCAGCAGCTGGCGGGCGACGATCGGGGCGCATTGGAGACCGTCACCGCTCTTCGCCAACTCGAGGACAAACCGTCCGCCCGGCTGGTGACGGGATTGCTCGCCAAGTCCGAGGCGGAAGCCGCGATCGCAGCGCGCGACACGACCGGCGCGGCGTTCGAACAGGCGTTCACGAAATCGTATTCCACCGCGGTCGGTGCGTTGCCGTGGGACGTGGTGCAGGACTCCATGAAGGCATCGTGGGCGCAAGCGAGGCTCGCGAGCCGGGCTGCGCTCATTGCGGTCGCGAGATCAGATCTGGATCCGGCGGTCGCGAAGTCTCATTCGTTGAACAACGCCCAGGCCTGGCAGCTCGTCGACATGCGGAAGTCGTTCGCGCTCGACTTGCCGTTGATCACTCAGCGCGCTGGCGTGCTGGGCGCGTACGTGACCGCGCACAACATCGTCAAGCCCGACATCTGGGCCGCGCGGGAGGTCACGCTGACGCCGCGCGACGCATTGACACCGGTCCTCGTGGGAATCTGGGACCAGGGAGTCGACGTGTCGATCTTCGGCGACAACGTGTTCTCCGACACGCACGCCACGGCAAGCGGTACCCATGGATTGGCGTTCCTGGACGACGGCGGTCCGTCACAGTCCTGGTTGTATCCGCAGGCGCTGATGCGACGGATGCAGAGCTACACGCCCGAACAGCTGCACGAGCGCCGCGAGCTCCAGAAGATCCTCGGCGGTTACGTCCACGGAACGCATGTGGCGGGAATCTCGGCGCGGGGCAATCCGGCAATCCGGCTGGTCGTTGCGCGCTTCAACGATCAACTTCCTGACTTCACCTTTCAACCGACGCCCGAGTGGGCGCATCGGCTCGGCGCGGCGTTTCAGCAGATGTCCGACTACTTCCGCACGCGAAACGTCCGCGTCGTCAACATGAGCTGGGCTGACGATCCGCAGGAGTTCGAGCTATGGCTGTCGCGAACCGGAGGACCGACGGATCCCGCCGAGCGAAAGCGGCGGGCGACGGAGTTGTATGCGATCTGGCATGACGCCGTCGAGGCGGCCATCGAGAACGCTCCGAACACGTTGTTTGTCTGCGCGGCGGGCAACAGCGACAGCGACGCCAGCTTCCTCGAAGACGTGCCCGCGGGGTTGCGGCTGCCCAACCTGATCGCAGTCGGCGCCGTCAACCAGGCCGGCGACGAGACGTCGTTCACCAGCTATGGCCCGACGGTGGTGGTCGATGCCAATGGGTACGAGGTCGAAAGCTATGTACCTGGCGGCGCGCGGGTGAAGCTGTCCGGGACCTCGATGGCTTCGCCGAACGTGACCAACCTTGCCGCGAAGCTATTCGCCATCGATCCGTCGCTGACGCCGGTGCAGGCGATCGAGCTGATCAAACGCGGCGCAACGACGAGCGAAGACGGCCGTCGCCATTTGATCGATCCCAAACGATCCGTGGAGCTGCTTCGCAGCGCGAAGGCAGCGCCTTCAACGCGGTAGTCGAGCCGGCGCTGCAACGATCTCCGAGAGCGTACGATCGCAGGGCCGGCTTTCGCCGGCCCAGTGATCAGCGGGAGCTCGCGGACGGCTTCGAGAACTTCGCGTCCTCGATAGGCGACGCCTTCACCGTCTGCATCGCGTAGGTGAACTCGCGGTTCCTCGTCTGCGAGATGACCCACTCGTACGGCACCTTGCGGCCGCCGATGTCGCGGAAGTCGCGATAGTCGATCTGCGTCGGATACGTGCCGAAGAGCGTGTCGTTGTAGTACACGAGCCGTTCGAGCATGCCTGTGTTCTTCTCGAAGTACGCATCCACCTTCGGCAGGTTGCGCGTCTTCCCGGAGATGACGTAGTCCTCGTGGCCCCTGATCACTGCAGGACGCTCCATTTTCGGCTCGAGCAGCATCTCCTTCAGATGCGCCGGGAGGTTGTACGGGTCCTCGAGCATGGCGCCGTCCGCTTCAGCCTTGCGGAGATCGCGCGGCGCCGTATTGCCCGCGCGCGCCCAGCCCGCCGTGGTGCCGTACGCCAGCAGGTTGTCGTTCTGTCCCGCCTTCGTGATCGTCAGCCGAGCGACGCGATGTACTTGTCGATGACCTGCGCCGGCGTCACGTTTGACGGCACGGGGGGCGGCGGTGGCAGGCTCGCGACGAAGTCCTCGCCGAGCGCCGGCGGCAGCGCATTGTTGGTGACGTTCGGCACGCCAATCGGGATGTTGCGCCCCTGATGGCAGGTGAAGCACGACACCTTCGCCTGGCCGCGGAACGTGGTCTTGTTGATCGTATCGACCATCTGGATCATCCCGCGCGCGATCGTTTTCTGTGGCTTGGTGTCGAGCTCCCGCTTGTTCCCGTCGTTGTCGTGGCAGTACCCGCAGCCGACGCCGAGCGCTGCCTCGAACATGGTCATCGTCGGGTTCAGCATGTCGGCCCGCTGGCCGTTGAGCACCTTGATGTTCTTGAAGACCTCTTCAGTCTTCTGATCGCTGCTCTGCGCAGCGACCGGTGTCTGCTGGATGCCCGCCAGCACCAGCGCCAGACACGCGGCCGTCATGAGTACGGTCGCCCGCTTAGTCCCTGCACCCATGTCGCCTCCTGTTATGTAGCGTCCGCCTTCAGGCGGACCTTCGCGCGCTGAGCCTACACCTAAACCGGGCAGGAGAGCAGCTTATTCCGCGACGGCGGATTCGGTCTCGCCGACGTGGCGAGCGAGGGCGGCGGGGTCGGGGCTGACGTAGAACTGATAGGAATATCGCTCGGTTTCCGCCGGCGCCGACTTCGGGATGTCGGCCCCGTGCGCGCCGCCCCAGTTCAGGAAGGCAACCGCGGAGTTCGGCTTGAACGGCACCATCTTTACGAGATCGCACGTGATGCCCTGCGTCTCGGGATAGAACGTCGTCGTGCGGTCGATGTTCGGCGTGCCGCTCATGCGATAGAACGACGTGCCGAACGCTTCGCTGTCGCCGGGGCGCGCGAAGTAGAGGAGCGTCGTGAAGACCACGCGCTTCGGATCGAGGTGCGGGTCGAGGTGATAGCCCGGGCGCCGCAGCATCAGGCGGCCACTCGTCGCCTCGTGCGGAATCGCGGCGAGCGCGGGGCCGAGCCCGGCCCCGTACTCGCGGATGTAGAACTCGCGAATGTGCGGTTCCAGCGTCTTCAGCAGCGCCGGCACCATCATCTTCGGGATGAGCACGTTCTCGAGGAAGGCGAGGGTCTGCAGCGTCCATTCGGGCGCGACGTCGAGCTGCGACAGGCGGATGTTCTGCTTCGCGTTGTCGCGCTGCGAGAAGAAGATGCGCGGCGGAATGCCTTCGAGCAGCGCCGCGTAGGTGTCCGGCGGCATCAGGTCGTTGATGACGATGTGGACGGATGGATCCGTCTGCAGCGGAGCAGACGCAATCGCCCGCGCGACGTGCGGGGCGACGCGATCGGCGTCGAAGACGCCCGGCCGGTGCGGCCCCTTGTGCCGATCGGCGATGTCGCCGGCGAGCGTGGCGCGCAGCATCCGCACCTCGCGATCGACGTTCGTGATGCGCTCGACGGAATCGGCGATCGCTTCGAGACCCTTCAGCCGGTCAGCAAGATCCGCGACGCGATCGACCTGCGCCTTGAGCTCGGCGACGCGCTTGTCGAGCCGCGTTTCGAGCTTCTCGGCGGCCGCGGATTGGTCGGCGCGCCACTGGCTGCGCAGGACGGGGAGGAGGCCTGAGCGCGTGAGAAGCCGCTGCAGGACGCCGGCCACTTACGCGCTGGCTCTGGACGATCCGGCCTTGGACATCCGCGACGCGAGACGCGATTTGTACCGCCCCGCGGTGTTGCGGTGGATGATGCCCTTGGTGGCCATCTTGTCCACGATGGAAACGGTCTGGCTGAGCGCCGCCTTCGCGCTCTCGAGATCCTTGGCGTCGAGCGAGACGCGGATTGCCTTGAGCGCCGAGCGGAGCTTCGAGCGCATCTGCCGGTTGTGCTCCCGGCGCTTGACGTTCTGCCGATTCGCCTTGAGGGCGGACTTCGTGCGTTTGGCCACTGATCCTCGCTAAAGAGAAAAAAGAATTATACCTACTGGAGCACGTCGAGCGCGACGCGCCAGACGCCGTCGCGGAAAGCGCGGCTCCACACGCGCACGTAGAAGCCGTGCGCGTCCGGATTGCCTTTCAGCGCGTAGGTGCCGTAGGTGTAGCCGAGGTCTCCGGCCTGGGATGTTTCGGCGTACCGCGATTCGCCAGAGGCGTACGCGGGCTGGCTGCCGAGCCACGTCACAACGGCATCCGCGCCAACGATCGGCATCAGGTCGGCGCGATGAAACCGTGCGCTGGCCGCCAGGTGCCCGCGATAGGCGTCGGCCTGTCCCGCTCGCGCGGCGTTGGTCAGCGCGGCGTCGGTATCCTTCAGCGACCTGGTTGCGGCTTCGGGCGTCGCTTTGCCCGCGTAGACCTCCGTTCGCGGCGCGCGCGTGAAGCCGTCCGCAAACATCACGGACCCCGGCGTCGGGACGCCCATGTCCATCACGACCCTGAACGATCCATCCGTCTGCCGCTTCCACACCGACGCATAGAGCAAGTGATACGGCTGCCCGTTGTTCTGCCCGGGGACGTATCTGCGAACAGGACCCGTCAACCATCCAAGGTCGCCGCTCGATGCGACGTCGCCATAGCGCGGCTCCCACATCAACCGGCGATCCTTCGGAGGATCCGGCTGCCGGCGGAACTGCTCCTTCGCGGGCTCGGTCTTGTCCTCGTTGAACGCGACGGCCTCGTCGGCGAAGTACTCGACGAAGGATTGTTTCCAGCCGACGACGAGCGCGCGCGCCGCGAAGCGGCGCTCGGTCTGCACCATCTCGTCGAGCGCAGCGGTTTGCGCGACGGCCGATGCGATGCAGACGACCGCGAATGTCGCGGTCAACAGCACGCGTGTCATGGAACTACTGTACGACGATTTCGAACGAGCCGGTGGGGGGCTTTTTCGAGGAATACCGTGGAATGACGCGGTCGTCGACGATTTCGAAGGTCTTGTAGATGATGCGCTGCCGGAGCGAGGCCTGCTGCACGTCCGTGATGCGGCCAACCTTCTTGACGTAATCCTGCGTTTCCTGGAACGGCGGGATGTTTCGACCGTGGCGATCGACCGCGCCTTCGCCCGCGTTGTACGCGGCCAGCGCGAGCTGCTCGTTGCCGTCGTAGCGGTCGAGCAGCTGCCGCAGGTAGGCGCAGCCGCCGCGGATGTTCTCACCGGGGTCGTACGCGTTGCGCACGCCGAGGCGTTTCGCCGTCGCCGGCATCAGCTGCATCAGCCCCATCGCACCCTTTGGCGAGCGCGCCATCGGGTTGAATCCGGATTCCACCTGAATGACCGCGCGCACCAGCTCCGGTCGTAGCGCATGATGCGACGCGTGCTCCTCGACCAGCGAGGCGTACGTGTGGCTGTATTCCGCGAGGGCCGTTTTCGTCGTCCGGATGCCGGATGCTTCGGGCACGGTGTAGGTCATCGCGCCTTCATTGAGCTTGCGGTCGGAGAGGACGAGCGTGCCGTTCACGTCGTGCCATGCATAGATCTGCGCGTCGGCAGACAGCGGCGTCAGCAGAGCAGTAAGGAAGGCGAGAAACAGCGCAGTTTTCACGTCGAGCTGAACCGTAATTGTAAGGGGGGTCTCTAATGGGGGGTATCGGCTTCTGGAAACCGGGGGTGTAGGGCGGGGCTTTACGCCCCGCTGGACAACGCTTTACGCCCCGCTGATGAGCTTCTCGACGACAGCGCGCGCGGATGCGAGCATTTCGCCGATTTTCGAGGGATCCTTGCCGCCGGCCTCCGCGAAATCCGGCCGTCCGCCGCCCTTGCCGCCGACGATTGGCGCGAGCTCCTTGACGACCTGGCCGGCGGTTACCTTTTTGGTCAGATCCGCAGTGACGCCGACGACGATGGAGACTTTGTCGTCGGAGGGTGCGGCCAGCACCACGACGCCGCTCTTGATGCGATCGCGGTGCTGATCGACGAGCGCACGCAGGCCGTCCTTGTCGAGGCCGCTCACCTGCCGCGCGACCAGCTTCACACCGGCGACGTCGACCGCGTCATCGGACGCCGCCGCGCCGCCGCCGCCCATGGCGGCTTTCATCCTGGCCTGCTGCAGCTCGCGAGCGAGGCGCTTGGTCTCTTCCTGCAGCGCCGTGATTTTCCCGGCGAGCTCTTCCGGCTTCGCGTTCAGCGTCTGCGTGAGCGAATTGACGATCTCGCGGTTGGCCTCGAACAGCTCGAGCGACTCGTTTCCGGTGATCGCCTCGATGCGGCGCGTTCCCGCCGCGACGCCGCTCTCCGACACGATCGCGAACAGGCCGATGTCGCCCGTCGCGTGGACGTGCGTGCCGCCGCACAGCTCCATGCTGACGCCGGGCACCGAGACAACGCGCACCTTGTCGCCGTACTTCTCGCCGAAGAGCGCCATCGCCCCCGCGGCGATCGCTTCCTGCGTCGGCTTGACGACGGTCTCGACCGGCGTGTTCTTGAGGACGTGCTTGTTGACGATCTGCTCGATGTTCCGGAGCTGCTCGCGGGTCAGCGCGGTGAAATGCACGAAATCGAAGCGCAGCCGATCCGGCGCGACGAGCGAGCCGGCCTGTTTGACGTGCGGCCCGAGCACCTGACGCAGCGCCGCGTGGAGCAGGTGCGTGGCCGTATGGTTGCGCCGGGTCGCCGCGCGCCGTGCGGCGTCGATCTCCGCGATCACCGGCGCGCCAATCGTGATGTCGCCGCTGTGGACGCGCACCCGGTGCGCGCGCGCGCCCGCGCCGGCAAGCTCCACGTCGCTGACGCTCGCCATGAACCCGAAGTCGTTGCGCAGCGTGCCGACGTCCGACACCTGTCCGCCGCTCTGCAGGTAGAACGGCGTCTCCTCGAGCACGACCCAGCCCGCGTCAGCTGCCGAGAGCTTCTCGACCTCCACGGGTGGCGCATCTCCCTGCAGCTTCGCCAGCGCGACCACGCGCGTCTTCGCCGTCGTGTTGTCGTAGCCGCTGAAGGCCGTCGCCGGCACGCCGGCAAACCCCGTGAACACCTGGTCCGCGGCGCCCGCGCCCTTGAACTTGCTCTTGTCGCGCGCCTGCTTGCGCTGCTGCTCCATCGCCGCGTCGAAGCCCTCGCGATCGAAGCCAAGCTTGCGCTCTTCGATCATGTCCTCGATGAAGTCGCGCGGCAGGCCGTAGACGATGGCCACGCGGCTCGCCTTCAGCTCGGGATAGGCGTCGCCGAACTGGCCGTCGATCACGGCGGCCAGCGCGTGGTGGAACGGATCCTCGATGCCGAGCCGCTTGCCGTGGCGCATCGCGCGACGCATGATCTTCCGCAGCACGTAGCCGCGCCACTCGTTGGACGGCACCACGCCATCGGCGATGAGGAAGGTCATCGCCCGCATGTGATCCGCGACCACGCGCATCGAAATATCCGCCGGCTCCATCGTCCCGCGATGCGTCGCTTGCGCGCGCTCGCCGATCGCCTTCAGCAGCGGCGCGAACAGATCCGTGTCGTAGTTCGAGAGGTGTCCCTGGATGACGGCGGTGACGCGCTCGAGGCCCATGCCGGTGTCGATGGAGGGCGCCGGCAGCGGATTCAGCTTGCCATCGGGCTGCCGATCGAACTCCATGAAGACGTTGTTCCAGATCTCGACGAAGCGATCGCAGCTGCACTCGAGTCCGCGGCACCCGCCGGACGATTCCTCCGTGCACGAGATCTGCGGACCGCGGAAGTAGTAGATCTCTGAACACCGGCCACAGGGGCCCGTATCGCCCATCTGCCAGAAGTTGTCCGCCGCGCCGAGCTCGCCGATCCGTTCCGCCGGCAGGAACTTCCGCCAGACGTCGTACGCCTCGTCATCGCGCGGAACGGACGCATCGCCCTGAAACACCGTCGCCCACAGGCGATCCGCGGGCAGCTTCCATTCCCCGGTGAGCATCTTCCACGCGAACGGAATCGCGTCGCGCTTGAAGTAATCGCCGAACGAGAAGTTGCCGAGCATCTCGAAGAACGTGTGATGCCGCAGCGACGGCCCGACGTTGTCGAGGTCGTTGTGCTTGCCGCTCACGCGCATGCACTTCTGCGCGGTGGTCGCCCGCGTGTAGTCGCGCATCTCCTTGCCGAGGAAGACGTCCTTGAACTGGTTCATCCCGGCGTTGGTGAAGAGCAGCGTCGGATCGTTGTGCGGCACGAGCGGCGAGCTGGGAACGATGCGGTGCCCGTTGCGCTCGAAGTACTCGAGGAAAGAAAGACGGATTTCGTTCGCAGTCATCACGGAACTTATAGGTTACTTCTTTGCGCGGCGGCGGAGGAGCGTGGTGACGCGTTCGGGGTCGAAGCCCTGGCCGAGTAGGTACCGATGCACGCGGCGGAAGGTGGCGGCGTCGCTCAACTCGGTGCCGCGTCGCAGGCGGCGTTCGAGCGCCTGCCGCAGCAGCTCGGTCTCGTCAACCTCGGCGAACACTTCGGCGACGGCCTCGCGTGCGATGTCGCGCGCGATGCCGAGCGCTTCGATCTGGCGGACGACACGCGCGCGGCCGCGGCGCTTGACGCGCACCTCCGTACGGGCGCAGGCGAGCGCGGTGCGGCGGTCGTCGAGCGCGCGTTCGCTCCGGAGCCGCGCGACCGCCTCATCGATGTCATCTGGCTCGAACTTGCGGCGGGCGAGCCGCTCGCGCACCTGCGCTTCGGCGAGTTCGCGGCGGGCAAGAAGCGTCAGGCCGGCGACATACGCCCGCTCGGCGCCATCGGACATCGGTGGTCTAACGTCCTCCGAAGCGAGTGACCTCCGGGATGCCGCCCGACTGTGCGGCGGTGGCCATCTGGTCGCGGGACATGTCCGAGGTCGTCGAAATGCCCTGCACCTTGAGCTTGAACTCGTCGACATTCGACGCCCAGCGCAGCGCTTCTTCGTACGAAATCAGCTTCTGCTGGAACAGATAGAAGATCGACTGATCGAACGTCTGCATCCCGTACTGCGACGTGCCCTGCGCGATGGCGCCGTGAATCAGGTGCGTCTTCTCCTTGTCCATGATGCAGTCGCGGATGAACGCGGTGCTGATCAGGACTTCGACGGCCGGCGCGCGTCCCTTGTTGTCGATCTTCGGGATCAGGCGCTGCGAGATGACCGCCTTCAGCACGCTGGCGAGCTGAATGCGGATCTGCTTCTGCTGATGCGGCGGAAAGACCGCGATGATGCGGTTGATCGTCTCCGTCGCGTCGAGGGTGTGCAGGGTGGAGAAGACCAGGTGGCCCGTCTCCGCCGCCAGCAGCGCGGTTTCGATCGTCTCGAAGTCGCGCATTTCGCCGACGAGGATGACGTCCGGATCCTGTCGCAGGGCGCTCCGCAGCGCGTGCGAGAAGGACATCGTGTCCACGCCGATCTCGCGCTGGTTGACGAGCGAGCGGTTGTCGCGGTGCAGGTATTCGATCGGATCCTCGACCGTCATGATGTGCGCGGTGCGGGTCGCGTTGATCTCGTCGATCATCGCGGCGAGCGTCGTGCTCTTGCCCGAGCCGGTGGTGCCCGTCACGAGCACCAGGCCGCGCTCGTCCTGCGCGATCTTCTTGAGGACCTGCGGCAGCGCGAGCTCGTCGATGGTCGCAATCTTCATCGGGATGACGCGGAAGATCATCCCGATGGTGCCGCGCTGCTGGAACGTGTTGCAGCGGAAGCGGCCGAGGCCGGCGACGCTGTAGGCGAGGTCGACCTCGCGGTTCTCCTTGAACTTTTCCCGGTGCCCGGTCGGCAGGACCGCCGCGGCAATCGAGACCATGTCGTCGTGGTCGAGCCGCTTGTCTTCAGTCGCCGGCACGAGCGTCCCGCGGACGCGCATCATGGGGTAGCTGCCGGCCTTCAGGTGAAGGTCGGAGGCCCCGCTTTCGACAGCAATCTTCAGAAGGTCGTTGACGTGCACGCTGTACTTTATCGACCTTTCGCCGTCCCGGATGTAGCCGCGGCTGGAGCGTTGACGGCCTGCAGCCAGCCATGGGTATCGGGCGCCTCGCCCTTCACAATCTGGAAAAATCGCTGCTGAATGGCTTCGGTGACCGGTCCCCGGCGGCCGCGTCCCACCTTCACCCGGTCAACGGACCGGATCGGGGTCACTTCGACCGCCGTGCCGACGAAGAACACCTCGTCGGCGATGTAGAGCGTCTCGCGCGGCAGCGTCTGCTCGCGCACCTCGAAGCCCATCTCGCGCGCAATGGTCATGACCGAGTCGCGCGTGATCCCCCACAGCACGGAATTGCCCACCGGCGGCGTATAGATGATGCCGTCGCGGACGATGAAGATGTTCTGGCCGCTGCCTTCGCTCAGGTTGCCGTAGATATCGAGCGCGATGCCCTCGGCATAGCCTTCCGCGATCGCCTCCATCTTGATCAGCTGCGCGTTGGCGTAGTTCGCCACGCTCTTGGCCATGGCGGGCGTCGTGTTCGGGGCGTTTCTCGCCCAGGTCGAAATCTTGACGTCGAGCCCTTCCTCGATCGCTTCCTTCGTGAAGTAGGCGCCCCATTCCCACACCATGATCGCGGTGTCCACGGGGCAGGGAAGCGGGTTGACGCCGAGCGAGTCGTAGCCGCGGTAGACGATCGGACGGATGTAGCACGCGCGGAAGCCGTTGGCGTTGATCGTCTCGTGGATCGCATCGGTGAGTGCCGGCGCGCCGTACTTCGGCTCCATCCGGTAGATGCGTGCGGAATCGAGCAGCCGGCGAACGTGGGCATCGAGCCGGAAGCAGGCCGGGCCGTTAACGGTGTCGTAGCACCGCGCTCCCTCGAAGACGCCGCTGCCGTAGTGGACGATGTGGGAGCCGACGTGGATTTTGGCGTCCTTCCAATCCACGAGCGACCCATTCATCCAGATTCTGCCGGTGCCCGGAAAAGCCATGCCTGCTCCTTTCTAAAGATCTTATACGGCGATGATGGAACCGGCGAATGTGATGGAGACAACTGAGGCGGGTAGGGCGGGTGCGGCGGGTGGGGCGGGTAGGGGGTAGTCGTATGCCTACCAGGCGGGACAATTCGAGCAATTGAGCTATTCGCGTCTATCCCGACGCACACAGAAGAAGTCGGACTCGTACGAGACGCCGGCGGTGAGCGGCTGCTGCTCCAGCGTTCGAACATCAACCAGCGTCAGATGCGCCACCCAGACGTGAATTCTTCCGATTGGCGCCAACGCTCTCGGGGGTGGACCACAGGATTGCGGAACTGTCCGGCGACCATTTCGCCTCATTGCCGCCGCCGGCGTACCTCCATGTCTTGGAGGCTCGATCGAACAACCAGTAGTCCTCAAAGTGAGACGTGCTTGAGCCGGCTTCCGACCCGACGAGGACGAGTTTGCCGTCGGGCGACGCAGAGACGCTCGTCAGAAAATTCCAATGTTCGGATCTGTCCTGGAGACGCGTGTCTGTGGGCAGCACGGCGTGAAGACCACCTTGGACGTAGTGTGCTGAGCGCTCGCGAACGGCACGGACAGCAGCGCGATTACCCCACCCGCCCCACCCGCCAAACCCGCCCTACTGCGGCTCGCCGCAAAACGGGCATTTCGACGTGCGGGCCTGGAGCGGTTTGCGGCAGTGCCAGCAGAAGCTGGCCTGCGGCGTCTCGCGCGAACGCAGCCGCGAGTGAATCTCGGCGACGTTGGCGTCCTTGTGCGCGGCGACCGCGACCGGCCGGCGGGAGACCGTTGTGCCGGCCAGCACATCCGCGAGCACATCCGCCGCGCGCTGGTAGCGGTGTGTGACATCCGCGGCGAGCGCTTTCAGCACGATGTCGTTGACCGCCTTCGGAATCTTGCTGTTCTTCAGGCGCGGCGGCGTGACGAGCTCGCCGCGCACGAGCCGCTCGATATCCGACGGCGCCGGCGTCGCGTAGGGCAGCTCGCCCGTGAGCATCTGATACATCGTCACGCCGACGGAGTAGACGTCGCTCGCGAATACCGCCTTGCCGTAGAACTGTTCCGGCGCCATATACGGCGGGCTGCCGATGACCGTCGTGCCGTGCGCCGCGATCTCGAGAAAGCGCGACGTGCCGAAGTCCGTGACCTTGAGCATCGCTGCGTCGGAGACGAGCATGTTTCCGGGGCGGAGATCGCGATGCAGCACGCCGACCTTGTGCGCGTGGTCGACCGCGTTGCAGATCTGACACGTGAAGTCGAGCGCGCGCGCGACGTCGAGCGCACCCTCGCGCAGGATAATCTGCTCGAGCGTCTGCCCCTGCACGTACTCCATCACGATGAAGAAGACGCCATCCTGCTTCTCCGCGGTGAGCACCGTGACGATGTTGGGGTGGTTCATCGAGGCGAGCAGGCGCGGCTCTTTCAGCAGATCGGTAAAATCGAGATTCTGCTTGTGCGGAACCTTGATGGCGACCTTCTTGTGGATCCAGGTGTCTTCGGCGAGGAAGACGCTGCCGAAGCCGCCGCTGCCGAGAGAAGAGAGCATGCGGTACTTCCCGACAGTCTGGCCCTTGAGAAACATGAGGAGTGGCAGGAGTATAGCAGTCGAAGTGATGGTGCGATGGTGACGAAGGTGCGATGGTGCGGGGTGCGTCCGACGCCGAAGGCATAATGTCTCCGTGCACGCGCGCTTCTATGCACCCGATGCACACGCGCCAGGCGATCTCGTCACGCTGCCGGAAGACGAGGGCGAGCACCTCACGCGTGTGCTGCGTCTGAAACCGGGCGACGCGCTGCGCGTCTTCAACGGACACGGCAGCGAGTTCGACGCGATCGTCGACCAAGCCGGCACGCGCGGCGTGCGCGTGCGGCTCCATGCCGTCGCGCAGGCGGCGCCCGAGCCGCGCGTCGCCATCACGCTCGCGCAGGCGGTCCTCAAGGGCGACAAGATGGACGACGTCGTACGCGACGCGACCATGCTCGGCGTGGCGGAGATACAGCCGGTGATCACGTCGCGCACGGAGGTGACGCGCGCCGCGCTGGCGAAAGGCGCGCGGCGCGACCGGTGGGAGCGCATCGCCATCTCGTCGGCGAAGCAGTGCGGCCGCGCCACCGTGCCGCGCCTGTTCGAGCCGATCAACTTCGATGAGCTGGTGGAGTCGCTCGGCCGGATGCTGCTGCCGTTGCCGGCGCTGATGCTCGTCGAGCCGGGCGCTGCTACGGAGACGACGCCGGCCTCCGAACTGGATCTCTCACCGCAACGAGGGGCGACGGTGCTCGTTGGTCCCGAAGGTGGCTGGACGCCGCCCGAGATCGAGCGCGGCGCATCCGTCTGTCGGCTGATTACCGTCGGCGGGCGCACGCTCCGCGCGGACGCGATGTGCGTCGTCGCGCTGTCGGCGTTCTTTACGATGTGGCGGGAATTCTGAACGTTCGGGTCGTTCGGATCGTTGTTACGCGGTGGCGGCGAATTGTTTCAGCGGGATCGCCGGTAGCCGCTTCAGATTCCCCGTCCGGGGATCGATCACGATGCCGGCGGATTCGAGCTGCGTCACGCCAAGCAACGGCTCGGCATTCTCCGGCCCGAAGATTATCCGTCCTGCCGTGATATCGCCCATGAACTCGATCTGCGCAAGCCCGAACTCGTACTCCACCAGACGACCATCGGCGAGTTCATAAGCAAGCTTTGCGACAGGTTTGATGCCGATGCGAGCGAGTTCTGATGCAGGCGCCATCGAATCAGTTGCTCCGGTATCGACGAGAAAGTCCGCATCATAGCTTTGCCCGGTGCCGCCGAGCACCTTCACGGATACGTGTATGAGTCCCACCTTCTCGCCCTGCTTCCAGATCGCCATGGGGCGATCCTACATCGTCGAGAAGCAGGCGGCGTGCCGCTCGGATCAAAAGCGGAATACCGCGCTGGTCGGTTGATGTGCGCAGTTTGTTCAACGCGAGCATGTGTTCGGCGTTAGAATTCACGCAATCTTCCATAGCTGATGGCGCTCGGTCCCAGAACTCGTGTCGGGCCGTACGGGATTCAATCCGCCTTTGGTGCCGGCGGCATGGGCGAGGTCTATCGTGCGCGCGAAAGCCGACTGCAGCGCGACGTCTCATTGCTTTGAAGAGAAGTGATAGTCGACGCCTACGCGAACGACGTGACGCCTCAGTTCGACAGAGTCGCGTAGCAAAACGCCGGCTGCCCCGTATCTCTGCGTCACGCTGCCCGTCATCGATGTTGGCGGCAGATTGAGGAACAGGTATTCCGCGTTCCACGTCCATTTCCTTACAAGCGAACGCTCGACGCCGCCGCCAGCGATCCAGCCTTTCGTCCGCGGCGGCGTCACCGTGTGCTCGAGCGCCGCATAGGCACGATCGGTGAACGTACTGCTGTACCTCGACTCGTCGACGGCAATTCCTCCGGTTGCGTAGGCGAGCGAGCGTCCAGCCCTGATGCCGATTCGTGGTCGCAGCGTCACCAGCCAGTGGCTGGTGATCGACTGCGTGGTCGTGAACGACGCCGCATATGAAAGGTAGCGCGTCGTCAATGAACGCGCGGCGGTGGCTGGCATCCAATCGAGATCGATGGCGATGCCAATCAGCGCGCTCGACGGATGCCAGTCGTATCCCGAGCGAAGGCCTCCCATACCCCTGACAGCGCTGATTGTTCCACGACCAGCCTCCGCGATCTGTGCGGGATCAGTCGTAATGAAGTAAGCGCCTGGCGCGGCGACGACGGTCGCCGTTGACGCGCGGTGAATTGTCAGTCCACCTGTGATACCCGCATAGGCGCCGCTCCATGGAGCTCCTGCGCGCGGTGTTCGACCGAGCAGCCGGCGAACGCCGCGATAACGTCGCCTTCGTCCTGATCCATGAAACCGCTGAGGACGAGACGTCCTCCGGCCACCGCCAAGGATGTCAGACGATCGGCAACGGCGATCAGCAGACCGCCCGTCAGATTCGCGATGACGGAGTCGAACTGGCCAATCTTGGATGCGCGCAGATCGGCGAGCTCGAACGCGATGCGCGACTCCTGATTGAGCCTGACGTTTTCCTCCGCCGCGGCGATCGCATCCGCATCATCGTCAATCGCCAGGACGCCTGACGCGCCGAGACGACGCGCGGCGATCGCCAGCACGCCTGATCCGGTGCCCACGTCGATCGCGCTCTTGCCCTGCAGATCAATCTGCTGCAGCGCCGCGAGGCAGAGGCGCGTCGTCGCGTGATGCCCCGTGCCGAACCCCATTGACGGCTGAATGATGATGGGGGTCCGGCTAAAGCCGGACCCCACCGGCACATCCCAGGGCGGTGCAATGGTCAGCGTGCCGATCGTCACCGCGCGCAGCGTGGCCTGCGAGCGCGCGGCCCAATTTTCGTCCGGCACGTCTTCCGGCCGCACGACGACGTTGGGAAACGCCGCGGTCAACGCCGCAGCTACTCGGTCACGTTCAGCGGCGTCGTGGAAGAAGACGAGCGGAAGTTCGGGGACGTTGTCGTCGATCGCGGCAACGTCGAAGTCGGTGAGAAAGGCCTGGATGAGATCGAGTGTGTCCGCGGCAGCCTGCTGGATCTCCAGCGCGGGCCAGGTGCGCATCCTCAGCCGAAGATGTCCTTTACGCGATCGAAGATGCCGCGCTCGTCGTGCTCCTCCCGCGGCGTCGGCTCGAACTTCTCCTTGGGCAGCGTCTCGGCGAGCTGTTCGAGGAGCTTCTTTTGCTCCTTGCCGAGCTTCTTCGGCGTGACGACCTTGACCGTCACGAGCAGATCTCCGCGCCCGCGGCCCGACACCACATCCGGCATGCCGCGGCCGCGCAGCCGGAAGGTCGCGCCGGTCTGCGTCCCTTCGGGAATCTTGAAGCTCTCGTTCCCTTCGAGCGTGGGGATGGTAATCTCGCCGCCCATCGCCAGCGTCGGATAGTTCAGCGGAATCTCGCAGAACAGATCGTTGGCGTCGCGATGGAAGAACGGATGCTCCTGCACGTGGACGACGACGTAGAGATCGCCGGACGGTCCACCGCCGGCGCCCGACTCACCCTCGCCGCTCAGGCGCAGCCGCTGACCGGCGGCGATGCCGGCGGGAATCTTGACGGTCAGTTTGCGCTGCTGCTGGACGCGTCCCGCTCCACGGCACGTCGCGCAGGGCGAGCTGAGCGGCTTGGAACCGGCCGCCGCGCCGGTGCCGCGGCACGTGTCGCACGTCTCCTGCCGCGGAATCTGGATCGTCGTCTCGACGCCCCTGGCGGATTCATCGAACGAGATCTCGAGGTCGTAGCGGAGATCCGCGCCGCGCTGCGGGCCGCCGCGCCGGCGCTGGCCGCCGAACATCTCGCCGATGCCGAAAATGTCGCCGAGGCCGCCGAGGATGTCTTCGAAGCCGGTGAAGACGGTCGGATCGAACCCACCAGTGGCCGCGCCGCCAAGACCCGCGTGCCCGAAGCGGTCGTACATGTGCCGCTTGTCGGTGTCGGCGAGCACGGCGTAGGCTTCCGCCGCTTCCTTGAACTTCTCCTCGGCCGCCTTGTCGCCTGGATTGCGATCGGGATGGTATTTGAGCGCCAGCTTGCGGTACGCGCTCTTGATCTCGACCTCGGTCGACGTACGCGTGACACCCAGCACCTCGTAGTAGTCGCGCTTGGTCGTCACGCTTTGGCTACCTTGACCATCGCGGGGCGCAGCAGGCGATCGCCGAGCATGTAGCCGCGGGCGTACTCCTCCATCACTTCGCCTTCGCGATGGTCGGCGCTGGCCTCCTGGGCGACCGCCTGGTGATAGCGCGGATCGAACTCCGCGCCGACCGCCTCGATCGGCCTGACGCCCCGCTTGCGGAGCAGGTCGACCATCTGCTGATGAATCAGCTCGACGCCCTTGCGGAAGCCTTCGCTGTCGCCGCCGGTCGGCGCCTTCAGCGCGCGCTCGAGGTCGTCGACGATGGGCAGGAAATCGACGACCGCATCGGCGGTCGCGGCGTCAACCTGATCGCGCCGGTCGCGATCGACGCGCTTGCGGTAGTTGTCGAATTCGGCCGCGGTGCGCAGCAGGCGGTCGTGCAGCGCATCCTTCTCCTTGCGGAGCGCGTCGAGCGGCGATTCCGCGGAGTCCTGCGCCTCCGGCTCGCGGGGCTCGGTTGCCGCGCCGGTCGAATCCTGTTCGTTCATCGCGTCGTCTGGCATTTTCTAGTCAGTAGTTGGTGGTTAGTCGTTCGTAGATCCACCCACCTAATTAGCGCGCAGCACGCGGGCGACCGCCTGCGCCACGCCGTCGACCACGCTGATCGCGCGCGAGTACTGCATCCGCGTCGGGCCGATGACGCCCACGGTCCGGATCGTCCCGCCGTCCGTCGTCGTCGACGCGATCAGGCTGAACGGGCGCAGGTCGGGCGAAACGTGCTCGCCGCCGATGACGACCGTCAAGCCCGGGCCGTCCATGTACTGGTTCAGCAGCCGCAGCATCCGCTCTTTTTCTTCCATCATCTCGAGCAGCGCGCGCAAGGTCGGCAGTGCGACGCCGTCGGGAACGGGCGTATCGAGCAGCGATGCGGCGCCTTCGACGTGAAACGCGTTCTGCTTCGGCAGGTCTTCCAGCGTGGAGCGGGCCAGACGCAGCGCGCGGCCCATCAGCTGGTCGTAGAGCGTCCGCTCCTGCGCCAGGCGCGTCAGCACCGCTTGTCGGACGTCGAGGAGCGGAACACCCGCGAACTCCGAGGTCAGGTAGTTCGCTGCCTGCACCAGGTCGTCCGAGCGGATCGGTTCTCCCGCGTCCACGACCTTCTGCGTGACCTGGTCACCCCTCGAGACGACGACTACGAGGACGCGGGTTCCGCCGAGCGGGACGAATTCGATGCGCTGCAGCACGGCGATATCCCTGCTGCCGATGGCGAAGCCCACGTGCCTCGACGCGCGCGACACCATGTGCGTCACGCTGACGAGCAGATCTTCCATCAGCGGCGAGCGCTCGGCTTGCTGGCGCAGCTCGTTCTCGACGCCGGCTGCCGGTCGCACCGGCTTGCGCCCATCGAGCAGCAGATCGACGAACACGCGATAGCCGCGATCGGTGGGCACGCGGCCGGCGGAGGTGTGCGGCTGATGCAGGTATCCCTCGGCTTCGAGCCGCGCGAACAGGTTGCGGATGGTCGCCGACGATACGCCGAGGCCGCTCTCACGGGCGAGCGTCTGCGACGACACGGGCTCGCCGGTGGCGATGTGCTCGCGCACCAGTGCCGCCAACAGCCGCCGCGACCGCTCGGGAAGTTCGTGGGAAACCATTGCCTTGCAGAAGGTTACCTCAATTATATCGGCTGTTCACTCTTCCGGGTTCTCCGTGCTCTGTTCGTGTTCAGGTTCGGTGCCTGGTTCTGTGTTCGGGGTTCGGGCTTCGCTGTTCGCGGTTCTTTGTTCGTGGTTCGGGGTTCGAGGTTCACTCCGCGGCGCCCGCTTCGCCAGGCGCTCGGGCCGCGACGCGATACGCCGCTCCCGCGCCCGGCGTGCGTTCCGCAGCGTCTCCGGCGATTGGAGATATTCCATGAGGCCGGTGACTTCTTCGAGCGCCGCCCCGGCAAGCGCGTCGAGCTGGAGGCGCGTCTCCTCGGTGATGTAGCGCTTGTCGACGGGGTCGTGCAGCTGACTTTGCGACTCCATCAGCGATGCGCGCGCCATCACCGTAAACCGCGCGAAGTCGGGCGGATTGAACCGCCCGAATCCTTCCGCGATGTGGTCCGGCGGCCCCGCGACAGATTCCTCGAGCTGGCCGCGGCGCTTCCAATCGTTGCCGTACATGCCGCGCTCGATCAGCCTGTAGATGGCCTTCTTGTAGACAGTGCATGCCTGCCAGGCGCGCAGGTCGGTGAATCGCTGAACACCTCTCATGACTCGTTGAGGAGCATGCCTCGTGCCCGCGGAAATCCGCCTGATTACGTTCGGAAGACGCATTCCACTGCGATTACTGCAATGCGAAGTCTCCCGAACGAATGCAGGAATTGCGAACACCGGGTCAGAGAACAAGATACTGAACGGCGAACAGAGAAGAAGAAACGGGAAGAGCGAACGGAGAAGAGCGAACGGAGCACCGAACTTGAACAGGAACCGAGAAGTTAGAAGTCAGAAGCGTGAACACCTCGTTCGGTGTTCACCATCGATGCAATTCGCAATATTCGGTCGGTTCGGTTCCGGCAAGAAATGACTCAGTGAAAGTTCGAGGACATCCAGGCGTGGCCAGCTTGCCGGTGTCGCGATCGATCTCGGCGAAGGTAATGCCCTCCGGCACATCGAAGGCGATGCTCGGCTGGCCGGCCGTCGCGCTCTTCATGAACTGCGTCCAGATCGGCAGCGCCGCCTGGCTGCCGCTCAGCGACACCGGCTGATTGTCGTCAAAGCCGACCCAGACGACCGTCAGCAGCTGCGGCGTGAAGCCGACGAACCACGCGTCACGCAGGTCGTTGGTGGTGCCGCTCTTGCCGGCGGCATCCAGCGTGAACCCGGCCGCGCGCGCGGAGCCGCCGGTCCCTTCATTGAGCACGCTGCGCATCATGTTCGTCACCAGGTACGTGGTGTCGGCACGGGCGACGCGCTGCAGCGGCGGATCCTTTGCCACGAGATGGCGTTGGCCGGCATCGACGTCGTCGATCACTTTCAGCGATCGCACCGCGCCGCCATTGGTGAACAGCGTGTACGCCTGGGCGACTTCAACAGGCGTCAGCTCGAAGACGCCAAGCGTGATCGCCGGCACGCCCTTCGGCGGCGTGCCGACGCCGACGCGCTTCCAGACTTCCGCGACCTTGTCGAAGCCGACCGCCTCGCCAACGTGAATGGTTCCCAGATTCCGCGACATCGCGAGCGCACGGCGCCACGTGATCTCGCCGTCGTAGTCGTCGTAGTTCTTCGGCTCCCACGTCTGGTTGTCGAACGTGAAGACCTCCGGCGTGTCGTTGGTCATCGACGCGGGCGTCAGGTCGCTGCGCCCTTCTTCGGCTGCGCGCTCGAACGCGGCGAGGTAGACGAACGGCTTGAAGACGGAGCCGGGCTGGCGGCGCGCGGAGGTGGCGCGGTTGTATTGCGACTGGTTGTAGGAGCGGCCCCCGACCATCGCGAGGATCTCGCCGGTTCGCGGATCGACGGCCAGCAGTGCCGCCTGCGCTCGTCCCTTGCGCTTGCGCCGCGCCAGCATCTCGTCAACTCGTGCGAGGCCGTCGCGCACGGCGTCGAGCGCGATGCGCTGCAGGTTGATGTCGAGCGTCGTGTGGACGTCGACGGAATTCTCCTGCGCGGTCAGGCCGGGGAACTTCTCGGCCATCTCCTGACCGACCACGTCGACGAAGTAAGGCGCCTCGTTGTCCACGCTGCGGGCGGCGACCTGCAGCGGCTCGCGCGTCGCACGCTCCGCCACGTCCGGCGTGATGTAGTCCTCGTCCGCCATCGCGCGCAGCACGACGTTGCGCCGCTCGACGGCGTTCTTCGGGTTGACGAACGGCGAATGGAGTCCCGGGTTCTGAATGACGCCCGCGATGAGCGCCGCTTCGCCGACCGTGAGGTTCGCGACGTCCTTGCCGAAGAAGAGCCGCGCCGCTTCCGCGACGCCGTGAATGGCAAACGATCCGCGCTGCCCGAGATAGACGTCGTTGAGGTAGAGCTCGAGGATCTCGTCCTTCGACGCCCGCCGCTCGAGCACGAGCGACATGAACGCTTCCTGCGCCTTGCGCTTATACGAGCGCGTGCCGCTTTGCAGCTCGCTGTTGAACTCGTCGGTGAGGAAGAACATCCGCGCGAGCTGCTGCGTGATCGTGCTGCCGCCAATCGGATATTTGTTGCGGCTGAACAGGTTGGCGATGACCGCACGGATCATGCTGAACGGGTTCACGCCCGGATGCGAGTAGTAGCTCTGGTCCTCGATGGCGAGGACCGCCTCCTGCATCCGCTTCGGAATCACGCTCAGCCCGACGCGGCGGCGCTTCTCGCGCTCGCCGCCTGTCATCAGCGCCGTCAGCAGCGGCGGATCGAGCGTGACGGCTTCCGCGCCGACCGGCTTGCCGGCGCCGGCGGTGACGTCGAGCCGCGTAATGCCGCGCGGCGGAGGCGGCGCTGGTCCCCTGGCGCGTCGCACCGGCGGCGGCGCCGGGAACGTCGCGCGGATCGTCCTGCCGCTGAAGGCGCCCGCGCGCGGCGTGAAGAGCACCGCGTTGCGCGCAACCGCGAATTCTCCGGGGGCGCCGACCATCGGCCGCTGCGCATAGCCCAGGTCGTTGAGGCGCGCGATCAGCTCGAGCTCGGTCAGCGACTCGCCGCGCCGCAGCTCGAGCGGCCGCGCATACACGCGCGGCAGCGTGCGCTCGCGTTCACCGTGCAGCCGGGCGTCGATGATGCGCGAGAAGGAGACGTAGGAGTAGATGAGGAGCGCGCCGAACAGGAGCGACGCAATCGAGCAGCCAAGCAGGATGTACCTGGCCGGCGTAGGGTTGCGCGCGATCCACTTGCGCACGCGCGCCATCTTCTTCACGGCGTGATCACCCAGTGCACGCCCATGTCGGTCGGCAGCTCCTCGAGCAGCCGATCGACCAGCGTCGGTCCGTACTTGTTCAGGAAGTGCACGAAGCCGACGGCGCGCTCCTGCGGGTCGCCGCCCGGAAACGCCTGCGCCTGCACGTTGTGAAACTGCCGGCGCAAGGTTTCGTCCTTCCGCTTGGCGGCCTGAATGATCTTGCCGTGGAGCTTTCTCACGTCGTCGTGCATCCGACCGAGCGCGGACCGTGTGGCGCCCTCGAGCGTCGCATCAATCTCCGTGACGCTCGTCGCCAGCTGCTCCATCCGCTCCTGCAGCAGCGTCGACACCTCCTGCATGGCGGCGTCGACACCGGGCGGCAGCTGCGCTTCGAGCAGGCGATTGAGGAGCGCTTCGTCCTGCGCCTGGAGCTGTTCGAGCTGCACGTCATGCCGTACGAGGAATCGCGCCGCGTTGGAGTCGAGCAGCGTGGCGGTGGCGCGCTGACACATGAGCGGCATCGGCACGCCGAAGGCGCTGTAGATGCCTTTCAGCTGGCCGAGATACGCGAGCTCGTTCGGACCCGCGACATAGCAAACGGTGGGAAAGAGCGTGTCCTGAACGAGCGGCCGCAGCAGCACGTTGGGGCTGAACTCTCCGGGCGCGCGGCGAACGCGCTCGAGCAGTGCCCCCTTGCTCTCAACCGTTTCACCGACGACGAGCGAGCCGCCCTGGGTGCGAATCGGCTGGCGCGCGGCGTTGAGGTGGAAGAGCGCCACCGTATCCGGATGCGGCGTCACCTGCGCGGTATAGCCACGCGCTTCCATCGCCGCGCCCGCCTCCGTCGCGAGGCGCGCGGTTTCACCGGCCCGTTCGATCTCGCGCGCGAACAGATCGGCGACGAGCGGCTTGGCCGCCGGATCCGCCGAGTTGTAGACGATGAGGCCGCGCGAGCCGAGGACGGATTCCATCCAGCGGCCAAAGGCATCGGCCATGCCGGTGCCGGGCTCGTAGGCGATGCGCAGCGTCTCGAGCAGGGCCGGCGTAAACTCCGTCTGCGGCAGTGCCGCGGCCACCTCCGTCAATGCAGCGCTGACGGAGTCATCCAGACATACGCGCGCGACCGGCTCCACGCCGGCACCCGGCGGATTGCCGATGGCAATCGTTCGATGCGCCATCGAGCTGTCGAGCACGCCGCACGACTTCACTTCGTCCCAGTCGTGATCCTCGGCGTCAATCCAGAAGATCGCGACGGCGGACACGTCATGGTCCCTCTCGAGCGTGCTGGCGAGCTCGACCGCGGTGAGTGCTTTCAGCAGCGTGAAGAGTGGTCCGCCGAAGAGTCCCGCCTGCTGACCGGTGACGACCGCGACTGTCTGCGCATCGCGGAGGC